>DASYJK010000117.1:0-7914 GCA_035996525.1 Solirubrobacterales bacterium
CTCCTCGGCCGAGCGCACCGCGGCGCTGCCCGGCTGGCTCGATCACTACAACTTCCGCAGACGACACGGCTCCCTTGGCCATCGACCGCCCGCAGCTCGGCTTGCTGAGCTGGAACAACGTGCTGAGTAACTACAACTAGCGGCGCTGCCTATCCGAGCGGATTGAGACCCGGCGGCGACTCGACCTGCTCGGCCGCCTGAACCTGCTTGCGATGGGTTCGGATCTCACTCATGATCCGCTCCAGCCGCGGCTCGGCCGAGGTGTCGACGTGGCTCATGGTGGCGGCGATGCCGGGGTGGATGGCGGCGATCCGCTCGTGCATCGCCTGGGCGACGGCGCGATAGGTGGGGTGGCCCTCGCGGCCGGAGCGCAGCTCGATCAGGTGCATCGCCTCGCGGGCGTTGAGGTCGAGCGTGTAGCGGATCCGGTAGGCGAGGCTGAGCGCGTAGGGCGCCTGCTCGGCGAGGCCGGCGGCGACCAGGCGCTCGTACTCGATCCGGGAGATCTCCAGCGCCCGTTCGAACTCGCCGCCAGCGCCGGCTTCGATCACCTCGTCGGGGACACCGGCGCCGAGGTCGGGACCAAGCCGCTGCCACTGGCAGGTCAGCATCCGGTGGCGCTGCAGATCGCGGAAGGCGCCGTAGTCGGAGACGATCTCGAAGCGGTAGCGCAGCGCCTCGAAGCCGCGGCCGGGGCGATGGCGGCGGTTGGCGCGCTCGCCGACCAGGGCCGCCAGCAGCTCGGCCCGCTCGGAGCGGTCGAGCACGTCGATGCGGGCGAGGATCTCGGTCTCGGGGACCGCGGCGGCCTCCAGCAGGCAGGCGGCAAGCAGGCCCTCTTCGCTGCCGTCGACGTGGACCAGCTCGACTGAGGGGGCGGCGTCGCCCGCGTCGCGCCGGTCGAGCCCGAGTCGGGAGACCCAGCCCTCCGTCCGCGCGCGTCGCTGCTCCAGGTATGTGACCCAGGCGCCGCCGCGGTCGGGCCGCTCGACCCGGGAGACGAAGCTCGGCATCACCTGCTTCAGCTCCGCGAGGATCATGCCGCCGTAGGCGCGCGCCTCCGGCAGCGGCGAGGCCATCAGTCGCAGGATCAGCTGCTCGTAGGCCTGGCCGGAGGCGTAGATGCCGACGTGGCTGAGGGTCGCCGCCGGCAACAGGCCACGCAGCAGGTCCAGCGCCTTGGCCCGGATCGAGCGCTGCCAGGGGCCCTCTGGTTCGCCCTCGCCGCGCGGCCAGCGCTCGGCCGCCCAGGCCTCGACCTCGGTCAGTGAGCGCGAGTAGATGGCAAAGATCTCGTCCATCGCGGCGGCGAACTCCGACCCCAGCTCATCGTTTCGGTAGAAGCGGTAGCCGCCTCCGGGCAGCGGCTTGTCGTAGGGGATGTAGCGGGTCGACTGCTCCAGGTAGGCGGCGAGGCGACCGCGCTGGAGCAGCTTGGTGAGGACGTTGGAGACCCACTCGCAGGCGACGTGGGCGCCGCCGACCTGGGCGATCGAGTCGTCTCCGTAGCCGACGAAGACGCGCTCGTAGAGCTGTGCGGCGCGGGCGCCCTCGTCGGCATCGAAGGGCCTGCCGGTAGCCGGCGCGTCGGCCGCGAACTCATCCAGATAGAGGCGCCGGACAGACCCGGAATAGCGTGAATAGCGGGCAAAAAGCGCCCCTTTGACGGTTTCCGGCAAGTTCACCAACCCGAATACGGGTTGGTCCAGGTTGGTGAAGTGGGGCGCGAGGATCGCCTGCTCCTCGGCGGTGAACTGCTCGACTGGATAGCGCACCGGGGCATCGTAGTGGCGACCGACGACGGGCCGTGTATTCCCGCATATCCTGCGGAAATGAGGGACACTCCTACCCAATTCTTATGAGCACCCGACCTCCCTCGCCAACCTCCGATGGCGGCCCCCCGATCGGCGCCGGCTTTCTCGTCGCCGGGGTGGTGGCGATCGTCGCCGGCCTGTTGCTGCCGCTCGTGCTCGGCTCTTTCTCCGGGGGACAGGCGGTGATCCTCGCCAGCTTCGAGGCGGTCTGCCTGGCCGTGGTCGCGATCGGAATCCTCTTGCTGGCGCGACGGCTGCGGGCCAGCCACCAGACGCTCTGGGCGCTGGCCCGCCGCGACGAGCTGACCGGGGTTGGCAACTACCGCGGGCTGAATGAGCGCTTGGCCGAGGAGATCGCCCGTCACCAGCGCCACTCGCGCGAGTTCGCCCTGGTCCTGCTCGATCTCGACGGGTTCAAGGCGATCAACGAGAGCTTCGGACACCTGGAGGGGGACCGGTTGCTGGCGGAAATCGGGATGGCGCTGGCCGATGCGGTGCGGGCCGAAGACTCGGTCTTCCGCCAGGGTGGCGACGAGTTCGCGGCGATCGTCCCCGAGGCCAACGCGGAAGAGGCCGGGGAAGTGGCGGCGCGGCTGCGGGCTCGGGTCGCCCGTCGTGGCCTTGGCCACGACGAGAGCCGGTCGGTCTCGGCCACCACCGGCTTCGCGATGTTCCCGGCGGACGGCAATACGCCCGAGGCGCTGCTGGGCTTCGCCGACAGGGATCTCTTCGCCGCCAAGCACGAGCGCCGCGCCGCGTAGTTTCACTTCGAGTCAGGTACAGACGCGAAGATTTGACATCCGCGCCGTAAGACATCGCAACTTGTTGTCTACGCTGCAATCATGGAGGCGATGAGAGAGGCATGCACCGACGGGCGCCTGGACGACCTCAGCAAGAGGGTCGATCGCGGCTTCGATCGGGTCGATGCGGACCTTCGCGCACTGAGCGGCAGGATCGATGTGCTCCTCGCAATCACCCAGATCTGACTGGCCGATGGCAGCAAAGTGAGGGCATCGGCTTGGGCGGCGATCGCCACTTCGGTCGCGGTGGGACTATGCGTGGCTCCTGTCGCGAGCGCGGGTACCGGCTCCGGCGCCACCGCAATCGTCGCGCTCGGCGACAGCTTCATCTCCGGCGAGGGAGGGCGCTGGCTGGGCAACGGCTCGGAACCGTTCGGGACCAGGTCGGGGACTGATCGGGCCGCCTTCGGCTGCGACGGCTGGGTCTGTCGGTACGACCCGACCAGGGTCTATGGCAGCTCCGAGGAGAACGGCTGCCACCGCTCCGACGTGGCACCGATCCTCAGCGCGCCGGTTGCGGTTGAGCGCAGGGTCAACCTGGCCTGCTCGGGGGCGCGGCTCGTGAATGTCTGGCCCGCCGCTTCGGGTGGGGAGCCGCACTTCGGCGAGCCGCCGCAGGTCGATCAGCTGACCGCGCTGGCCCGGCGCGACGACGTGCGGATGATCGTGCTCACGGTCGGCGCCAACGATGTTGGCTTCGGCGAACTGGTGGCGGGCTGTGCGCTGAACTGGGCGCGCAGCGATCCCGACGATCCGGCCCTCTGTCGTGGCGACGCCCAGGCGAATGTTGACGCGGCGCTACCGGCGATGGCAGAAGGGCTCTCGAAGGCCCTGCGCGGGGTCCGGGCGGCGATGTTGGGCGCGGGCTATTACCGCGCCGAGTACCGCCTGGTTGTGATGGGCTACGCGTCGCCGTTCCCGGCGGGGCGCTGGATCCGCTACCCGGAGGACGGTTGGAGCCGGCTCAGCGAAGGCGGCTGCCCGGTCTGGAACGCCGATGCCGATTGGGCGGAGGGCCCGGGCATCGGCTCGATCGTCGCGACGATGCGGGCCGCCGCGGCCGCGGCGGGCGCCGAGTTCCTCGACCTGCGGCAGGCACTCGACGGTCACCAGCTCTGTGATCGTCGCTCGCGCCGAGTCGGGTCCGCGGGTCCGTCTCCGGCGAGCGCCGAGTGGGTTCGCCGCCTTGCCTTCGTCCAGGGTTCCAGCCGCGAATCCCTGCACCCCAACGCCTACGGGCAGCGCGCGATCGGTGCCTGCCTCGGCTTCCTCTACGCCCGTTCGCGCGGCGACTACGCCTGCCGGGCGACGCCGGGCCGCGGCTACGTCGACGGGATGCGGCTCGAACCGCTCAGCTGAAGCGCGGGCTCGGCGCTGCCGCCATCAGCTCGACCCGATGGCCGCCGGGGGCGACCGCGTGGGCTCGCGGGGCGCCCCAGTGCTCGCGGCCGGGGCGGGTCTCGAAGCCGCCCTCGCGCAGGCGCTCGAGGGTCGCCTCGAAGTCGGGCACGACCAGGGCGAGATGGCCTCGCTCCGGCACGGTTGGGTGCTCCTCGTGCATCAGATGGATCTGGGTGCCGCCGCGCTCGAGCCAGGTGAAGCCGTCGGCGAGCGCGGGTGGGGGCTCGACCCGCTCGAAGCCAAGCAGGGAGAAGAACTCGACGGCACGGTCGACGTCAGCGGCTCGCAGCTCGATCCCAGCATGGTGGAGCGTCACAGCACCAGTGAGACTAGAGCGGCGAGGATCACGATCGCCGTCGACCAGGTGACCGCCTCGGCGACGATCCGGTTGTCGAGGCCGTAGGCGTGGGAGACGACCATCGCGTTGAGACCGGTCGGCATCGCCGACATCAGCCGGTAGGCGGCGGGGAGGTCGATCAGCGGCGCCGCCAGCAGCATCAGCAGGGCGGGGACGATCGCCAGCCTCGCCACCAGGGTCAGCAGCACCGGCCTGGTCAGCGGCGGCGGCAGCGGCAGCTCGCCGTGCTCGGCTCCCTCCGCCAGGGTGGCACCGACGGCGAAGAAGCCGATCGGCAGGATCGCCACGATCAGCGCCTGCGAGGCGTCGACCAGCACTTGCGGCGCCAGCGCGCTCGGCGCCAGCAGGCCGGCGATGGCCGCGTAGAGCGGCGGGTTGCGGGTGAAGAACGCCCGCACCCGGTCGCGCGGAGTGTCGCCGGCTTTGGTTCCGAACGCCGCCCCCACCGCGAACGCGCCCAACAGCAGCGAGGGGCCGGTGACGAGGACGTCGTAGAGGACCGCGGTCGAGAGCTCGGCGCGCCCCAGCAGCGCCACGGTCAGCGGGTAGCCGAGGTAGCCGGTGTTGACGCTGAGCACGGCGACGATCACCGCCCCGACCTGGTGGCGCGGCAGCCGCAGCACCCGGCTCGCCATCCACCAGGTGAAGATGCCGGCCAGTGAGACGGCGACCAGCGCCAGGCCGATCCCGACCGCGTGCGAGAGGTCGATTTCGGCCTTGGCCAGGTTGAAGAAGATGACCGGCGGCAGCAGCACGTAGAGCAGGATCAGCAGCGCTTTGCGGGCAGCGTTGGCGGCCCCCAGCGGCCAGCGCCGCTCCGACCAGACGCCGACGGCGACCGCGATGACGATCGCGAGAGTGGTTAGGAGGACGCCCATGGCGGTGCTTCAGGTGAACTGCATCATTTCCGTAATCCCCAAGATTACGAACGTGATGCAGTTCGTCGGTCAGCTGAAGAGAGAGACCCCGGCGTGTTCCGCGAACTCGACCAGGGGCTGCGGGACGATGCCGAAGAAGACGGTTGCGGCGGCGGCCAGCAGGGCCGGGCCGACCAGGTACCAGCGGCGGCCGGCCTCGGGGTCGACCGGGTCGGCCTCGGGGGAGGCGCCGGCGATCGCCGGGGTCGCGCCGGGAGCGCTCGCCGTCTCCGGCCGCATCCACATCGTCGCCACCACTCGCAGGTAGTAGGCGAGCGAGATCATCGTGCCGACGGCGATGAAGACAGCCAGCCAGGTGTAGTCGCCTTCGACCAGGGCCTCGATCAGGTAGAGCTTGCCGATGAAGCCGACGGTCGCCGGCAGCCCGGCCAGGGCCAGCATCGCGATCGTCAGCGGCCAGGCCAGCAGCGGCCGCTCGGCGCCGAGGCCCTGGACCGAGCGGATCGAGTCGCCGAAGGGCGTTTCGCGCTCGCGGGCGACGATCACGGTGAAGGCGGCGAGGTTCATGAAGGCGTAGCCGGCGAGGTAGAAGACCAGCGAGCTGACCCCGGCCTGGGAGGCGACGACGATGCCGCCGAGCATGTAGCCGGCCTGGGCGATGCCGGAGTAGCCAAGCATCCGCTTCAGCGAGTCCTGGGCGAGGGCGCCGACGTTGCCGACGACGATCGAGATCGCCGCCAGGACCGCCAGCGCCGGCTGCCACTCGCTCACCTGGGGGCCGAGGGCGACGTCGAAGAAGCGCAGAAAGACGGCGAAGGCGGCGGCCTTGGTCGCGACCGCCATGAACGAGGTGATCGGCGTCGGTGCCCCCTCGTAGACGTCCGGCGTCCACTGGTGGAAGGGGGCGATCGAGGTCTTGAAGGCGAGGCCGACCGCGCACATCGCGATCCCGATCAGGATCAGCGGGTCGCTCAGCACGCCGTTGTGGACGATGCCGGCGGCGATCCCCTCGAACCCGGTCGAGCCGGTGCCGCCGTAGAGGAAGGCCATCCCGTAGAGCAGCGTCGCCGAGCCCAGCGAGCCGACGATCAGATACTTGAGGCCCGACTCGAGCGAGCCCTCGCGGCGCAGGTTGGTCGCGCAGAGGATGTAGAGCGGGATCGAGAGGGTCTCGATCGCGACGAAGAAGGTGACCAGGTTCTGCGCCTGGGAGAGCAGCACCATCCCCAGCACCGAGCCGATCAGGAGCGCGTGGTACTCGCCGCTTCCGGCTTCCTCGACCGCCCGCTCGCGGGTCGAGATGAGGACGCAGAAGCCGGCGGTGAGGATCGCGATCAGCGAGATCGAGATCGCCAGGTCGTCGAGCCGCAGCGCCCCGGTGACCAGGCTCTTGTTCTCGCCCCACTGCCAGATCAGCAGCCCGGTGGTGCTGGCCAGGGTCAGCAGGGTCAGCGCCGGCGCCGCCCGCTTCAGTGGCTTGAAGACGGCGCTCAGCAGGACGACGCAGAGGCCGACGGTGAGCGCGATGATCGGCGAGATGCCGGCGTAGTCGATGTTCGGTTCGTGGAAGTTCATGGCGCTGAGATGTGGTCGATGGGCACGGCACTCTGAATTACCCGCTTGGCTTCCTCTTCGGTGAGCGCCAGCTGCGCTTCCGGAGCCGAGCCGCGGGTCACGCCGGCAACCGTCTGCTGCACGGTCGGGGCGGTGCGGTGGAGGATCAGCTGCGGGTAGAGGGCGAGGGCGAGGATGCAGAGGACCAGCGGGGCGAGGACGAGGCCGTCGCGCAGTCCGATCTCACGCGAAGCGATCCCGTCCGGCTTACGGTTGTGCATCGCGTGCTGGTAGAGGCGCAGCGCGTAGTAGGCCGACATCGCGACCCCGCTGATCGCGATGAAGGCGAAGACGATCTTCGCCTGGAAGAGGCCATTGAGGATGTAGAACTCGCCGATGAAGTTGGCCGAGCCCGGCATCGCCAGGGTGGCGAGGGCGACGATCAGGAACAGCGCCGCCAGCACCGGCGCCCGCAGCGCCATCCCGCCGACCCTGCGGATATCCTCGGTGCCGGTCCGCTCGTAGAGGATCGCGACGATGATGAACAGCGGCCCCACCACGAGGCCGTGGTTGACCATCTGCAGGATCGCCCCGTCGGCCCCGTCGGCCCGCAGGGCGAAGATCCCGGCGGTGATGAAGCCGAGCTGGGCGACCGAGGAGTAACCGGCGATCAGCCGCATGTTGGTCTGGGTGAAGGCCATCACCGAGCCGTAGAGGATCGAGGCCAGGGCGATCACCAGGATCACCTCCTGGAATTCGATCGTGGCGGCGGGGAAGAGCGGCAGTACCACCCGCAGGAAGCCGTAGGCGCCGACCTTGGCGAGCACCCCGGAGAAGACGACGAGGACCGGCAGCGGCGCCGCCCGGTAGGCGTCGGGCATCCAGCCGTGGAGGAGGAAGGCCGGCATCTTGACCAGGAAGGCGGCGGCGAAGAACCAGAAGATCCAGCGCTGGCTGCCGACGCCGAGGCCCTGCTGCTGGATCGCCGCGATCGAGAAGGTGAGGTGGCCGCCGTCGGCGGAGATGATCGCCGCCGCGATCGCCCCGACCAGCATCAGCAGCGAGCCGATCAGGGTGAAGATCATCATCTTCAGGGTCGCCGCGGCCGC
>DASYJK010000118.1:0-1705 GCA_035996525.1 Solirubrobacterales bacterium
GACCTGCAGGTAGCGGGAGACGCCGAGCTCGCGGGCGGCGTCGAGCAGGGTGCCGGTGCCGATCACGTGGGTGCGGGCGAAGGCGTCCTGGTCGTCGATCGAGCGGTCGACGTGGGACTCGGCGGCGAAGTTGACGACCGCGTCCACGCCCTCCATCGCCTCGCGCACGATCGCCGGGTCCTCGATCGCGCCCTCGATCAGCTCGACTCCGTCGGGCAGGTTCTCCGGCCGACCGGCGTAGGTGAGCTTGTCGAGCACGGTGATCTCGTGCTCGTCGCCGGCGATCCGGACGTAGGTCGATCCGATGAAGCCGGCGGCGCCGGTTACGAGCAGCTTCATGCTGCCTCCTCCGCTTGTCGTTGGGCGAGATAGCCGGCCAGACCGTCCTGCCAGGTGGGCAGCCGGATCGCGTGTTCGCGCTGGCTGGTCAGGGCCGAGAAAGGCGGGCGCGGCGCGGGCCGGCCGAATTCCTCAGTGGTGATCGAGAGCACCTTGCACTCGACCTTGGCCTGCTCGAAGATCTCCCGCGCGAACTCGTACCAGGAGCACTGGCCGGCGGCGGCCATGTGGTGGATCCCGAACTCGATCCCCTCGATCAGGCGGACGATCCCGTAGGCCAGGTGCCAGGTGTAGGTGGGCGAGCCGATCTGGTCGCGGACGACCAGGACCTCGTTGCCGCTGGTGGCGAGGCGCAGCATCGTCTCAACGAAGTTGGGGCCGCCGATCCCGAACAGCCAGGCCGAGCGGACGACGAAGTGGCGCTTGTTGGCGGCGATCGTCGCCTCCTCCCCGGCGAGCTTGGTGCGGCCGTAGGCGGAGAGCGGGGCGACCTGGTCGCTCTCCACATAGGGGGCGGCCTTGAGGCCGTCGAAGATGTAGTCGCTGGAGACGTAGACGACGCTGGCGCCAACCGCGGCGGCCGCGGCGGCGACGTTGCCGGCGCCGGTGCCGTTGACGGCGAAGGCTGCCTGCTCCTCCGCCTCGGCGCCGTCGACGTCGGTCCAGGCGGCGCAGTTGATGACGACGTCGGGGCGCTCGAGGTCGAACTTCTTCGCCAGCGCGGCGGCGTCGGTGATGTCGAGCTCGGCGCGGCCAAAGCCGACCAGGTCGTGGCCGGCGTTGCCGGCGGCGAGCATCACGTCGCGGCCCAGCATCCCCGCCGCGCCAGTCACCAGGAGCTTCACGACGAAGCCCCCACTAGACGATTTTGATCTCGCAGTTGTCGCCGACCAGCAGCCGCAGCGTCTTCGGCGGACCATTGCTGCGGGTCAGCTTGACGTTGCGGCCGAGCAGGCTCGCCTCCATCCGCGTCTCCAGATCCTCGACCACGGAGTCGGAGAGGATGATCGAGTGCTCGACCTCGGAGCGGCGCACATGGACGCCCGCGCCGATCGAGGTGTAGGGGCCGATGTAGGCGTCCTCGATGCAGGCGCCGGCGCCGATCACGGCCGGGCCGCGGACGACCGAGCGGGTCAGGGTGGCGCCCGCGGCAACGACGACGCGGCCCTCGACCCGGGACTCGTCGTCGATCTCTCCCACCAGGTCGGTCTCCAGCTCCTCCAGCACGAGGCGGTTGGCCTCGAGCATGTCGGCGAGCTGGCCGGTGTCCTTCCACCAGCCGCGCACGACCTCGGACTGGACCTTGTGGCCGTCGTCGATCAGCGCCTGGATCGCCTCGGTGATCTCGTACTCGCCGCGCCAGGAG
>DASYJK010000119.1:0-18556 GCA_035996525.1 Solirubrobacterales bacterium
GCGCCGGCCCGGTCCTGGCGGCCGCCGCCGGAGCGGACCTGGCCGATCTCGAGTTCTGCCAGTTCCACCCGACCGCGGTCGCCCTCCCCGGCTCTCCCTTCGACGGCGTCCTGATCACCGAGGCGATCCGCGGCGAGGGCGCGATGCTGCTCGGCGCCGCCGGCGAGCGCTTCACCGACGAGCTGGCGCCCCGCGACGCGGTCACCGCGGCGATCCTCGACCGCATGCAGGCCGACGGCGCCCCCGACGTCAAGCTCGACCTGCGGGCGATCGATCCGGCCCGCTTCCCCAATGTCTTCGCCTCCCTTGCCGAAGCCGGGCTGAGCCCGCGCTCGGAACCGGTACCCGTCGCCCCCGCCGCCCACTACATGATGGGCGGGATCGTGGTCGATCTCGACGGACGCTCTTCCCTGCCGGGCCTCTTCGCCGTCGGCGAGGCCTCCTGCACCGGCCTCCACGGCGCCAACCGGCTCGCCTCCAACTCGCTCAGCGAGTGCTTCGTCTTCGGCAGCCGCGCCGCGTCGGCGGCGGTGGCGGAGGAGGCCGGCGGCGCCCGTCCGTCCCTTCCCGAGTGGTCCTTCGACCCGCCCACGCAGGAGATCCGGGACGCGGTCTGGCGCCGGGCCGGACCGAAGCGCAACCCCGACGACCTCGCCTCGCTGATCTCCAGCCCCTATCCATTGGCGACGGCAATTGCCCGCAGCGCGCTGACCCGCCGCGAGTCACGGGGCGGTCACCTGCGCACCGACTGCCCGGCAACCGACGCCGACCTCGACGGGGTCCACTTCGTGCTCGCGGCCGACGGCGAGGTCCGCCGCGAGGAGTGGCGGTAGCTTCAACCGATGCTGCTCGGGGTCGACGTCGGTGGGACCTTCACCGACGCCGCCCTGCTCGACAATGGCGCCGTCCACACCGCCAAGGTGCCGACCACGCCCGGCGAGGAGTCGGCCGGGGTGATGAACGCGATCGCAGCGGTCCTCGAGCGAGCCGGCGCGAGCGCCGCCGAGGTCGAGGTCTTCGCGCATGGGATGACGGTCGGGACCAACGCGCTGCTGGAGGAACGCGGCGCGCGGACCGCGCTGATCGCGACCAGGGGCTTCGCCGATCTGCTCGAGATCGGCCGCCAGGACCGCCCCCACCTCTACCGCCTCTGCGCGCCGAAGCCGACGCCGCTGGTCGAGCCCGGGCTGCGGCTGGAGGCCGACGAGCGGATCGGCCCGGACGGGGTTCTCGCCCCCCTCGGCGAGGACGAGCCAGAGCGGCTGGCCGAGCGGCTGCGCGATAGCGGCGCCGAGTCGGTCGCGATCTGCCTGCTCTTCTCCTACCTCGACCCCGCGCACGAGCGCCGTATCGCCGCCCACCTGCGCGAGCGGCTGCCCGGCGTCCACGTCTCCGCCTCGCACGAGGTGCTGCCCCGCTTCCGCGAGTACGAGCGCTGCTCGACGACGGCGATCGACGCCTACCTGAGCCCGCCGCTGGGCCGCTACCTGGGCCAGCTCGGCGAGGCCGCGGCCGCGGCGGGACTACCTCAGCCGCTGGTGATGCAGTCCTCCGGCGGCGTCGCCCCCGCCCGGGAGGCGGCGCGCGCCGGAGCCTGGAGCGTGCTCTCGGGACCCGCCGGCGGCGCGGTCGGCGCCGGGCTCCTGGCCCGGGTCAGCGGTGACGGCAACGCGCTCGGCTTCGACATGGGCGGTACCTCCTGCGACGTCTGCGTGGTCGAGGACGGCGAGGTGCGGCGCACCGACTCGCGCAAAATCGGCGGCCGCACGATCCAGCTGCCGATGGTCGACGTCCACACCGTGGGCGCCGGTGGCGGCTCGATCGGCTGGCGCGACGGCGGCGGCGCCCTGCGGGTCGGACCGCGCTCGGCCGGCGCCGACCCCGGGCCCGCCTGTTACGGACGCGGCGGCAGCGAGCCGACCGTGACCGACGCCAATCTCCTGCTCGGCCACCTCACGGCCGACTCGACCCTGGCCGGCGGGGTCGCCCTCGACGCCGAGGCGGCCGAGGCGGCGGTCGCGGGCCTTGCCCGCTCGCTCGGGCTCGGTCCGATCGAGGCCGCCGCCGGGATCGTCCGTGTCGTCAACCAGGAGATGGTGCGGGCGCTGCGCGTGGTCACGGTCGAGCGCGGCGTCGACCCCCGCCGGTTCGCGCTGCTGCCGTTCGGTGGCGCCGGGCCGATGCACGCCGCGGCGATCGCCGCCGAGCTCGGCATCGAGACGATCCTCTGCCCGCGGGCGAGCGGCGTCCTCTCGGCCCTCGGCCTCTGCGCCTCCGAGCGCCGCCGCGACACCGCCCGCACGGTGATGCTGAGCGGACCCGGGTTGAACGCCGAACGGGTCGCGAGCGAGGTCGACGATCTGATCTCCAAGGCCGGTGCCGGGATCGGCGAGGCGCGGGCCGAGCTGATCTACGAGATGCGGTACGCCGGCCAGGCCTTCGAGCTGCCGGTCCCCGGACCACCGCGCCCGGACCCGGAGGATCTGAAACGGGACTTCGAGCGTGCTCACGAGGAGCGCTACGGCCACCGCGACCCCGACGGCGAGGTGGTCCTGGTCAGCATCGGCCTGGCGATGATCGTGCCGGGTCCGGAGCCGTGCCCGATCGCCGCACGCTCGGGTGGCCTGGAGGAAAGCGTCCGCACGGCTCGCTTCGACGGCGAGTGGCTCGAGACCCCTGTGCTGCGCGGCGAGCCCGCGGCACGCACCGAAGCCCAGGGCCCGGTCGTCTTCGAGCTGCCGGAGTCGACCATGGTCCTGCCGCCGGGCTGGACCGCGAGGGTCGACGAGGCCGGCACGATCGTTGCGCGGTTCCAAACCCACGAGATGAGTGGAAAGAGAACCGCGGAATGAGCGAGCTCGACCCGATCGCCCTTCAGGTCCTGATCGGCGGCCTGCGCGCGGCCTGCGACGAGATGGGCGCGACCCTGATCCGCTCCGCTTACTCGGCCAACATCAAGGAGCGCCACGACTGCTCGACCGCGCTCTTCGACGCGGCCGGCGAGCTGGTGATGCAGGCCGAGCACATCCCCGTCCACCTCGGCTCGATGCCGGAGGCGGTCGCGGCGATCCTCGGCGAGGAGCAGCGCCCCGGCGGCGCCTGGATCCTTAACGACCCCTACCGCGGCGGCACCCACCTGCCAGACGTAACCCTGATCTCGCCGGTCTTCGCCGCCGGTGAGCTGCTCGGCTTCGCCGCCAGCCGCGCCCACCACGCCGACATCGGCGGCCCGACCCCGGGCGGGATGCCGGCCTTCTCGCGGACGCTCGAGGAGGAGGGAGTGGTGATCCCGCCGACCAGGGCCGACGACGCCGAGCTGGAGCGCCTCGCCGCGCGGATGCGGGCGCCACGCCAGCGCCTCGCCGACCTCAGGGCCCAGCAGGCCGCCAACCGCGTCGGCGAGCTGCGGCTCGGCGAGCTGGCCTCGCACCTGGGCGTCGCCCAGCTGCGCGACGGGATGGAGGCGATCCTCGCCTACGCCGAGCGCCGCACGCGGGCGGCGCTCACGGCTCTTCCCGATGGCGTCTACATGGCCGAGGACGTGCTCGAGGACGACCGCGAGGGCTCGCGAGGGGACATCTTCCTCCAAGTCGAGGCGACAATCGCCGGCGACCGGCTGCGGCTCGACTTCAGCGGCACCGACCCCCAGGTCGACGGCAACCTCAACTGCCCGCTCTCGGTCACCAAATCGGCCGCGTTCTTCGCCGTGCGCGTCCTCACCGACCCCGAGGCGCCGCCCTCCGCCGGGGCCCACCGACCGATCGAGGTGATGGCTCCCGCCGGCTCCCTCCTCAACGCCCGCCACCCCGCCGCGGTCGCCGCCGGCAACGTCGAGACCTCCAGCCGCGTCGCCGACCTGGTCATCGCCGCCCTCGGCGGGGCCCGCCCGGTTCCGGCCCAGGGCCAGGGCACGATGAACAACCTGACCCTGGCCAACGATGACTTCACCTACTACGAGACGCTCGGCGGCGGCCAGGGCGCCTGCCCCGACGCCGACGGCCCCAGCGCCATCCACGTGGCGATGTCGAACACGCTGAACACGCCGGTGGAGGCGCTCGAGACCGAGTTCCCTTTGCGCGTGCGCGAGCTCTCGCTGCGCCGCGACAGCGGTGGCAAGGGCGCCCACAGCGGTGGCGACGGGCTCGTTCGCGAGCTCGAAGCGCTGGTGCCGATGCGCTTCACTCTGATCAGCGAGCGCCGGCGCCACCCGCCGCGCGGTCGCGGCGGTGCCGGCGACGGCAAAATCGGGCGAAATACGCTCGACGGGGAACCCCTGGCGAGCAAGGCCGAAGGAGATTTGAAGCCCGGAAACCGCCTTAGAATCGAGACTCCGGGCGGTGGCGGCAATGTTTAAGCGCTTTTAATTTTGCGATTTCGCCTTGCTCGTCTAGAATGCGCGATCTCGGGCAGGCAGGACGGTCCCAGCAGGGGTCCGGAGGCGCAGCCCGCCCCCTGAATTTCCAAGACTTACCACCTTCTTTCGCAGGTACTGATTCCACATGCCGATCGCTTTCAAGGAATGGGCAGTAACGGTCCGCGCTCTAGCGGAGGGCGAGCAGCTGCTCACTCTGCGCAAGGGCGGCATCCGTGAGGAGAACAAGCACTTCGAACTGGAGCACGAGCGGTTCTTCCTCTACCCGACCTTCGACCACCAGCAGAACGACCTGGTGCGCGAGTCCCATCACCCAGAGCTGAGCCGCGCCCTCGAGGAGGGCGTCTGGCCAGACGAGGAGCCGCCGCCGAAGGCCCTGATCCAGGACGGCGGCATCCCGCAGCCGGACCGGGTTCGACTGCGCGCCTGGGCGGAAGTGACCGACCACGTCACGATCAACGACCGCCGCACCCTCGACAGCCTCTCGCCGTATTACATCTGGACTCCGGATTACGCCGAGAAGCGCCTCGCCTGGAAGCGCCGTCACCCCCTTCACATCCTCCTGCTGCGGGTCCACCGCATCCCGCGCCCGGTCACCGTGCGCGTCCGCGACGAGTACCACGGCTGCCGCTCCTGGGTCGAGATCGACCGCGACCTGCCCTTCGAGGGCACCCCGGTCATGGCCGACGAAGAGTTCGACCGTGCCAGGCAAGAGATACGCGAAGTATGCGGCGCCGCCGAACCTGCGCTCGTCTGAGCTGGGCATACCGGCGTCCTCGGTCGCTCACGTGCAAAGCACGGTTCGCTCCCTGCGTCCTTGGTCTGCTTGCTCAGCCGAGCGCAGGTCTAATCTCGAAAGATGAGTTGGATCGAGACGGAGTCGCTGAGCTTTACCGCGCGGCACGACACTGACGACTCGGCCTACGCCGAGCGCACGCTCGACCGCATGGAGGACCTGCGGCTGCGCCTGGAAGACCGCTTCGCGCGGGTGCCCGGCGAGGTCACCGTGGTCATCCACACCAACCCGGCCTGGCTGACCATGGCCCACCCCTTCCTCCCGGCCGCCCGCTGGTCGGCGGCCCCGGCCGGGCGCCGCTACCTCGCCGGCTGGGCGATGGCGACCGAGCTGCACGTCCTCAACGACACACACATGGAACGGCGCGCCGCCGGCGACGATTCCAAAGAGGCCCTGCTTGGCACCGCCGAGCGCCTCTACGCGCAGCTGGTGATCGCCGCCAACAACACCGCCCTCCCCCCCTACTGGACCCCGCGCCGCTTCGCCCGCTACCTGAGCTGGGCCTGGCTGGTCGAGGGCGGCGCCCAGTACTTCGCCCGCCAGGTCGGCCTCTACCGCGCCGCTGTGATCCGCCGCCTGCGCGAGAGCGCCCGCCCCTCCTTCCCGCCCTCGCGCCGCGACGCGGTCATCCTCGGCGGCACCATCTTCGACCTGCTCGAGAACGAGCGCGGCCCCGAGGCCTGCGAGCGCCTGATCCACGAACTCAAGCCGGGCGGCGCGGTGCCGACGATCGAAGATGCCTTCGACGCCCGCTTCCGCGACATCGAGGACGCCTGGCGCGACCATCTGCGCGGTATGACCCGCCCTGGAGCGCTCATCTGACCGACTCAGACGGCGCGAAGGCGTAGGAAGGCGACTTTGACAGCTCAGTCCCAGGCCGCTCGCCCTCCATGCTCCTCAGCTCAGCTGGTAGAGAACCCAGACGATCACGGCGGCGGCGACCAGGGCGGCACCGATCCAGAGCGCCAGGCGTGCCGGCGAGGTTTCGGTCGTCGGGCCGCCGCGCCGCAGCCGCGCTTCCTCGCGCAACTCGGCTTCCTCGTCGGACTCGTTCTCGGTGATCGTGTCGGCGAGCAGGGTCTTGGCCTTGTGAGCGTGGCCGGAGTCGACCATCACGTCGTGCGGACCGGCCGCCATGAACTCCGGCGCGTCGAAGCCGCGGCTGCGCTTGAGGACGCAGGGGATGCCGCCCTCCAGCAACAGGCCCTGGATCATCTCGGCTTCGGCCTGATTGCGGGCAAAGGCGACCTTGACGAGCTTGCCGCCTCCCCCACCGCCACCGCCACCATGGTCGTCGCCGTGCGAACCGCCACCGCCACCATGGGCGCCGCGCTTGTGGGCACCGGTGCTATGAGACGTCGAGCGTGACATCGGCAATCCTCAGATCTTTGAGTAGGTAGGCCTTGACATCTGGCGCGTCTTCATCGGCCAGAGAGACGATGACGTAAATCTGGTCCGGCCAGGCGACCGCTTGGTTGACGTCGGTCTGCGAGGGGTAAGCGGCGCTCTTGGTGTGCGAGTGGTAGATCGCCAGCAGCTCGTTGCCACCGTCTTCGATCGCCTTCAGCGCGTCGAACTGTCCCTGCGGGTCCATCTCGTAGCGCAGCGGGGTCGCCGCGGCGTTGACGACCCGGATCACCTCGGTCGCCTCGCCGTCGCTGCCGCCGACCATCCCGCAGCACTCGTTCGGCAGATCCTCGCGCGCGTGCGCGAGGATCTGGTCGACCAGCTGTTGGGAGATCTTCACGCGACCGGGCTTACCGGGGCAGACGGGTGACCGTCTACCACCAGACGGTCGAGTCGAGGTTTTCGATCTCCTCGATCGGCTTCGTGTAGACGCCGGAGGAGAGGTACTTCCAGCCGTCGTCGGGAATCAGGAAGACGACGTTGCCGCCCTCGAGCTCACCGGCGATGCGATTGGCGATGCGGGCGATCGCACCAGCGGAGACGCCGGCGAAGACACCCTCCTCATCCAGAAGCTTCCGGGTCCAGACGATCGCGTCGCGGTTGGAGACCATGATCTTGCGATCCAGCAAGGAGATGTCGATGATCGGCGGGATGAAGCCGTCATCGAGCGAGCGCAGCCCGTCGACCAGCTCCCCCTGCATCGGCTCGGCGGCGACGATCAGCGTCTCCGGGTTCGCCTCCTTGAGACGGCGTCCATTGCCCATCAGGGTACCGCCGGTGCCGAGACCGCCGACGAAGGCGGTGACCTCGTCGAGCTCCTCGAGGATCTCGACCGCGGTGCCGTTGTAATGGGCGAGCGGGTTGGCCTCGTTGCCGTACTGGTAAGGCATGTAGAAACCGGGGTCCTGCGCCATTTCCAGCGCCACCTCGACGGCGCCGTTGGAGCCCTTGGGCCCCTCCGAGTAGACGATCTCCGCCCCGTACATCTTCAGCAGCTGGGTGCGCTCCTCGGTGACGTTGTCCGGCATCACGACCTTGAGCGGGTAACCCTTGCGGCGGCAGATCATCGCCAGCGCGATGCCGGTGTTGCCGGAGGTCGGCTCGAGGATCGTCTGCCCCGGTGCGATCGCCCCTTCGGCCTCGGCCGCCTCGATCATCGATTTGGCGACGCGGTCCTTGACCGAGCCGGTCGGGTTGTGCCCCTCGAGCTTGGCGTAGATGCGGACGTCGGGCTTGGGAGAGAGGCGCGGCAGCTCGACGAGCGGCGTGTTGCCGATCGACTCGACAATGTTGCCGAAGCGTCCCCCGCAGGGTCGGTTGAGTAGCTCGTCGCGCGCCATCGGTCTCCCTTTACTTCAAAAAGTATAGCGAGTGATTTGGCTTCGGATCGAAAGCCCGCGCCTTGCGCCTGGTTGCCGAGGTAAGTATCTTCGCCGGGGTCCAGCTACCCCTTGATCGGAGGCAGGTTTGACCAGCAAGACCCGGCTCACCGCCCTTTTCGCGGTTCTCCTCGTTGGTGTCATTTCCCTCGTAGCGGCGGGATGTGGAAGCAGCAGCGACGACAGCAGCTCCACCAGCGCCAGCGGCGGAGGCGGGGAAGCGCTGACGGTCGGCTCCGACATCCCCTATCCCCCGTTCGAGCAAGGGAAACCCGGCAGCTACACCGGCTTCGACATCGAACTGATGGAAGCGATCGCGGGAAAGATCGGCCGCACGGCGGAATTCCAGGACACCTCTTTCGAAACGATCTTCCGCGACGTGGGCCAGGGCAAGTTCGAAGCGGTGATCTCCGCCGCGACGATCACCCCGGAACGCGAAAAGGCTGTTGCTTTCTCCGATCCCTACTACCTCTCCGAACAGGCCATCTTGGTCAAGGAAGGCAGTGACATCACGGGCCTTTCCGACCTCGAAGGCAAGACCGTCGGGGCACAGCAGGGGACGACCGGCCTCGAACTCGGCAAGGAAAAAGCCAACGCGGGCGAACTCCGGCCCTACCCGGAAGGGCCCGATGCCGTCAACGCACTGAAGGCCGGCACCGTTGAAGCCGTGATCATCGATGCCCCGGTCGCGCAGAACGCCGTCGAAAAAAGCGGTGGGGTCGAAATCGCCGAAAAAGTGCCGACCGAAGAAACGTACGGGATCGCGGTCGCCAAAGATTCGACCGAACTCCTCGAAGAAATCAACGGGGGGCTGGAAGAAGTAATCGGCGACGGCACCTACACGAAGATCTACGAAAAGTGGTTCCACCTCGAACCGCCGAAGGAGATTGTCGGCTAAGTACACCGTCTACCGGGCAAGAGAGTCTGCTGTAGTCGAGAGGGCGCCGGTTTCGGCGCCCTCTCGACTTTGAGGAGCCGCATGGGACCCACGAGGAGACAGCGATGAGCGAATTCTTCAATCAGTACTTCGACTTCACGGTCATGGGCGACCACTTCAGCGAAGTCCTCGAAGGCTTCCTGAAAAACCTCCTCCTCTTCGCCGTCGTTCTGGTGCTCGCCCTGACCTGGGGGCTGATCCTCGCGCTCATCCGTCAGCTGCCGGGCAAGAAATTCATCCCGCTACGGGGTCTGACGATCGCCTACATCGATGTCTTCCGGGCGATGCCGCTGCTGATCATCATCCTCTTGATCTCGGGAGGTCTTCCATACCTCGAATTCATTCCCAAAGACATCCGCATCCCGCAGTGGTTCGGCCAACCGGATCCGTTCTGGTACGGCGCACTGGCATTGACGCTCGTCTATGGCGCCTATATCGCCGAGGTCTATCGAGCGGGGATCGAAGCCGTCCCGCCCGGCCAGATAGAGGCCGCGCGCTCACTGGGAATGAGCCACAGCCAAGCGATGCGACACATCGTCGTGCCCCAGGCGATCACCAAGATCCCGGCCCCGATGCTGAACGAACTGAACTCGCTGCTCAAAGACACGACCCTTGTCAGCGTCGTCGCCCTTGGCGAGTCGCTGCTGATCGGCCGTGAAGTGCTGGCGGAAACGTTCAACAGCTCAGCGGTCATGCTCGCCGGCCTGATGTTCCTGGTGATCACGCTTCCTTTGGCCCGGCTGGTCGACTACCTGATCAAGCGCAATCAGGGCAAAGTCACGCGGGGCGCACACATCGAGGTCGGGTAGTCGATGCCGGAGGCGATGGTCAAGCTGGCGGGGATCCACAAGCGCTTCGGTGAGCTTGAGGTGCTGCGCGGCGTCGATCTCGAGGTCGCAAAAGGCGAAGTCGTGTGCATCCTCGGGCCGAGCGGCTCGGGCAAGAGCACGCTGCTGCGCTGCGTCAACCTGCTCGAGCCCCCAGAGGACGGCGAGATCTTCCTCGAAGGGCACGACATCTGCAAGGGACCGAACTCGGGCACCGGCGAGCAGAGCTGGGAGCTCGACTTCGTGCGCCAGCGGGTCGGCATGGTCTTCCAACAGTTCAACCTCTTCCCCCACAAGACGGTGCTGGACAACGTGACCCTGGCCCCGCGGCAGGTGCTCGGCAAGGGACGAGCGGAGTGCGAGGAGAAAGGGAAAGCGCTGCTGGAGCGAGTCGGCCTATCCGACAAGCTCAACCAGTATCCCGAACGGCTCTCCGGCGGCCAGCAGCAGCGGGTCGCGATCGCCCGGGCACTGGCGATGGAACCACACGTGATGCTGTTTGACGAGGTGACCAGCGCCCTCGACCCCGAGCTGGTCAAAGAGGTGCTCGACACGATGCGGGAGCTGGCGGAGGAAGGGATGACGATGCTCGTCGTCACCCATGAGATGGGGTTCGCGCGCGAGGTCGGCGACCAGGTCGTGTTCATGGACGGCGGCGTGATCGTCGAGCAGGGCAAGCCCGCCGAAGTCCTCGATAATCCTCGCGAGGAGCGGACCAAGAAGTTCCTCGGGCTGGTGCTGGAGCGCTAGCGGGATCCGCCGGCCATGGCCGGCAGGATGACGACGGTGTCGCCGTCCTTGACCGCGGTGTCGAGCCCGTCCAGGACCCGCACGTCCTCGTCGTTGAGGTAGACGTTGACGTAGCGGTTGAGCTCGCCGTCCTCGCCGAAGAGCTGCGCCTGCGTGTCGGGGTGCTCGGCGGTCAGCGCCCGCAGGACCTCGCCGACGTTGCCTCCCTCAGCCTCGACTTCGGACTGGCCGCCGGTCTTGGCGCGCAGCACGGGGGGAATGCGGACAGAGGCCATCGAGCGGTGATCCTAGTGGAGCCGGAGCCGGCTAGCGGTCCCCACCGGCACCGGCGCAGAAGAGGTCGTAGTCGGGGAACTGACCCATCTCCGACTCGGGGATCTCGGGCGCGTTCTCGCCGCAGATCGGGCAGTCGGGATCGCGCCGGACTTTCAGCTCGGTGAAGGTGGTGCCGAGCGCGTCGTACAGAAGCAGGCGGCCGATCAGCGGCTGGCCGATGCCCAGCACCAGCTTGATCACCTCGTTGGCCTGCAGGGTCCCCATCGTCCCGGCCATGACGCCGAGGACGCCGTTGGCGGAGCAGCTGGGAGCCAGCTCGGCCGGCGGCGGGGTCGGGTAGAGGCAGCGATAGCAGGGGCCCTCGAAAGGAGCGAAGGTCGAGATCTGCCCGTCGAAGCCGAGGATCGAGGCGGAGACGACCGGCTTGCGCAGGCGCACCGAGGCGTCGTTGAGCAGGTAGCGGGTGGGGAAGTTGTCGGCGCCGTCGACGACGATGTCGTAGTCGCCGATCACGCCGAGGATGTTGCCGGCATCGAGCCGGCCGTTGTGCTCGACCACGTTGACGTCGGGGTTAAGCCCTTCGATGAAGATGCGAGCCGACTCGGTCTTCGGCATCCCGATCCGTTCGGTGTTGTGGATCACCTGGCGCTGCAGGTTGGAGGCGTCGACGACGTCGTCGTCGACCAGGCCGACCGTGCCGACCCCCGCCGCGGCCAGGTAGAGCGCCGTCGGCGCCCCGAGCCCGCCGGCGCCGAGCAGCAGCACCTTGGCGTTGAGCAGCTTCAGCTGGCCGTCGACCCCAACCTCGGGCAGCAGGGTGTGGCGCGAGTAGCGGTCGCGCTGCTCGGCGGTCATGCCGCTGGCGGCGACGACCGGCAGCCCCTGCTCCTGCCAGGCGAGAATGCCGCCGCTCATCGAGGCGACGTTGTCGTAGCCCAGCGCTTCCAGCTGCGCCGCGGCGATCGTGGAGCGGTTGCCGGAGCGGCAGTAGAGGATCGTGCGGGCCGACTTGTCGGGCGCGGCCTCAGCGATCTCGTCGCCGAGCAGGCCCGGCGGCACCAGCTTGCCGTTCTCCAGATGGGCCTCCTGGTACTCGTGCGGCTCGCGGGTATCGATCAGGACGACATCGCCGCCGTCGATCTCCTCAGCGGCCTCGAACGGTTCGATCTCCTCGATCGTCTGCACACCTGCGGGGGTTGCCATCGCCAAATCTCCTAAATCCGGATCAGCATTACTTCAAAAAGTATAGCGCCGGTTGTACGTCTGCATTTGTACGTCTCTGAGACGTACAAATGCAGACGCGTGACCCCGACTCAACCGGCTCTCAGCCGAGGCTGGGGCGCATCTGGCGCAGCCGCTTGACGCGCTCCTCGATCGGCGGATGGGTTGCGAAGAGGCCGGCGATGCCCTTGCCCTTGAACGGGGCGACGATGAAGAGCGGCTCGGCTGCCTGGTTGACCTTCATTGGCATGTCCGTCGCCCCCTGCTCCAGACGCAGCAGGGCGCTGGCGAGGGACTCCGGGTTGCCGCAGATTTCGGCGCCGCCCGCATCCGCCGCGTACTCGCGCTGACGCGAGATCGAGAGCTGGATGATGCTCGCCGCGATCGGCGCCAGCAGGACCATCGCCAGCGACGCGGCCAGGCCGAGCGGCGAGTTGTCGTCGTCGCCGAACCAGAGCAGCATGTAGGCGAGATAGGTGATCGCGGCGCCGATCGCCGAGGCGACCGACTGGATCAGGATGTCGTGGTTGCGGATGTGGGTGAGCTCGTGCGCGAGCACGCCGCGCAGCTCGTCCTCGGAGAGCAGCTTGGTGATCCCCTGGGTGACGGCGACCGCGGAGTGCTTCGGGTTGCGGCCGGTCGCGAAGGCGTTGGGCTGGTCCTGGGGGATCATGTAGAGGCGCGGCATCGGCAGGTCGGCGCGCGTCGTCAGTTCGCGGACCATCTGGTAGAGGCGGGGGTTTTCGGATTCCTCGATCGGCTTGGCCCGGCTCATGCCGAGCGCCAGTTTGTCGCTGAAGAAGTAGGAGCCGAGGTTGATCAGCAGCGCGAACCCGAGGAAGAGGGCGGCGGTGCTGGGACCACCGATCAGGGCGCCGATCACGACCAGCAGGCCCGAGAGGGACGCCAGGAGAATCGTCGTGCGCAGGGTGGCGCCGAAAGTTGACTGCTTGGTGGTCTTCATCGCATCGCTCCTCGTTCGCTTACCGAGCCAGTATCGCGGCGACGGTGGGTCTTGAACATAGGTGCCAGCCCCTGTTCGGCTCGGTCGGCCACCCAGGGGCTTCTAGGCTTGGCCGGTGACCCTGGCCGTGATCGTGATCGTGGTGCTGGCGGCGGCGGTACTGGCGCTCGCGGCCAGCCTGCTGCGCCTGAAGCGACGTTTCGGGCCGCTGGAGCGGCTGATCGAGGAGATGGAGAAGGTCGATCTCGGCCGGCCCGGACCCCTCCTCCCCGCCTCGATCGACGGCATCGGCGAGACCGAGGAGGTGGAGCGGATCGAGCTCGCCTTCCTGCGGATGATGCGGCGGCTGGAAGCCGAGCGACGGCGGGCCGGGTCGGCCACCCTGCAGGCCCAGGAGGAGGAGCGGGCGCGGGTCGCGCGCGACCTCCACGACGAGGTCAACCAGTCGCTGACCGGGCTGCTGCTGCGGCTGGAGGCGGCCCGCGAGGCGGCGCCGCCGGAGCTGGAGGCGGAACTGGCCGAGACCAAAGCGCTGGCCAACCAGGCGATGCGGGAGCTGCTCTCGCTCGCCCGCCAGCTGCGGCCGACGGCGCTCGACGACCTCGGCCTCGCCGCCGCGGTGGCGGGGCAGGTGGAGCAGCTGGCCCACGGTGAGATCGCCGCGGCGATCGCGACCGACGGCGACCTCTCCGACCTTGGCGACGATGCCCAGCTGGTCGTCTACCGGGTCGCCCAAGAGGCGCTCTCCAACGCTGCCCGCCACAGCGGCGCCGGCCGGGTCGAGGTGAGCCTGCGACGGCTCGACAGCGGCGGGGTCGCCCTGACCGTCGCCGACGATGGCCGCGGCTTCGCCTTCGACGAGTCCGAGGGCGGGCTCGGGATCGCCGGCATGCGTGAGCGGGCGCTGCTGATCGGCGGTGAGCTGACGATCGAGTCGCGGCCGGGGCGCGGGACCACGGTGCGGCTGACGGTGCCGGGAGAATCGGCGCGATGAGGGTGCTGATCGCCGACGACCACGGAATCGTCCGCTCCGGATTGCGCCTGCTGCTCGAGCGCCAGCCCGACATCGAGGTGGTGGCGGAGGCCGCCGACGGGGCCGAGGCGCGAGACCTGGCGGTGCGGGAGCGGCCGGATCTGGCGATCCTCGACGTGAAGATGCCGAAGCTGACCGGGCTGCAGGCGACGCGGGAGATCAAGCGCCAGGCGCCCGAGGTCTCGGTCCTGATCCTCTCGATGCACGACGACGAGCGCTACCTCTTCGAGGCGCTGAAGGCGGGCGCCTCCGGCTACGTGCTGAAGGCACAGGCGGACACCGACCTGCTGGCGGCGATCCGCGCGGTCGAGCGCGGTGAGCCGTTCCTCACCCCGGACGCGCAGCGGACCCTGATCAAGGACGTGCTCGCGCGCGGCTCCAGCGGCGAGGAGGAGCTGACTCCGCGCGAGGAGGAGATCGTCAAGCTCGTCGCCGAGGCGCACACGACCAAGCAGATCGCCGGGATCCTCCACCTCTCCGAGAAGACGGTCGAGAACCACCGGGCGAACGCGATGCGCAAGCTCGGGATGCGCGACCGGGTCGAGCTCGTCCGCTACGCGATCCGGCGCGGCCTGATCGAGCCCTGAGCCCGGCGCCGCGGGTTTGATTGACTGCCGGCAGATGACCGGCAATGCCGAGTTCCAGGACAAACGCTGGCTGGCCCTGATCCTGCTGGCCGCGGCCCAGTTCGTGGTCGTCCTCGATGCCTCGATCGTCAACGTCGCCCTGCCGACGATCGGCAAAGCGCTCGACTTCTCCGACGAGAACCTGCCCTGGATCGTCAACGCCTACGTGCTCACCTTCGGCGGCTTCCTCCTGCTCGGCGGCCGCACCGCGGATCTGCTGGGGCGCCGGCGCGTCTTCATGGCCGGCCTGATGCTGGTCGCGGTCGCCTCGCTGGGGGCCG
The DNA here is from genome assembly GCA_035996525.1 of Solirubrobacterales bacterium. Lineage (GTDB taxonomy): Bacteria > Actinomycetota > Thermoleophilia > Solirubrobacterales > 70-9 > VAYN01. The sequence goes on from DASYJK010000119.1 coordinate 14,870, forward strand.
GCTTCGCCGCCACCGAAGCCCAGCTGATCGCCGCCCGCGCCGCCCAGGGCCTGGGCGCCGCGATCATCTCCCCCGCCGCACTCTCGATCGTGACCACGATCTTCAGGGACGGGGCCGAGCGCAACAAAGCATTGGGCGTCTGGGGTGCGGTCGCCGGAGCCGGCGGCGCCGCCGGCGTCCTGCTCGGCGGCATCCTCACCGACGGCCTCGGCTGGGAGTGGGTGCTGTGGGTGAACGTGCCGGTCAGCCTGATCGCCTTCGCCCTGGCGCCGCGCCTGATCGCCGAGAGCCGCGCCTCCGACCAGGCGCGCTCCTTCGACGTCGCCGGGGCCGTGACCATCACCGCCGCCCTCTCGCTCCTCGTCTACGCCGTCATCGACGCCAGCGAGGCGGGCTGGGGGTCGGGGAAAACGCTGGGCCTGATCGCCCTGGCGCTGGTCCTGCTCGCCGCTTTCGTCGCGATCGAGCAGCGCTCCCGCAAGCCGCTGGTGCCGTTCTCGATCTTCCGCATCCGCACCCTCACCGGAGCCAATGTGGTCGGAGTCCTGGTCGGCGCCTCGCTCTTCTCGATGTTCTTCTTCATCTCGCTCTACATGCAGCAAGTGCTCGGCTACAGCGCCATCCACGCCGGGCTCTCCTACCTGCCGCTGGCGGTGACGATCAGCCTCGCCGCCGGCGTCGCCTCGCAGCTCGTGACCACGCTCGGCTACAAGACCGTGCTCGCGGCCGGCCTCCTCTTCATCGTCGTCGGGCTGCTCTGGTTCAGCCGGGTCTCGGTCGGCGGCGGCTTCACCACCGACATCCTCGGGCCCTCCCTGCTCGCCGCGATCGGGCTCGGCTTCTCCTTCGTGACCACGACCATCGCCGCCGTCTCCGGTGTCGAGGAAGCGGAGTCGGGGCTGGCGAGCGGGCTGATCAACACCTCCCAGCAGGTGGGAGGCGCGCTGGGGCTGGCCGTGCTCTCCTCGCTGGCGACCACGCACACCGAAGACCTGCTGGGCTCCGGCTCCGGCCTCAAGCACGCGCTCACCGAGGGCTTCCAGGCCGCCTTCCTCGGCGGCGCCGCGATCGCCGCCCTCGGCTTCGTCCTCACCCTGGTCCTGATCAAGGGCAGCGACAGCCGCGCCCACGTCGAAATCGGCAAGGCCGAAGCCGAGCGCGCCGAGGCATAACCGACCTCTTCAGTAGGATTTAGGGCGATGCTGTTCTCGACCAAAGCCGAGTACGGAGTGCGCTTGATGGTCGAGCTGGGCCGCCAGCCCGGCTCGGCGCCGATCTCACTCAACACAGTCGCCGAAGCCGAGCGGCTGCCGCTGTCCTATCTCGAGCACCTGGTCGCGAAACTGCGCAAGGCTGACCTCGTCACCTCGACCCGCGGCGCCCACGGCGGCTACCGCCTGGCGAAACCTGCCGAGGAGATCACGATGGACGCGGTCGTCGAGGCGCTGGAAGGCCAGATCGCGCCGATGGAGTGCTTCCACGAGACGCCGGAGGGCAAAGTCCTCTGCTCGCACGAGGACGACGGCGACCGTGCCTGTTCGACGAAGCTGCTGTGGACGCGGGTGCAGGGCGGCGTGACCAAGGCGCTGGCCGGCACCACGCTGGCCGAGCTGGTCGAGTTCTCCCGGCCCGGCGGTCGCAGCGAGGCCGCGATCGCCCGCGCCGCCTGACCCCAGACTTTCGAAACCCCCAGAAACGGAGTGAGTGAAATTGGCTGAGTTGGAGATACGCAACCTGCACGTGAGCGTCGAGGACAAGCAGATCCTCCGCGGGCTCGATCTCGATGTCGAGAAGGGCAAGGTTCACGCGCTGATGGGGCCCAACGGCTCCGGCAAGTCGACGCTCGCCAACGTGATCATGGGCCACCCGGCGCTCGAGGTGACCGAGGGCTCGATCACCTTCAAGGGCGAGGACATCACCGAGGCCGATCCCGACGTGCGCTCGCAGGCCGGCCTCTTCATGGCCTTCCAGTACCCGGTGGCGATCCCCGGCGTCTCGGTCAGCAAGTACCTGCGGATGATCATCAACGCCCAGCGCGAGGCGCGCGGCGAGCCCGCGATCAAGATCAAAGACTTCGCCAAGACCGCCCAGGAGGCGATGGCGCTGGCGAACATCCCCAAAGACTTCTCCAGCCGCTACCTCAACGACGGCTTCTCCGGCGGCGAGAAGAAGCGCATGGAGCTGCTGCAGCTGGCACTGCTGAAGCCGGAGATCGCGGTCCTCGACGAGACCGACTCCGGCCTCGACATCGATGCCCTGCGGGTCGTCGCCGAGGGCGTCAACCAGTTCGCCGGCCCCGACATGGGCGTGCTGATCATCACCCACTACCAGCGCATCCTGCACATGGTCAAGCCGGACTCCGTCCACGTCATGTTCGAGGGCCGGATCGTCAAGGAAGGCGGCCCCGAGCTGGTCGGCATCTTGGAGGAGAAGGGCTACGGCTGGATCCGCGAGGAGGTGGAGGCGGGCGCCTCTGCCTAGCCTCCGCGCGCACATGGAGCCGGCGACCGCGAAGAGCCCCGCCTCGGTCTTCCCGATCGAGAAGGTGCGCGCCGCCTTCCCGGCGCTGGAGCGCGAGGTCAACGGGCAGCCGGTCGCCTATCTCGACAGCGGCGCCAGCTCGCAGCGGGTGCTGGCCTCGATCCAGGCGGTCGACCGCTACGAGCGCCGCCACCACTCCAACGTCCACCGCGGCTCGCACACGCTCTCGGCCGAGGCGACCGAAGCGTACGAGGGGGCGCGGGCGACGGTGGCCGACCACATCGGCGCCGGCGACCGCCGCGAGGTGCTCTTCGTCCGCAACGCGACCGAGGCGATCAACCTGGTGGCGCGGGCCTGGGGCGACGCCAACGTCGGCGCCGGCGACCGCATCCTCCTGACCGAGATGGAGCACCACTCCAACGTCGTTCCCTGGCAGCAGCTGGCGGAGCGGGTCGGGGCGGAGGTCGACTGGGCGCCGATCGACGGCGAGGGACTGCTCGACATGGAGGCCTTCGCGGTGCTGCTGGAGCGCGGCCCGAAGCTGGTCGCGGTGACCCACGTCTCCAACGTGCTGGGGACCGAGAACCCGCTCGCCGAGATCGCGCGGCTGGCGCACGCGGCTGGCGCGCTGGTGCTCGCCGACGGCGCCCAGGCGGCGCCGAAGCTGCCGCTCGACGTCGCCGCGCTGGGCGTCGACTTCTACGCGATCACCGGCCACAAGCTCTACGGCCCGACCGGGATCGGGGCGCTCTGGGGCCGGCTCGACCTGCTGCGGGCGATGCCGCCCTTCCTCGGCGGCGGTTCGATGATCCGCAAGGTGACGCGCGGCGGCACCACCTACGCCGACGTCCCGGCCCGCTTCGAGGCGGGCACGCCGGCGATCACGCAGGCGATCGGGATGGCCTCGGCCCTGCGCTGGCTCGACGGACTGGGGATGGAGGCGGTGCGCGAGCACGAGCTGGCGATCACCGACTACGCGCTGGAGCGGCTGGCCGGGGTACCCGGCCTGACCGTCTTCGGCCCGTCGCGCGGCACCGGGCGGATCGGCCCGGTCTCCTTCGAGATCGACGGCATCCACGCCCACGACGTCTCCGAGATCCTCGACCGCCACGGCGTCGCCGTCCGCGCCGGCCACCACTGCGCCCAGATCCTCATGGACCGCCTCGGCGTCGCCGCCACGGCCCGCGCCAGCTTCGGCGTCTACAC
>DASYJK010000120.1:0-3238 GCA_035996525.1 Solirubrobacterales bacterium
AGATGACCAACCTGCCGGGGATCCTGCGTGACCGCCTCACCGCCGCGGTGCCGCTCTCGACCCTCTCCCTCCAGGCCGAGGCGAAGTCCGACGACGGCACCGTCAAGTCGCTCTTCCACACCGCCGACGGCCGCCCGATCGAGGCGGTGCTGATGCGCTACCGTGACGGCCGCCGCTCGGTCTGCGTCTCCTCGCAGTCGGGCTGCCCGCTCACCTGCACCTTCTGCGCCACCGGCCAGATGAAGTTCGGCCGCAACCTCAGCGCCGACGAGATTCTCGACCAGGCGCTGCACTTTCGCCGCCTCGAGCAGATCGACCACGTCGTCTTCATGGGGATGGGGGAGCCGACGATGAACATCGACAACGTGCTCGCCGCCTGCGAGCGGCTGCCCGACCTCGGCGTCACCAACCGCCGCACCGCGATCTCGACCGTCGGCTGGGTGCCCGGGATCGACCGCCTCGCCGAGTGCGAGCTGCCGGTCGCGCTGGCGCTCTCACTGCACGCGCCCAACGACGAGCTGCGCTCGCGGCTGATGCCGGTCAACGACCGCTACCCGCTGCGTGAGGTGCTGGCCGCCTGTGACCGCTACCGGGCCAAGCGCCGCCGCAAAGTCTTCGTCGAGTACGTGATGCTCGACGGCGTCAACGACCAGCCCGAGCAGGCGCGGGAACTGGCGGCGCTGCTCGATCCCCGCATCTACAAGGTCAACCTGATCCCCTATAACCCGACCGGCAGCTACGACGGCTCCTCGCCGGAGCGGATCGACCGCTTCCAGGCGATCCTCGCCGAGCACCGCCTCACCGCCACCGTCCGCCTCACCCGCGGCCGCGACATCGACGCCGCCTGCGGCCAGCTCGCCGCCACCGCCGCGACCTGAGCCGTTCCCAGGATTCGAGCCCCTGTAGGGGCTACAACTCTGGATACGCGACGAAACTGGCCAGCTGGCCAGTTATGATCGGCGCCATGGCGACCGTCGATACCTCGGCCCCGGTACAACGGCCGCCGCAGATGTCCGCCAATCCGCTGCGCCGGCTGGCCGGCGACATCTACGAGGAGTGGCGGGAGCGGGGCAAGTTCCCACCCGGGCCGACCGACTTCAGCCTCGCCCGCACCCACCAGATCGCTCACGACCCGCTGCCGCTGCTGCTCGGCGCCTACGAAGAGCACGGGCCGATCTTCAGCATGCGGCTGTTGCACTCACGGGTCATCTTCATGCTCGGCCCCGAGGCCAACCACTTCGTCACCGTCGGCCATCCAGAGAACTTCCACTGGCGCGAGTCCAGCTTCGGCGACCTGATCCCGCTGCTCGGTGACGGTCTGCTGACGATCGACGATGACTACCACGACCGCGCCCGGGCGATCATGATGCCCGCCTTCCACCGCGAGCAGATCGTCGCCGCGGTGGCGGCGATGGCGTCCGAGTCGGAAGCGGCGATCGCCGGTCTCCCGGTCGGCGAGACGGTCGATGTCTACGACTGGATGCGCAACCTGGCGATGCGGATCGCGATGCGGGCGCTGCTCGGGCTCGACCCCGACGAGGCCGGTAGGGGTGCCGCCGCGGCCGAGCACTTCGAGCGCGCCCTCGGCTATTACGGGATCGACTTCCAGTGGCGTCTCGTTCGCGGGCCCGGTTCCCCCTGGCGCAAGATGAACGCCTCACGGCGGGTTCTCGACGAGATCGTCTTCGATGAGGTTGCCCGCCGTCGCGCCAACCCCGATCCCAATCGCCAGGACATCCTCAGCCTGCTGGTCGGTGCCCGCGGTGAGGGAGGGGAGGCGTTCAGCGACCGCGAGATCCGCGACCAGGTGATGACCCTGATGTTCGCCGGCCACGACACCTCGACCTCGACCCTGACCTTCATGCTGCACGAGCTTTCGCGCCACCCCGAGGCCCTGGCCCGCCTGCACGAGGAGCAGGACCGGGTGCTGGGCGGAAAAGCGCCGACGGTCGACCAGCTCGAACGCGAGATGCCCTACTTGGACATGGTGCTCGACGAGGTGCTGCGGCTCTACCCACCGGCCTGGATCGGCCCGCGCCGTGCCGTCCGAGAGTTCGAGTTCGGCGGCTACACGGTGCCGCGCGACGCCTACATCAACTACTGCTCCTGGGCCAGCCACCGCATCCCCGAGGTCTTCCCCGACCCCGAGGCGTTCATCCCCGAGCGCTTCACTCGCGAGCGCAAGGCGACGCTGCCGCGCGGCGCCTACGTCCCCTTCGGCGGCGGCTCGCGGATCTGCATCGGTAAACGCTTCGGTCAGACCGAGGTGAAGCTGGTGGCGACGATGCTGCTCCAGCGCCTGCGCCTCGACTCGCTGCCCGGCCGTACGATGACGATCCGCCAGATGCCCACGCTCTCCCCGGTCGGCGGCCTGCGGATGCGGGTCAACCAGCGCGCCGCCTAGACTCGGCGCCGCGATGCGCGCCCTGGTCATCTCCGACACCCACTTCGGCGCCTGGACCGGGCGCGACCTGCTGCGGGAGGAGTTCTTCCTCGAGCGGCTGGCGCCCCAGCTCGACGGCATCGACGAGCTGATCTTCCTCGGCGATCTCTTCGACTTCCTCTTCGGCTCGGTCGACGACGCGGTCGAGGCGGCTGATGGGCTGCTGCAGCTGATTGCCGAGAAGATGAATGGGGGGCGACTCGTCTTCCTCGCCGGCAACCACGACCACCACCTCGTCCACCGCGACGACGAGGATCGGCTGGAGACGAAGCTGGCCAGCGGTCACCGTCCCAGCTTCCCGACCGGGCCCGGCTTCTTCCGCGAATTCCTCGAGCGCCGCCTGCCGGGCGTCGAGATCGAGATCGCCTACCCCACCTACAGGTTCGGGGACGTGCTCTGCACGCACGGGCACTACCTCGACCCGCACGCCCGCCTCAGCGGCTCTCGCGGCGACCGCCTGCTGACCCGGACGCTCTGGGCGATTGCGGCCGGCGGCCCGGAGCAGCCGACCTGCATCGAGGACTACGAGTCGGTGACGACCCTGCTCACCGAGTGGCTCTACATCGCCGCCCAGATGCCGCACGGCACCCACGCCCAGCAGAACGTCTTCCGCGCCGCCCAGCGGGCGGGGCGCTTCGCCCAGGCGCTGGGCGCCCCGGTCAGGGGTGCCGAGCGGCTGGCGGCGAAGCTGCGCGACCGCGGTCCCGGCGACGCGGGCGGCGCCGAGCTGCCCAGCGAGGCTCACTTCGACGCCGTCGTCCGCGGCGAGGCCGCGCGCCAAGCGCGCGAGCAGCC
>DASYJK010000121.1:0-2415 GCA_035996525.1 Solirubrobacterales bacterium
CGGTGCGGCTCCGGGCTGCGCTCGTCGACCGCGTACCAGCCGCCGGGATCGTCGAGCGCGTAGAGGTTCTCGTACATCGTGTCCAGCGGCGGCTCCGGCGAGGCCTCGGCGAACTCGGTCGCCTCGACCACCGTCGCCTCGGCCGCGTCGCGCGCCTGCCGCACCTCGCGCTCGCCCAGCACCCCGGCCTCGACGCAGCGCCGGGCGAAGCTCTCGATCGGGTCTTTCTCGCGCCACTGCTCGACCTCCTCGCGCTCGCGGTAGACCTCGGGGTCGGCGGCGGAGTGGCCTCGGTAGCGGTAGGTGACGACCTCGAGCAGGGTCGGCCGGGACTCTTCCCGCGCCTCCTCGATCCCGGCGGCGACGGCCTTGCGCACGGCGATCACGTCCATGCCGTCCGCCCGAGCGCCGGGGACGCCGTAGCCCTCGGCCTTCTTCGAGAGGTCGGTCTGGGCCGAGTGGCGCTCGACCGCGGTCCCCATCCCGTAGAGGTTGTTCTCGACCAGGAAGAAGACCGGCAATTTCCACAGGGCGGCCAGGTTCATCGTCTCGCCGAAGTTGCCGGTGTTGGAGGCGCCGTCGCCGAACATGCAGACGGTGACCGCGTCTTCCCCTTTGTACTGGGAGGAGAGGGCGAGACCGGCGGCGATCGGGAGGTTGCCGCCGACGATCCCGTAGCCGCCCATGAAGCGCTTCTCGGCGTCGAAGATGTGCATCGAGCCGCCGCGGCCGCCGCTGGTGCCGTCGACGCGGCCGAACAGCTCCGCCATCACCCGCTTCGGCTCGGTGCCGCGGGCGATCGCGTGGCCGTGGGTGCGGTAGGTCCCGATCAGGAAGTCTTCGTCGCGCATCGCCGAGGTGGTGCCGACGATCGTCGCCTCCTCGCCGATCGCCAGGTGCAGGAAGCCACCGGCTTTGGCCCGCTGATACTGGCGCCCCGCCTCCTCCTCGAAGCGGCGGATCAGGGCCATGCGCGCGAGCAGCTCGTAACAGGTGGCGGCATCGGGCAGATCGGCCATTGACCTCACCTTAGCTCGCCGCTTCGACCGCCTCCTCCAAGCGGTCGTCTCCCCAGAAGACCTGGTCGCCGACTACCAGCGCCGGTACCCCTTCGACGCCGCGATCGCCGGCTGCCGCGGTCGCCTCCTTCAGCGCGTTCTTGACGATTTCGGTCTGCACCGCTTTCAGCAGCGCTCGCGGGTGCAGCTCGCAAGCGGCGCCGGCGATGACGACGTTGTCGGGATCGCTGAGGTCGCGGCCGGCGGCGAAGGCCTGGCGGAAGGCGGCGAGGGAGAAGGAGACGGTGCGGCCGGTCTGCTTGGCGAAGGTCGCTACCCGCATCGCGGTGAGCATGTTGCCGGGCCAGGGGTCGGGCCACTGGATCGGCGGCAGCCCGTAGGCGAGGGCGCGGCGCTCGACCTCGGCCATGCCCTCGGCCCGGGCCGGTGTCTGCGACCAGGAGCCGCGGTCGAAGCGGTGGAACAGCCCCCCGAGCAGGACCGGCACCCACTCCGGCTGCTCCAGCTCCGCTTCGGTGAACAGCCCGCTGACCCGCTCGGCGGCGAGGTACGCGTAGGGCGAGCCGAGGTCGAAGTAGAAGCTGGCGCGGGGCGCCGTCAAGCGTGCGTAGCCCAGCCGTCGACGGCGCGGGCGGCTTCGAAGATCGCCTCGGAGATCGTCGGGTGGGGATGGACGATCCGCGCCAGCTCCTGGTAGCCGCCCTCCAGCGCCATCGTCGCTACCAGCTCGGCGATCATGTCGCAGGCGCGGTTGCCGACGATGTGGACGCCGAGGATCTCGCCGTACTTGGAGTCGGCGACCACCTTGACCAGGCCTTCTTTGTCGTCGTAGACGGTCGCGCCGCCGACGCCGCCGAGTTTGAACTTGCCGACCTTGACCTCGTTGCCGGCCTCCTTGGCGGCGGCCTCGGTGAGCCCGACACTGGCGACCTGCGGGTGGCTGAAGGTAGCCCCGGCGATCAGCTTCTGATCGACCCCGTGGGTCTCGACCCCGGCCGCGGTCTCGGCCGCGACGACGCCCTCCTCGGAGGCCTTGTGGGCGAGCGCCTTGGCGTTGACCAGGTCGCCGATCGCGTAGACCTTGGCGTTCGTGGTCCGCTGCAGCGCGTCGATCTTGACCTTGCCGTTCTCCTCCAGCTCGACCCCGGCCTCGGCCAGGCCCAGGCCCTCGGTGTCGGCGCGGCGGCCGCCGGCGACGCAGAGGTAGTCGACCTCGGTGGTCGTATCGCCGTAGGTGAGCTTGACGGAGCTGCCACCGGCCTCGACGTTCTCGACCGGGTTGCCGGTGGCGACGGTGATGTTCTGCTTCTTGAAGGCGCGCTCGACGACCCGGACCACGTCCTTGTCCTCGGCCGGGAGGATCTGCGGCAGCATCTCCAGCAGCAGCACCTCGGTC
>DASYJK010000122.1:0-9130 GCA_035996525.1 Solirubrobacterales bacterium
ACCGCACCATTTCACCGTTGCCTGTACGCGACTCACGTGTGGCCGCGCCATCGGCTGTGTATTTCTGTGGCACTTTCCCGCGGGTTTCCCCGGGTGGACGTTATCCACCGCCCTGCCCTGTGGTGTCCGGACTTTCCTCGAAGGGTTTTCTCTCCCCCCGCGGTCCGCTCGGCCCGCCCGGCGATGGTAGCCAGCGGCCGCCGATCGGCCAAGCGGGGGCGGGATATGGTGGCGAGCATGCGGACCGCGGTCGTCACCGGAGCTGGTGGAGGGCTGGGCCGGGCGATCGCGATCGAGCTGGCCGGGCGCGGCTTCGCGGTCTGGGCGACCGACGTCGACGCCGGGGCGGCGGCGCGCACAGCGGCTGAGATCGGCGACGGGACGCCAGGCGCTGGGGCCACCGCCACCACCCTCGATGTCCGCGACGAGGCGGCCTGCCGCGAGCTCGCCGGCGCGGTCGTCGCCGAGGCGGGCGCGCTCGATCTCTGGGTCAACAACGCCGGCATCCTCGCCACCGGGCTGTCCTGGGAGCAGGCGGAGCCGGTCCGCGCGGCGATGCTCGCGATCAATGCCGCCGGGACGATGAACGGCACCGTCGCCGCGCTGGAGCGGATGGTCCCGGCCGGGCGCGGCCACGTGATCAACGTGGTCTCGCTGGCAGGCATCGTCGCCGCACCCGGCGAGGTCGCGTACTCAGCCAGCAAGCACGCGGCGATGGCCTTCACCCTCGGCACGCTCTTCGATCTGCGGCGGGCGGGCCAGAACGGCATCGACCTCTCCGCCGTCTGCCCCGACGGGATCTGGACGCCGATGCTCGAGGACAAGCTCGACGACCCCGACGCCGCCGGATCGTTCTCCGGTCACCTGCTGACCCGGGCCCAAGTCGCGAGCGAGGTCGGCAAACTGACCGAGCGCCCACGCCCCGTCCTCATCCTCCCCCGCTGGCGCGGCCCGCTGCTGCGCGCCTTCGACCTCTTCCCCCGACTGGGATTGCGACTGCTGCCCGCGGTGATGTGGGACGCGCGCCGCAGGCAGCGGCGCTACAAGCGGCTGATCGAGTCGGGCCGCTGGCCTAAGTAGAGACTGGCGGCGCAGCGCCCGGGTTAGACGCTGCGAAACACTCCAATTACGCGGCCGATCACGGTCGCCTCGGTGGTGAGGATCGGCTCCATTTCCTCGTTCTCGGGCTGCAGCCGTACGTGATCCTTCTCGAGGAAGTAGCGCTTCACGGTCGCGTCCTCGCCGATCAGGGCGACGACGATTTCGCCGTCGCGGGCAATCTCGCTCGGCCGCACGATTACGTAGTCGTCATCGAGGATGCCCGCGTTCTTCATGCTTTCGCCGCGGATCTGGAGGATGTAGTCGCCCTCCTCGCCGCCGATCACGTCGGGAATCTCGATGTACTCCTCGATGTTCTCCTCGGCCAGAATCGGCTCGCCGGCGGCAACCTGGCCGACCAGCGGCAGGCCGCTGCCGGGCCGGATCGTCCGCTTCGCCTTCTCGTAGAGCAGCTCAATCGCCCGCGGTTTCGAGGGATCGCGTTTGAGCAGCCCGATCTTCTCCAGGTTCGCCAGGTGCGCGTGCACGGTCGAGGACGAGTGCAGGCCGACGGCTTTGCCGATCTCCCGCACGGTCGGCGGATACCCCGTCTTCGCCGCGTATTTGCGGATGAAGTCGAAGATCTCCTTCTGCCTTTTGGTCAGGTCAAGATCAACCATCATCAGTCCTAGTTTCTCCCATTTTGCCGACAAGAGCACGTCCGAACACTTGTTCGCAGGCTACCGCCCGCCCCGGATGCCCGCAACCCTCCGACCTCCCCCAGCCCCTGAACATCTAGAATCCGCCGCCCTCGAGCGGCTGTGGCGGAACTGGTAGACGCGCAAGGTTGAGGGCCTTGTGGGTGGAAACACCCGTGATGGTTCGACTCCATTCAGCCGCATCGGAAAGCCCCCGCCAGCCGGGGGTTTTTCTGTTTCGTAGGTCTTCCCAAGACCCCCTGGACCGATGATGGATCCCGCGGTGTCGAGGACGGCGGCGAGCACGGTTCACGCGCTAGGTTCCGGCCTTCACTCGTCCCAAGGGAGGCCCCATGCCGGATCGTCTGCGCGAGCACCTGACCTACGCCAACGTGATGGGCTCGATCGCTGTGTGACGCCTCCCAAGGTGGCCAAGAAGACGATCGAACTGTTCAAGGGCCAGGCCGGCGAACGGGGTCCGGTCGGCCAGCAGGGGCCGGCCGGCGAGCGCGGTCCCGCCGGTCAGGACGGCAAAGACGGCAAACCGGGCGAAGACGGGACCGACGCGACGATCGACGGCGTCGCGGCCGGCGGGGCACTTGGCGGCACCTACCCGAACCCGTCGATCGCCGGCGCTGTCGGCACCTCGCAGATCGGCACGGTCCCGGCGGCCCGAGTCGTCAACAGCAGCCCCGCGAGCGTGTCGCTGCCGACCAATACGCCGACCGCGATTCCTTGGACGGAAGCCGACTACGACACGGACGGACTCTTCGACTCCGCCCATCCGACGCGACTGAACGCACCGGTCGACGGCACCTACCTGGTCACGGGAATCGCCGATGTCAGCGCGAGCGCCGGTGGCGCCAACGCCCAGGGCTTCGTCGAACTGCGCGAGGAAGGCAACTCCGGCAGCTCGCATTTCGCGGTCGAGAGCTTCGTCTTCCCGGCCAACGGAGCCTTTGCCCATACCGTCACCGGGATGGTCCGGATGCACGCCGGCGATCGGGCCGAAATGTGGGTCTCGCAGGGCGCGGCCACCGCCTCCCTCTACTTCTTCTCCTCGCTCTCGCTCGCCTGGATCGGTCCCTGAGCGACAGTCGCTGGTGGTTTGGCTTTCGCCCGGTGATCGCCACCGCGGCGCTGATGATCGCCGGCGCGACCCTGACCCTGCTGATCTCCGGGATGAGCTTCCTCGCCGCGTTCGGTCCCGCGATGGCGGTAGCGGTAGTCGTCGCCGCCGCTGTGGCGATGACCCTGGTGCCGGCGGCGCTGGCGATCTTCGGGCGGGCGTTGCTGTGGCCCAGTCGGTCGGCCGTCCGCGACACCGAGCAGACAGACGAGACCACCCGCTCCGGCGTCCGCGGGGCGTTGATCGCCGTCGCGGTGCGCTTCCCCGTGCTGACGACGATCCTCTGTCTGGTCCTGCTCGGAGCGGCCGCGACCGGCCTCGGCAAGCTGGAGCTCGGCAACCCGATCATCCGCGGCCTGCCCGAAACGACGTCGCCCCGCAAGGGCTATGAGTTGGCGGCAACCGGCCTGGGTCCGGGCGTGCTGGGACCGACGATGCTCGTCGTCGAAGAGGAAGGCATTACCGACCGAGCCGGTGCCCTGGCGGCGCTGGAAGGCAAGCTGGCCGAACAGGATGGCGTCGCCGGCGTCATCGGTCCCGGGACGCAGCGCCTGCCCGGAGGCTCGGGCGTCCTTTTGGCGCCGAGTGGAGATGCCGCCCGCTATGTCCTGGTGCTGGACGGAGACCCTGACGGCGCCCAGGCATCGGACGCGCTCTCCGGCATCGAAGAACGACTGCCGTCGCTGCTCGAGGAAAGCAGGCTCGGCGGAGCGAGCTCCGGCGTCACCGGCGACACGACGATCGCCACCGAACTGACCGAAGACACCTGGGCCGCGTTCGAGCGCGTCGCCCCGGCCGCGATCGCGGTACTGCTGCTCTTGCTCTGGGTGCTGCTGCGCAGTCGCAGCGCCCCGCTCTACCTGGTCGGCGTCAGCCTGCTCGTCGTCGCGGCCGCGCTCGGCCTCACCGTCTATGTCTTCCAAGACCTACTCGGATACGGGCAGCTGGCGTTCTTCGTCCCGGTGGCGAGCGCGATCCTGCTGCTGGCACTGGGAGCCGACTACAACGTCTTCCTGATCAACCGGATCTGGCGGGAACGAGAGCACACCGAGCTGAAGCCGGCGATCCGAACCGCCGGCTCACAAGCCGGGCGCGCGATCACCGTGGCCGGGGTGATCCTGGCCCTGTCCTTCGCCGCGGTGGCGCTGATCCCGATCCAGAGCTTCCGTGAGATCGCTTTCGCCCTCTGCGTCGGCCTCCTGCTCGACACCCTGATCGCGCGAACCTTGCTGATCCCCGCCCTGGTCAGCCTCTTCGGTCGAGAGGCCGCACCGGTCCCGGTCGCCCAGGTTGAGTAAGGCCGCCGTTGAAGCTCACCACCCGCCGATCCTCGGGCCCCGGCCTCAGGATCAGGACCTCGGCCGGGGCCTTGCGCAGGAGCCAGACGAGGTCGTCGCCGGAGATGCCGGTGGCGCCGGTTGCGCTGGCGGGGGCGACGACGCGGTCGAAGGACTCGTGGGCGAGCAGGCGCTCGAGGGCGTGGCGGTAGGAGCGGCCGCGCTCGATGCGGGCGTCGACAGGGACGCCCTGGGCGCGGGCGCGCTGTTCGATCGCCTCCAGCATCGGCATCGCGCGGCTCGCCTCGTTGGGGATCGGGCACTCGAGGGGAAGCGACTTGGGGACGGCCGCGAGGTAGGCGGGCATCAGGGTCGCGCCCTCGGCGGCGGCCAGGCGGAGCGCCGCGTCGACGGCGCGACGCGACACCTCCGTGCCGGTGAAAGGCAGGAGGATCTGGTGGACGGCCTCGGGGCGCTCGGATCGGCGCCCGCGCAGGCGCGAGCGGGCGATCAGGTAGCCGCCGCCGAGCCCGGCGAGCAGCGCGACGACGACGAGGGCGTGCTCGATCACCGCTCGCACTCCTTGCGACCACGGTGGGCGACGATTCGCACGTCGACCCCGGGCGGGGTCGCCCGCATCAGCCGCTGCGGCAGCGGCTCGCGCAGGCGTGCCAGGCCACGGGGCGGCTCAGCCTCGCCGACCATGATGTAGGTGGAGCCGCGCTCGCGGACGACCCGCGCCACCGCGGCGACGAGGTCGTCGTGCTCCTCGATCAGCAGCGTCGCCCCGAGCACCGAGGCGAGCTGGCGCAGCGCCGTCACCTGGCGCTCCTGCTCACCCTCGATCGGCTTCCCGGGCGGCTTCACCCAGAGCAGGTCGAGGTCGGTGCCGAGCCGCTGCGCCGAGCGCCAGGCGCGGCGGACCAGGCGCTGGGAGCTCGGCTGCGGCCGGACCAGGGCGAGCAGGCGCTCGCCGATCGCGCGCGAGGCGTCGGCCGCGAGCCGCTCCTCCTCGCGAGTCCCGAGCGGCTCGCCAGCGGCGATCGAGAGTCGCTTCGACTCGACGTCCTCGGCCACCTGGCGCAGGCTGACCTCGCGCAGCGCCGCCAGGTTCTCGATCTTGAAGAAGTTGTCGAGGGCGGCCTGGATGTTCTCGCCGGGATAGATCTTCCCCGCCCGCAGGCGGGCGATCAGCGCCTCCGGGGTGAGATCGATGAGGACGACCTCGTCGGCGCTCCCCAGGACCGAGTCCGGCACGGTCTCCCGCACCCGCACCCCGGTCAGCTCGGCGACCTGGTCGTTGAGCGACTCCAGGTGCTGCACGTTGACGGTCGAGAAGACGTCGACCCCGGCTGCGAGCACATCGCCAATGTCCTCGTAGCGCTTGGCGTGGACCAGGCCCGGAGCGTTGGTGTGGGCGAGCTCGTCGATCAGCGCCAGCTCCGGGGCGCGGGCGATCAGCCCCGGCAGGTCCATCTCCTCGACCGCGAGGTCGCGGACCGGGACCCGGCGCCGCGGCAGCAGCTCCAGCCCCCGCGCCTGCGCGGTCGTCTCCACGCGGTCGTGCGGCTCCAGGTAGCCGATCACGACATCGCGGCCGGCCGCCGCCTCGGCCTGGCCCTCCTGCAACATCCGGTAGGTCTTCCCCACCCCCGCCGCCATCCCGAGAAAGATCTTGTAGCGGCCGCGATTCACGGCGCCCCCTCAGGCTCCCAGCAGGTTGTGGACGACGAGGTCGATCGCTTTGATCCCGACGAAGGGGACGATCAGACCGCCGAGGCCGTAGATCAGCATGTTGCGGCGCAGCAGCGCGGTGGCGCCGATCGGCCGGTAGCGGACGCCGCGCAGGGAGAGCGGGATCAGCAGCGGGATGATCAGCGCGTTGAAGATCACCGCCGAGAGGATCGCCGATTCCGGCGTCCCCAGCGACATCACGTTGAGGGCGTCGAGCGGGCCGCTGCCGCTGCCGACCGCGTAGGTGGCGGCGAACATCGCCGGCAGGATCGCGAAGTACTTGGCGACGTCATTGGCGATCGAGAAGGTGGTGAGGGCGCCGCGGGTGATCAGCAGCTGCTTGCCAACCTCGACGATCTCGATCAGCTTCGTCGGGTCGGAGTCGAGATCGACCATGTTGCCTGCCTCGCGGGCGGCCTGGGTGCCCGTGTTCATGGCAACGCCGACATCGGCCTGGGCCAGCGCGGGCGCGTCGTTGGTGCCGTCCCCGGTCATCGCGATCAGGCGGCCGTCGGCCTGCTGCTCCTTGATCAACTCGAGCTTGCGCTCCGGGGTCGCTTCGGCGAGGAAGTCGTCGACGCCGGCCTCCTCGGCGATCTTCGCCGCGGTCAGCTTGTTGTCGCCGGTGACCATGATCGTGCGGATCCCCATTGCCCGCAGCTGGTCGAAGCGGGCCCGCATCCCCTCCTTGACCACGTCCTTGAGGTAGATCACGCCGAGCACGCGCTCGTCGCGGGCGACCGCCAGCGGGGTACCGCCCTCGCGGCCGATGCGGTCGAGCTCGGCGCTGAGCTCGGCCGGCGCGCGACCGCCCTCGTCGGCGACCCACCGCTCGATCGCGTCGCCGGCGCCCTTGCGCAGCCGGGTGCCGTTGAAGTCGACGCCGCTCATCCGGGTCTGCGCGGTGAAGGGGACGAAGGTCGGCTCGTGGCCGGCGAAGTCGTGCTCGCGAACGCCGAAGCCCTTGGCGAGGACGACGATCGAGCGGCCCTCCGGGGTCTCGTCGGCGAGCGAGGACAGCTGCGCCGCCTCGGCCAGCTCGGCCGCGGTGACGCCGGGCATCGGCACGAACTCGGTCGCCTCCCGGTTGCCGAGGGTGATCGTCCCGGTCTTGTCGAGCAGCAGCACGTCGCAGTCGCCGGAGGCCTCGACCGCGCGCCCCGAGAGGGCGAGCACGTTGCGGCGCACCAGCCGATCCATGCCGGCGATCCCGATCGCCGAGAGCAGGGCGCCGATCGTGGTCGGGATCAGGGCGATCAACAGAGCGATCAGGGTCGTCTCCGAGAGTTCGGTGCCGGCGAAGAGGGCGAAAGGGCGCAGGCTGACGACGACGATGACGAAGATCAGGGTCAGGGCCGAGAGCAGGATCCCGAGTGCGATCTCGTTCGGGGTCTTGCGGCGGGAGGCGCCCTCGACCAGGGCGATCATGCGATCGAGGAAGGACTTGCCGGGCTCCTGGGTGATCTCGACGACGATGCGGTCGGACAGCACCTTGGTGCCGCCGGTGACGGCGCTGCGATCGCCGCCGGCCTCGCGGATCACCGGCGCCGACTCGCCGGTTATCGCCGACTCGTCGACCGAGGCGATCCCCTCGATCACGGTGCCGTCGCCGGGGATCCCCTCCCCCGCCTCGACCACGACGACGTCGCCGCGGACCAGCTCGGCGGCGGACTTCTCGCCGCCGTCGCGCATCTTCGCCGTCGCCTCGGTGCGCATCGCCCGCAGGCTCGCCGCCTGGGCGCGGCCACGACCCTCGGCCAGCGCCTCGGCGAGGTTGGCGAAGACGACCGTGAGCCAGAGCCAGACGGTGACGCTGACCGTGAACCAGACGGGCTCGTGACCGCCGCCGAGCGAGCCGCCGCCGCCGAGCTGGATCAGCGAGGCGACGGTGGTGATGACGGCGCCGATCTCGACCACGAACATGACCGGGTTGCGGACCTGGACGCGGGGATCGAGCTTGCGCACCGACTCCCAGAGGGCGGGGCGGAGGATCGCGGGATCGAAGAGCGAGCGGGCCTCGGTCTCGGTGGTCATCGCCCACTTCCAGAGCTGTTTCGCGGGTGGACCGGCGCCACTTCGTCGAGGACGAGGTTGAGCTCGAGCACGTTGACCCCGGGCTCGCCGAGCAGGCCGAGGGAGCGACCGTCGGTATGGGACGGGATCAGGTCTTCGACCTGGCTGAGGGGAAGGCCACGGATCGTGGCAACACGGTGCGCCTGGATCCGCGCGTTCGCCACCGAGATGTGCGGGTCGACCCCCGAGGCCGACTGGGTGACGGCATCGACCGGAATCCCGGCGCTCGTCAGGCTCTTGTCGAATGGCTTCTCCCTCCGCAGATAGGCTTTGACCTGTTCGCGAACTTCTTCGCGCGCTTCAGCGCTGTTGGGGCCGGCGTTGCCGAAGAAAGTGACGTTGCCGCTGTATCCGGTCGCCGAGGGACGTGAGTGGAAGTAGGCCTCGCCCATGAATTCCTGTCCGATCAGGCTGGAGCCGACGACCCGGCTGTCGACCTTGACCAGAGATCCGTCCGCCTGGCCGGGGAAGACGAGCTGGGAGATGCCGGTGATCGCCAGCGGGTAGAGCAGGCCGAGGGTGACCGTCATCAGCACGATCGCGATCAGCCCGGTGGTCAGGTCCTTCCTCATCAGAACAACCTCGTGGTCAGGCTCTGGACGACCGGTCCGAGCAGGAGGGCCGGGAAGAAGGTGAGGGCGCCGACCAGGATCACGATCCCGACGAGGAGGAAGACGAAGGTCGGGTTGTCGGTCCGCATCGTCCCGAGGCCGGCCGGCGAGACCTTCTTGGTCGCCAGCGCGCCGGCCACGGCGAGGACGAGCAGGATCGGTAGGAAGCGGGCGCCGACCATCACCGCGCCGCCGAGCAGGTCGGCGAAGCTGATCCCGTAGGCACCGGAGTTGCCGGGCGCGTTGGGCTGGATGAAGCCGGTGTAGCCGGCGAGGGCGGAGCCGTTGTTGTTGGCCTGCGAGAGGTAGGCGTAGAGGGTCTCCGAGAAACCCTGCGGGTTGACGCCGGCGTAGAGCGAGCGTTTGCCAAGCTCGGTCGCCGAGGCGAGGCCGGAGGAGAGCAGCACCGCCAGCGGCGTCACCAGGACCCCGAGCGAGACCAGCTTGATCTCGCGGGCGCCGATCTTCTTGCCCAGGTACTCGGGGGTGCGGCCGACCATCAGGCCGCCGATGAAGACCGCCAGCAGGACGTAGAGCAGCATCGAGTAGAGGCCGGTGCCGACGCCGCCG
>DASYJK010000123.1:0-12373 GCA_035996525.1 Solirubrobacterales bacterium
GAGGCCTCGCCGTCACGAACAGCGGGAGGTTCCGTCGAGGCCTCCCCCGGCCGCCCGGATGCTGCGTCTGCAGTTACTCCCGTATCGCGACGGCTAGGGCAGATTCAGCTGTGGCGAAAGTGTGATCTGATACTTTGTGACAACTTGTTACAAAGTGCTAGGTTCAAGGTATGGCCTGGAACGTCGTCATCGTCGGTGGTGGATTTGGAGGGGCGGCGGCCGCGCGGGAGCTGGAGAAGGTGATGCCGCGGCAGTCGGCGCGGCTCAACCTCGTCAACGACGTCAACTACATGCTCTACACGCCGTTCCTGCCAGAGGCGGCCGCTGGGACGCTGGAGCCGCGGCACGTGGTTACGCCGCTGCGGGAGATCCTCAAGCGGACCTACCTGCGGCTCGGCGAGGTCACCGGGCACGACCCGGAGGCGAAGACGGTGCGGGTGCACAGTCACGAGGGCGCCGACGAGGACGTCCCCTACGACCAGCTGCTGCTCGCCCTCGGCTCGGTTTCGCGGACGCTGCCGGTGCCCGGCCTGGCCGAGCACGCGATCGGCTTCAAGGGGCTCGCCGACGCGATCTGGCTGCGCAACCACGTGATCGAGACGCTGGAGGCGGCCAACGCGAGCGAGGACGCGGCCCGCCGCGACGAGCTGCTCACCTACGTCTTCGTCGGCGGCGGCTACGCCGGCCTCGAGGCCCTGGCCGAGCTGCAGGACTTCGCCGCCGAGGCGATGGAGAGCTACCCGCGGGCGCGCCTGCACGGGATGCGCTGGATGCTGGTCGAGGCCAGCGACCGGGTGCTGCCGGAGATCGACGTCGAGCTCGCCGACTACGCCCTGCGCGAGCTGCGCGGCCGCGGCATCGACATCCGCCTCGGCACCACCCTCGACGAGGTGACGGCCGACAGCGCTCGCCTCTCCAGCGGCGAGACGCTGGCGACCAAGACCGTCGTCTGGACCGCCGGCGTAACCCCGCACCCGAGCCTGCGCCAGCTCAACGTGCCGCTCGACGAGCGCGGCCGGGTCCCGGTCGACGACCACCTGCGGGTCGAGGGCATGGACGGCGTCTGGGCGATCGGCGACTGCGCGGCGGCGCCGGACCCGCGCGGCGGCACCTGCCCGCCGACCGCCCAGCACGCGGTGCGCCAGGGGCCGGTGGCGGCGCGCAACATCGCCGCCGAGCTGGGGATCGGCAGCGCCGCGCCGTTCGAGTACCGCAGCAGCGCCTCCTTCGTCAACCTCGGCCGCTACAAGGCCGTGGGCAAGGTCGGCGACCGCACCTTCCGCGGCTTCCCCGCCTGGTGGATGGCCCGGACCTACCACATGAGCCAGATTCCGGGCGTCGCTCGCAAGACCCACGCGGTGATCGACTGGACCACCAGCCTGCCCTTCGGCCGCGACCTCGCCGAGCTCGGCCAGATCGGCCACCCGAAGCGCCTCGGCTAGCCGGCCCGCACTTCGAGGTCGACGCTCATGCCCCATTCTTCGTGCTGGGGGAGGCTGCAGTAGAGCTGGTAGGTGCCGGCGGCTAGTTCCAGATGCGCGACCCGGTTCTCGCCCGGCCCGGCTTCGCCTACCTCCAGCCCTTCTTCTTCGCTTCCTATGGGGCGTACTTTGAGGTTGTGCGCGTCCTGGCCCGCTCTGTTGTTGAGCTCGACGGTGACGTTGCCGGAGACGACGTAGCGGCGCGAGAGGGTGAAGCTGAAGGCTTCCGGAGTGGCGTCGTCGGCCGCGGCGCTCACCGCTCTGGGCAGCGATTCGACTTCGGGAGCGGGCGCCGGGCTGGGGAGGGAGGCGGGCGGGATTCCGACCGCGGGCGGTTCCGCCAGCGGCTCGCAGGTCCAGCGGTTGGTGGTGCGGACGAGCTTCCGCATGCGGCCGTGGCGCTTTACGTGCCTGACGACCCGCCGCGGCTGCCGCTGCCAGGCGCAGTCCGCGGCCGCGGCGCGATGGCCACCGCCTGGGTCGATCTCCGGAGCCAGGCCGAAGGTGGCGGTCAGCGCCACCGCCACCGCCAGCGCCGCCAGTGCTCTGCTCACGCCTTCACCAGCGCCGGCCGGACGAAGCCGGAGGCGCCGGGGATGATCGGGCCGGCGTCCTGGCCGAGCCACTGCTCGAGCAGGGCGCAGTACATCGTCCGGAAGTCGCTGGTGACGCGGACGTTTTCGTTGGTGTCGAGGTTCGCCAAGCCGGGGAATTCGCCGACCATCTCGCCCTTGGCTTTGGAGCCGATCACGAAGGCGCAGCCGGCGGCGCCGTGGTCGGTCCCGGCCGATCCGTTCTCCTCCGGGCGGCGCCCGAACTCACTCCACATCTCGGTCATCACCCGGTCGGCGAGGCCGCGGGCCTCGAGGTCGCGCTGGAAGGCGAGCAGGCCCTCGCAGGTTTCACGCAGGTTGCTTTCGAGGTCCGGCGCCTGGTCGGAGTGGGTGTCGTAGCCGCCGGCGGCGCGGATCGTCACCGCCCGCATCGGCAGCCCGGCGGCGATGAAGGCGGCGAGGCCGGCGAGCTTGTGGGCGAAGTAGGTGTCGGGGTAGGCGACCGGGCTGGTGAAGCCGCCGATCCCGCCGAGGTCTTCGCGCAGTTTGTCGGTCTGCTTGGTCGCTTTGCGGACCTGCGCCAGCGCCGGCGAGTCCGCCGGCAAGGCACCGAACTGGGCGAAGCTGCGGTACATCTCGGTCTCGATCGGGTCGCTGACCGGGGCCCAGAGGTCGTAGCTGTCGACGCTGTCGATCGCCGCCACCGGCTTTTCGGCGGTGGCGATCATCGGCGAGAGCGAACCGTCCATCGAGAGCCCCTGCAGCGGGTTCTCGGCATCGCCGACGAGGTCGATGTAGCGGCCGAGCCAGCCGGTGCGGAAGCCGACCGCGAGCTCGCCGACCTCGTAGAAGTGGCGCGAGGTGAAGTGCGACTGGTCCGGGTGGTCGTAGCCGATCGCCGGGAAGGCGCTGACCTTGCCCTCGGCGTGGAGGGTCGCCAGACTTGCCGCCGCCGGGTGCCAGTTGAGCCGGGTGTCCTCACTGAACGGGGTGCCGGTGCCGGGCGAGAGGGCGAGGTTGGGCCGCAGCTGCGAGTAGCGGGGGTCGCCGACCGGCGCCAGCACGCTGAGCGCGTCGATGCCGCCGTCGAAGAAGACCGAGACGAGGACTTTGTCGCCCGTCGCCGCCTGCGCGATCCCGGTCTCGAAGGCCGAGAGCGGGATCTTCGAGGCGCCGTAGACGGCCAGCGCCAACCCGGCGCTGCGCGAGAGGAACTTGCGCCGCGAGAGCCCGGTCCCGGCCGGCTCCGGCATTCCCCGCTCGATCACCGGCAGGCCCTTGCCGGCTTCGGCGGCGGCCGAGCGCAGCAGCTGGGAGCGGGTGTAGTCGCGGCAGCAGTTGTGGGGGCGCGGACTCATTGCAGGATCGTGTCCGGGCTGATGCCGATCAGCTGCAGGAGGGCGTTCTGGCGCATCGCCCGGTAGGGTCCCTGCTCCCAGCTGGCGGCGACCTTTTTCTCGGCGCGGTTGGCGAAATCGAGCAGCTCGGCCCGGTGTTCAGGTCGCAGCGCCGGCGAGCTCCAGGAGGCGATCGCGCGAGAGAGCGCTTCGTCGGCGGTCTCGGTGGTGCTGTAGCTGCCGTTCCAGGCGTCGACCGAGATCTCGTCGAGGGCGTAGTCGACGATGTTCCAGCGGGCCCGCATGCGCGAGGTATCGAGCCAGCGGGTGTCGTCCCAGCCGGAGACGTTGGGCGGACGGAAGAGGACCTGCCCGGCCGGTTCGCAGAGCCAGGTCCAGGCGTCGGTGTCGATGTAGCGGCCGAGCGCCCGCAGCATCCCCGCCAGCTGGACCACCGGCGGCTTCACCATCGCCGGGCCTTCGTAGAGGTCCGGGCTGGTCAGGATCGTCTCCAGCACCGGCCGGATCTGCCAGCCGGAGCTGCGGTAGGTGCTCATCAGCCCGTCGGCGACCGACGCCGAGGCGGGTTGGGGGACGAAGTAGCTCCAGAGCTTGGCGACGAAGAAGGAGGGGTGGAGGGGGTTCTCGACGCAGAGCCGAGGGGCGTCTTCCCAGTTCCAGTTGCCGGTCTGGCCGAAGACGGTCTTGTTGCCGGTGTCGTGGAGTTTGGGGTCGAAGCGGAAGTTGTAGGCGCCCTGTTCGCCCGACCAGTCGTTGCGCCAGCCGGTCAGCGCTCGCGCCTGTTCGCGGATGTCGTCCTCGCTGTAGGCGCCGCGGTCGGCGCCGAGGCTGAACAGCTCCATCATCTCCCGGCCGTAGTTCTCGTTCGGCGCGCCCTTGCGGTTTTCGGCCCCGTTCAGCCACTGCAGCATCGCCGGGTCGACCGTCACCGCCCTGAAGAGGTCGAGGAAGGAGCCGAAGCAGGCCGAGCGGAAGAGGTTGGACTGGTCGATCATCTGCTGCGGTTTGGAGACGCCGTCGATCGAGGTCGCGAACCAGTCGTGGAAGACCAGCGCCATCCGCTCGACCAGCGGCTGGTCGGTCCTGACCATGCGGTCGAGCCACCAGATGTGGTCGTGGCCCCAGACGTCGGCGGGGGCGATCGGAGCGCCGTCGTCGTCGACCGGCGGCGGGCCGGTGAGGGTGGCGGCGCCGCTGGGACGGGTCAGCGACTGCACCGCGCCGACCAGGCCGAGCGAGGCGAGGTGCTCGGCCTGTCCGGGGACCGGGCCGAAGCCGGCGCGGTTGAGCAGGCGCACCGCCTGTTCGGTCCCGAACGGGCCCTGGTAAGCGCCGGCCGGGCGCGGATCTGGGTTGACCGGGGCGATCGCCGCTTTGGCGCGAACCGGCGGTTTCTTGCCGGGGCCGCGGTAGTGCCCGCGCTTGGGCTTGTGATGGTGGCGGAAGATGTAGCCCTGGACGCGCCAGTCGCCGTTGCCGTCGGGGACCCAGCGGTAGTGCTTGTCCTTCCAGACGTGCAGGCGGTGGCGGCGGTGGTGCCGCTTCGGTTTCGCCGCGCTCGCTGGGGTTCGTGGAATCGCCATGCGCCAGGGAACCCGGATGGGCTCTCCGGGGTTTGTCGGCTCCAGGCGAGATCCCTTTAAGCAGGTTTGCCCGTCTGGACGTTCGACCCAGCCCGCCGAACCGTCAAACTGGGCGCATGGAGTACCTCGTGATCGCCTTCTGCTTCGGCCTCGCCACCGGCTTCGTCGCCAAGGGCAAGGGCAGCTCCTTCTGGATCTGGTTCGTGGTCGGCGCCGTCCTGCCCATCCTCGGCCTCGTCGCCGCGATCCTCTACCGGGTCGAGAACAACGAACCGGAACGGCAGTGCCCGAACTGTCATAAGGAGCTGAAGCTGTACGTCCAGGTCTGTCCGCGCTGCGGGACGGACCTGTACCTGCCGGATCCGGCGGCGGTCAGGCATCCGGGCGTTGAATAGAGGGTCTGGTCGCCCTCCATTCGAATTGGGTCGCTCCGCGCCCTATGGGCGCGGCACTCCGGATGCTGGAGCGCGACCTAAAGGTCGCGATGACGGATTGCATTCCGCGTGCTTCGCACACATTCGAATGGAGGACGACCAGACCCCTCCATCCACACCCGGAATTTGACGCCGAGGGCGGAACGTCCAAGGCGTCTAGCGTCAACCGACAGTCCTGAGTCGCTCTGGAAATGGGCAAGGGGCTCATATCGCCACCTAACCCGCAGCCCTATCGCAGCCAGGTCCTAACGATCGCGTTCGCGAACCCAACCCCGTAGCGGAACACCGCCGGCTTCTTGCTGTGGCCGTGGAGACGCTGTTCGACCGTGATCGGGATCTCCTTGGCGGGGATCCCGCGCTTGATCGCCTCGATCATGAACTCGGAGGTGTGAAACTGCTCCTGGCGCAGGACCAGTTGCGGGAGGACGGTGGTGCGGACGGCGCGGTAGCCGTTGGAGCAGTCGGTGACGTGGGTGCGGGTGATGAAGGAGACGAGGCGGTTGAAGAAGACGATGCCGAGCTCGCGGGCAAAGTGGTTGCTGTCGGCGTGGCCGAGCACGCGGGAGCCATGGGCCATGTCGACTTCGCCGTCGAGGACCGGCTTGACCAGGCGCTCCATCTCCGCGGGCAGGTGCTGGCCGTCGGCGTCGAGGGTGACGACCACCTCGGAGCCGGATTCGACCATCAGCCGGTAGCCGGTGCGCAGGGCCGCGCCACCGCCGCGGTTGGTGACGTGGCGGGCGACCGCGGCGCCGTGCTCGGCGGCGACGTCGCCGGTGCCGTCGCGGGAGCCGTCGTCGACGACCAGGACCTCGGTGCCGATGCCGCAGACCGCGGCCGGCATCTGCTCGAGCACGTGGCCGATGTTCTCGGCCTCGTTGTAGGCGGGGATCAGGATCGCGATCTTGCCGCGGAAGCGCTCGGGCAGGCCCGCCTGGCGGAACTCCTCCCAGGCCAGGCCCTCGAGCGCCGCCGAGAGCTGGCGCGAATTGCGGGCGGCGACCGAGAGCGCCCGCAGGATTAGGAAGAAGAGGATGAAGATGGCGAAGACGGCGAGGCCGAGGATGCGGCCGCCGTTGCCCTTTTCGAAGGAGAAGGCAGAGAGCAGGCCGTCGACGACTTCGGTCCCCGAGACCAGCGCCAGCCCGAGCCCGGCGGCGAGCAGGAGCAGCACGTCGACGTTGCGCAGGGAACGGCGACGGACGATCGCGTAGGCGATCAGGCCGATCGCGAAGATCAGCCCGCCGGCGCGGAGCGCCGTCAGCTCGGCGGGGAAGATGCCTGCTCTGGGGACCATTCGCGACCGGAGGATATGGCCGCGGCCCCCCGCGACAGCGCCAGGGCGGCAAGTGGGAAGACCAGCGTCATCAGCACCTCGTTGCGGCGCGGGGCGGCCAGCGAGGCGGCGCCGATCAGGGTGACGAGCGCGATCGGCATCGCCAGCGCGACCAGATCCCACCAGCGCCGGGCGGTTCCGAGCAGGGCGAAGCCGGCCAGCCCGAGCGCGACGAGCAGGATCTGGACCGCCCGCCCGGCCCCGCTGCTCATCGCTGCGCCGACCCCGCTGCTCCACATGCGGCCGACCTTGCGCGCGGTCATTGCCAGGTAGCCGCCCGGGTTTTCGCCGAAATAGGTGGAGAAGTTCTGCTTGCCGATCTTGCCGAGGGCGGAGTCGCGGGGCAGGTCGGGATAGCGTTCGGCGACGCGGTCGAAGAGGGGGGTGGGGTCGACGGCGTCGAGCGCGGCGGAGTTCGGAGCGAGGTCACGGTGCTCGTAGCGCTTGACCAGCAGCGCCTTGACCCGCTGGTATTCCCCGTCGGCCGGGAGGAAGGTGCCGACGTAGAGCGCCTTGCCGCTGCCGGTCGAGATCGGGACGACGCGGTCGAGCACGTCGACGTTGCGAATCGTCCAGGGCACGATCGGCAGCAGCAGAGCGAGGAGGAGCAGGGAGGCGTCGGCGAGCCCCGGCCTCCAGCCGGCGGACAGGCCCCGCCCCAGACCCGGGCGCAGGGCGGCGAGGACGACGAAGGCGCCGCCGACGAAGAGGTACTCGGGCCGGAACATCGCGGTCAGGCCGAGGAGAAAGCCGGGGAGGAGCCAGGCCCAGCGGGATCGTCCGGGATCGCTGGCCCAGAGAAAGGCGAGCACCGCCGCCGGCAGGGTGAGGATCGCCGGCGGCTCGCTCATCAGCTCGCCGGTCGAGTGGATGAAGGGGGGGTAGACGGCAACGGCAAAGGCCGCCATCAGTCCGGCCCAGCGCCCGCCCAGGCGCTCGGCGAGCAGGAAGACGACGAGGATCGCGGCCACCCCGAGCAGCGCCTCGACGATCCGCGCCGTGCCTTCGCGGGCACCGCCGGTGGCGTAGAAGCTGGCCGCGTAGAGCAGCGGCGCGCCCGGCGACCAGTCGCTGGGGTCGTGGAAGGTGGGGCCGCCGAAGCTCCCTTCCTCGTAGAGGGACTTGGAGAGCGCGTAGTAGGCGTGCGAGTCGTCGGCCGGGTTCGCGACCGGCTTGACGACGACGTAGGCGCGGGCGCCGAGGCCGAGGACGGCGATCAGCGCCAGCGCGATCAGGGTCGTCTTCCCGTAGCGGGATGGCAGCGCGCAGCAGCGGTCGAGAAGGGCGTTCAAGGCCGGGTCAGGCTACCCGGGCAGACGACGGTTGCTGAGTTATGCCGGTCATGGGCGGCTCAACTCAGCAACCGCCGTCGGAGGGGCGCTCGATGGCTTGGGCCCAGAGCCAGGTGGCGCCGACGCCGGCCAGGGCGGCGACCAGCGGCAGCATCACCAGCACCCGGCGCGGGGAGGCGACGAGCAGGGCGCTGAGCGCGGTAATGCCGAAGAAGACCGTCGCCAGGACCAGTGCCTCCCAGCGGCGGCGCCAGGCGAGCAGGCCGAGGCCGAGCAGGCCGAAACCCACGAGCGCCCAGTGCAGTGCCCCCCAGCCGGGCTCGCGCATCACCGCCCGCGGCCCGTGCGACCAGATCCGCCCGACCTTGGTCGCGACGAAGCCGGCGAATTCGAGCGGCTCTTCGGAGATGTCGTCGCCGAGCTGCTCCTTGCCCATCCGCGACAGCGCCTGGTCGGATTCGAGATCGGGGTAGCGGGCGGCGGCCAGCCGGGCCAGGATCTGCTCCAGCCGCAGCCGCTGGGCATCGGCGGAGGCGAACAGCTCCGGGTGACGGGCGACGACCTCCGCCCCGACCTTTTCCGGATCCCCATCAGAAGGCAGATAGGTCCCTGCGAACAGAACCTGACCGCCGCCGGTAGAGATCGGCACCGCCCGATCGAGCGCCACCGCGTTCCGGATCGTCCAGGGAGCGACGATGACAACGACGCCTACCAGCAGCACCGTGCCCCGAGCAAGCGCCCCGCGCCACCCGTCCCTCAGTCCGGTAACGAACACCACTCCCCCAAGCAGCAAGGCCACCCCTAAGTACTCCGGCCGCACCATCGCGAGGCCTCCGAGCAGCACACCCGGGAGCAACCACCGCACGACCGAGTGACCCGGGGAGGGAGGTCGAGAACGGACATACCTGCCCGCCCGCAGGCCTCCCTCCCCGGGGCGGTCGGTTCCCGGACCGCTTGGTCCTGCGTCGCCCGCCCAGAACATCGCCAGCACCGCGCCCGACAACAGGGTCGCCGCCAACGGCTCGCTCATCAGCATCCCCTGGTACTCGAGCAACGCCGGGTAGATCGCGACCGCTGCCGCGCCGATCAGGCCCGCGGCGACGCTTGATGAGTTAGGCGGGCTATGGCCCGACGAAGTCATCACCCGGCCGAGCCGGCGACCGAGTAGGTAGGTGAAGAGGATGGCGAGGGAGCCGATCAGGGCGAGGAGGAGGCGGGCGGTGCGTTCGTGGACGTCGCCGGTCACTTTGTAGAGAGCGGCGATGAGCAGGGGCAGGCCGGGGGAGTAGTTGCTGGAGGGCTGGGTGGCGGCCGCGCCGACCGTGAAGCCGTTCCCGCGATCGAGGTTGGCAGCGATCGCCGCGTACGCGGCCGCATCGTAGACCGGCGCCCGCCCGTCCCAGGCTTCGCCGACGCGCAGCCCGATCCCGATCAGCAGGATCGCGATGAGGGCGGCGAGGCCGACCCGGCCCCCGTTTCGCGCCGCCAGTCCGTTTTCCATCGGGCTGATTCAACTAGGACGGTTGGTCTGGCGCCCGCCCAACCCTCTAAGCTGCCGCGTCCTATGCGAATCCTCATCCTCGGGGGTGACGGTTACCTGGGCTGGCCGACGGCGTTGCACTTCTCGGCTCGCGGCCACGAGGTCTCCGTCGTCGACAACTTCTCGCGCCGGCGCTGGCACGAGGAAGCCGGCACCGGCTCGCTGACGCCGATCGCCGATCTCGAGCGGCGGATCGTCGCCTGGAAGGAGATCTCCGGCAAGGAGATCCGCAGCTATGTCGGCCCGATCGAGGACGGCGACTTCCTCGATTCCGTCGTCGCCGAGACGATGCCGGAGGCGGTCGTCCACTACGGCCAGCAGGCCTCGGCGCCCTACTCCATGGCCTCGCGCCAGAAGGCGGTCGAGACCCAGCACGCCAACGTGATCGGCAACCTCAACCTGCTCTTCTCGATCCGCGACCACGTTCCCGACTGCCACCTGGTCAAGTTGGGGACGATGGGCGAGTACGGCCAGCCCGACATCGATATCGAGGAGGGCTACATCGAGATCGAGCACAAGGGCCGCAGGGACACCCTGCCCTTTCCGAAGCTGCCGGCCTCGCTGTACCACTGCTCGAAGGTCCACGACTCGACCAACATCCACTTCGCCTGCCGGGTCTGGGGGCTGCGCGCGACCGACCTCAACCAGGGCGTGGTCTACGGCATCGACACCAAGGAGACCGAGGGTGACGAGCGCCTGATCACCCGCTTCGACTACGACGAGATCTTCGGCACCGTGCTCAACCGCTTCTGCCTGCAGGCGGTGATCGGTCACCCGCTGACCGTCTACGGTGCCGGTCACCAGACCCGCGGCTTCCTCAACATCCGCGACACGATCGCCTGCGTCGAGCTGGCCGTCGCCAATCCGGCCGAGCGCGGCGACTTCCGCGTCTTCAACCAGTTCACCGAGCAGTTCTCGGTGCTGGAGCTGGCCGGGCTGGTCAAGCAGGCCGGCGAGCACCTCGGCTACTCGGTCGAGATCCAGCACTACGAGAACCCGCGGGTCGAGAAGGAAGAGCACTACTACAACGCGATCCACACCAAGCTGCTCGACCTCGGCCTCGAGCCGACCCTGCTGGGCGAGGAGCTGGTCGAGTCGATGATTCACATCATCGAGCGCTACAAGGGCAACGCGATCGAGAGCTCGATCGATCCCCAGACCCGCTGGAACCCGGCGAAATCGCCGGCTGGCCGGGCCTGACCAGGGCCCGCCCGGGCGCCCGGGCCGTGCCTGCGCGCTGGTAGCATCGCCAGTCCGATGCGAGCCGCGGACACGCTTATGGAATCCCTCAAAGCCGAGGGCGTCAAAGAGGTTTTTGGGATCCCCGGCGGGGCGAACCTGCCGACCTACGACGCCATGGTCGACGCCGACTTCCGCCACGTCCAGGTGCGCCACGAGCAGGGCGGCGGCCACGCGGCCGAGGGCTATGCCAAGGCCTCGGGCAAAGTCGGCGTCGCCTTCGCCACCTCCGGCCCCGGTGCCACCAACCTGGTCACGGCGATCGCCGACGCGATGCTGGACTCGGTCCCAACGGTCTTCATCACCGGCCAGGTCCGCACCGACCTGATCGGCACCGACGGCTTCCAGGAGGCCGACATCCTCGGCGCCACGCTGCCGTTCGTGAAGCACTCCTTCCAGGTCACCGACGCCCGTCAGATCCCCGAGTACGTGCACGAGGCCTTCCACATCGCCTCGACCGGGCGGCCGGGGCCGGTCCTGCTCGACATTCCGCAGGACCTCTCGCGCGCCGACATCGACTACGCGCCGCGGACCGCGCCGGTCGAGCTGCCGGGCTACAAGCCCTCCACCGAGGGCAACATCAAACAGATCCGCATCGCCGCCAAAGCGCTGGCCAACGCCCGCCGGCCGATCCTCTACAGCGGCGGCGGCGTGGTCAACGGCAACGCCTCCGAGGAGCTGCGTGAGCTCGCCGCGGCCGATCGCTTCCCGATCACCTCGACCCTGATGGGCCTCGGCGCGTACCCGGCCTCGGGCGAGAGCTGGCTGGGGATGCTGGGGATGCACGGCACCGTCACCGCCAATTACGCGATGGACAAAGCCGACCTGATCGTCGCCATCGGCGCCCGCTTCGACGACCGCATCACCGGCAAGCTCGACGAGTTCGCCCCGCACGCGAAGGTGATCCACATCGACGTCGACCCGGCGGAGATCTCGAAGAACGTCGGTGCCCACATCCCGATCGTCGGCGACGTCAAGCTGGTGCTGCCGCACCTGACCCGCGAGTACCGGGCGCTGCAGACCGACAGCTCCCGGCTCGACGACTGGTGGAACCAGATCCGCACCTGGCAGGAGGAGCATCCACTTTTCTATGAGCCCGGGGTGGACGGCGAGATCAAGCCGCAGTTCATGATCGAGGCGCTGCACCGGGCGACCAAGGGCGACGCGATCATCACCTCCGACGTCGGCCAGCACCAGATGTGGACGGCGCAGTACTACGGCTTCGAGAAGCCGCGGCACTGGATCAACTCCGGCGGCCTCGGCACGATGGGCTTCGGACTGCCCTCGGCGGTCGGCGCCAAGGTCGCCTGCCCGGACGAGACCGTGGTCTGCGTGGCCGGCGACGGCAGCCTGATCATGAACATCCAGGAGCTCGCGACCTGCGTCACTGAGGAGATCCCGGTGAAGATCTTCCTCATGAACAACGGCTACATGGGCATGGTCCGCCAGTGGCAGGAGCTGTTCTGGGACCGCCGCTACAGCTCGGTCGAGATGGGCGCCAGCCCCGACTGGGTGAAGCTGGCCGAGGCCTTCGGCGCCACCGGCCTGCGCTGCGA
>DASYJK010000124.1:0-16766 GCA_035996525.1 Solirubrobacterales bacterium
CAGCATCCGCGCCTCCTGGCGCAGCTGCTCGATCGTGTTGATCTCGCCGTTGTGGCCCAGCGCCGAGAACGGCTGCACCCGCTTGAACGAGGGCCAGGTGTTGGTCGAGTAGCGGTTGTGGCCGAAGCAGCCGATCGTCTCGAAGCGCTCGTCGCGCAGATCGGGGTAGTAGGCGCCGAGCACGTTCGGGGCGCCCATCACCTTGTAGACGCAGGTGGTGGCCGAGAAGGAGGGGATATGGACGCCGAGCCGCTGCTCGAGCTCGATCATCAGCTCGAAGAGGATCGGGTCGCGGCGCTCGGCGTCGGGGACGAGGCCGGCGATCTGCCAGAAGATCGGCTCCTCCTCGCGGGCGGTCGGCCCAAGGGCGGGAGAGTCGACGACGCCGACCCGCTCGGCGAGCACGCGGAAGCCGCCTTCGTTGAGCAGCTCGCGGGCGTCGTGCTGGACCTTGGCGGTGTCCTGCGAGCGCTCGATGAAGATGTGGGCGACGGCGAAGGCGTCGTCGAGGGTGAGCGAGGGGTCATGGCCGCCGGAGCGGACATCCTCGGCCCAGATCTTGCGCGGGATGTCCAGCAACAGACCGCAGCCGTCGCCCTCGCCGTCGACGTTGCCGGCGCGGTGGAGCATCTTCTGCAGGGCGGGGATCGCCAGCTCGATCGGCCGGTGGCTCGGCGTCGCGTCCTTGCGCACCGACGCGTAGATCGCGCAGGCGTCGTTGTCTTCGACGCTGGGCGGCGATACCAGTGGCTTGTAGGGCAACTCGGGCGAGTAGCGCTTGACGCTGGCGCCAGCGAACTGGTGCTTCGACATCTATGACCTCCCGGGTTCCACACCTTCTTCGAGCGGGCGCGCGACGGGTTGACGGGCTCGGGAATTATAGGGGCAGCGGGAAGCCCCCGGCCTCGTTCAGCGGCCGAAAGTCGATCCAATTCGGCGCCTATTCCGCGCGTTTATGCGCAATATGCGTCTTTCTCGACATCCACCGACGGCCCGAAAGCCGGGGGAACCCCTCAGCCCCAGGACATCGGCTCGTAGCCGCCCTGGGGCTGGACGCCGATCAGCATCGCGGTGACGGGAGCATCGGAGCGGTTGAGGATCGTGCGGCTGGCGGGAGGCTCGACCGAGGCGAAGGTGCCAGCCGGCGCCGGGTGATCCTCGCCCTCGATCCGCAGCACCGCCTCGCCCTCGAGGATCACGTAGAGCTCGACCTGGCCGCTCCCGGCCTCGGTGTGCTCGGGGATGCCACCGCCGGGAGCGATCTCGACCAGGTTGAAGCCGAAGGCCGAGGTGCCGAGGGCCTTGCGGGCGAGCATCCAGGTCGACTCGCCGGAGCCCTCCATCGACTCGAACTCGTCGCGATGCTTGATCGTGTACCCGCTGGCCATTAGGTTCGACCATAGCTGGCGATGACCGATCCGAGCAAGGACTCAGAGCAGGCACTGACCGTGGCGGTCGACCGCTACAACGCGGCCTGGAACGCCCACGACCTCGACGCGATCATGGCGCTGCACGCGCCGGACATGGTCTTCGACAACCACACCGCCGGCGAGTCGGCGAGCGGCGCCGACGTCCGCGCCCACATCGGCTCGATCTTCGAGACCTGGCCCGACATCGAGTTCACCACCCGCCGCCTCTACGTGCGCGAGGGATTGGTCGTCCAGGAATGGACCGCCGCCGCGACCCACGCTAGGACGATGCGCCGGGGCGACCTCGTTGCCGAGCCGACCGGCAGGCGCGTCGTCTGGGACGGGATCGACTCGATCCCTTTCGAGGACGGCCTCGTCAAGCGCAAGGACGTCTACTCCGACAGCGTCTCGATCCTGCGCCAGGTCGGCCTGCTCGACTGACCCGCGCGCTTGCCGCCGCTCAGCGGCTCCAGTCGGGTTCGTAAGCGTTGTTGACCAGCCTCTGCACCTTGCCATCGCCGTAGGGGACCGCCTCGACCATGTGACGCGGGCCTGGTTCGAAGCCGCCGGTGAAGCCGAGGACCATGGTCCCGTCCTTGGAGATCGCGGTGCCGACGAAGCCCTGCTCGCCATTGTTCATCTTGCCGAGTGGCTTCTGGGCACCGGTCTTGGGATTGACGGTGACCGCATAGCTGGTGTCCTGCCCCTCGAACTCGGCCAGCAGCTGGTTGCCGCTTTCCGACCAGGCGGTGGGATAGAGGCCCTGCAGCAGCGGGTCGACCTTGGTGTGGGTGAGGCGCTTGACCTGGGCGCCGAACTGGTTCATCAGGAAGAGCTCGTTCTTCGGCCCGTACTTGCGGCTCTTGGCGTCGAGCTGCTTGGCGAAGACGATCTTCCCGGCCGGTCCCCAGAGCGGGTCCACCGATTTACTGTCCTTGGTGATCTGAACCGGCTTGCCGGCGGCGACGGTGGCGGTGAAGACGTCGGTCTTGGCCGGGAAGTCTTCGTTCTGGGAGACGGAATAGGCGAGTTCGGTGCTGTCGGGAGAGAAGCTGACGCCGCTGAAGTAGCCGCTGGCGACCGTGCGCAGCACGGTGCCGCTGGTGACGTCGATCAACACCAGCGTGCCCTTGCCGATCTCGGGGCCACGGATCGCCGCGACCAGCTTCGAGTCCGGCGAGAAGGTGACGTAGAAGCTGTCCTGGAGATTCGGGATCACGGTCTTGGAGCCGCCACCGGCAGCGGCGGCCAGCATCAGCGCTCGCTTGCCGCTGGAGCTTTCGCGCTGGTAGGCGATGACGTCGCCGTCGGGCGAGACCCGCGGGTTCGATCCCGGGCCGACCTTGAAGGCGCCACCGCCGTTGTCGTTGGCGGCGAAGACGGCCGGGTGCATCGGGTTCTTGACGTAGACCAGCGTCGCCTCCGCAGCGACCGGGAGCGCGAGCAGCGCGATTGCGGCGATGAGCGCCCCGAGCAGTGAGAACTTCGGCAGGCTAGGCATGGCGCGATAGTAGCCGCGGTATCGGCTATCCGAGCAGATTTCACGCGTCTGCTCCAGTACGTCCTATAGACGTCCAAATGCAGACGCGTCGCTACGCCGGGCCGACGATCGCCGCCGCGACGAGGCCGCCGCTGACGCCGAGGAAGGAGACGACCGCCAAGACCCGGTACCAAAGGCGCTTGTCGATGTCGGGATTGAAGGCGAGCGGGACGAAGAGGAAGGGATTGACCAGCGTCCCGAAGACCAGGGCGGCCGCGATCGCGCTCGGCAGGTCCGGGACGGCGAGCCCGACCGCGATCAGAATCAGGCCCATCATCACGTAGTCGAGGTGGACCTGGCGGATCCGCTGCGGGGCGACGACGCCGATCCGCGTCAGCCACTCCGACTTCTCGGCGCGGATCACCATCGCCCAGCCCAGCAGCCCGCCAAGCGCCAGCTCGATCAGGCCGATCTGGACGACCCAGTCCATCTAGAGCTCGGGGACGTCGGCGCCGAGCGGCGAGAAAGGCAGCCGGCGCACCTCGGCCCAGCCGGCGCAGCGCCCTTCGAGGGCGGCGGCGACGTTGCCGGCGTCCTGCCAGGTGGTCCAGACGAGAACGGTAGGCCCGGCGCCGGAGATCGTCGCCCCCAGCGCGCCCAGCTCGGCGGCGGTGTCGACGATCTCCATCGAGCGCGGATAGAGATCGCGGCGCCGGGGCTGGTGGATCGAGTCGCTCAGGCCGCGGGAGACGAGGTCGAGGTCGGCGCTGCGCAGGCCCAGCACCAACAGCGCCGCGGCGGAGACGTTGGCGAGCGCGTCGGCGAGCGGGATCTCGGCCGGGATCGCCTCCCGCGCCAGCTTGGTCGAGACCTCCTCGGGCGGGATCACGACGATCCCCTCCAGCCCCTCCGGCGGGTCGAAGCGGGCCGCCAGCGGCGCCCCATCTGCACCGGTGCCGCAGACCACGAAGCCACCGTAGATCGCCGCGGCGACATTGTCGGGATGCCCCTCCAACTCGGTCGCCCGGGCCAGCATCTCCTCCTTGCTCAGCGCCAGCTCGAAGAGGTGGTCGGCGGCGAAGAGGCCAGCGACGATCGCCGCGGCGCTGGAGCCGAGCCCGCGCGCCAGTGGAATCTCGCTGCGCAGCCGGAAGGCGATCCCGTCGGCCGAGTGCAGGCTCTCGAAGGCGCGGACGACGAGGTTGTCGCGCCCGGTCGAGACCTCGAGCCCGCCCGGGTCAAGCGAGAACTCGCCGGTCTCTTCCACCTCCAGGTCCAGGTGCAGCGAGACCGCCGCCGCCATCGCGTCGTAGCCGGGCCCGAGGTTGGCTGAGGAGGCGGGAACGCGGACGAGTCGGTGCCGGACGGTCAATCGAAGACGGCCCGCTCGACGGCGCTGAGGTCGTTGTCGCAGTTGATCACCGCGGGGGCCTTGCCCAAGGCGGTGTCTGGATCCTTGAGGCCGTGGCCGGTGAGGACGCAGACGACCGACTCGGGTGGCTCGGCGCCCTCGACGACCGGCAGGCCGTGGGCGAGCAGGCCCGCCACCGAGGAGGCCGAGGCAGGCTCGCAAAAGACGCCTTCGGTGTCGGCGAGCCAGTGGTAGGCGTTGAGGATCTGCTCGTCGGAGACGGCGGCGACGCGGCCGCGCGAGGTGGTGAACGCGGTCATCGCCTCCTCCCAGCGGGCCGGGTTGCCGATCCGGATCGCCGAGGCGACGGTCTCGGGGTTCTCGACCGGCGCCCCTGTGACCAGCGGCGCCGCGCCCTCGGCCTGAAAGCCGTAGAGCACCGGAAGAACTGGGCTCGAACCAGTGACCTCTACCTGGGCAAGCTCCTGGAACCCGCGCCAGTAGGCGGTGACGTTGCCGGCGTTGCCGACCGGGATCGCCAGCGCCCCGGGCATCTCGCCGAGGTCCTCGACGACCTCGAAGGCGGCCGTCTTCTGGCCTTCGATCCGGTGCGGGTTGACCGAGTTGACGAGCTCGATCGGGTGCTTCTGGGAGAGCTCGCGGACGATCCGCAGAGCGTCGTCGAAGTTCCCCTGCAGGGCGACCACGCGGGCGCCGTGCATCAGCGCCTGGGCGAGCTTGCCGATCGCGATCTTGCCCTCGGGCACGATCACGGCACCGCGCAGCCCGGCCCGCGCCGCGTAGGCGGCGGCGCTAGCGGCGGTGTTGCCGGTCGAGGCGCAGATCACCGCCTCCGCCCCGCGCCCCTTCGCCCGCGACACGGCCACGGTCATCCCCCGGTCCTTGAACGACCCGGTCGGGTTGGCGCCCTCGAACTTGAGGTAGGCGCGGGCGCCGATCCGCTCCGAGAGCCGCGGCGCCTCGACCAGCGGCGTCGAGCCCTCGTTCAGGGTCACCACCGGGTCGCCGGGCTCCAGCGAGAGCCTGTCCCGGTAGCGGTCGATCAGCCCAGCCGCCACTAGAACTCCTTCTCGATCACGTGGATCGACCTGGGCGGGGACTTGAGATCGTCGAGCTCACCCAGCGCCGCGACCGCCTCGGCGAAGCGCGACTCCAGGCACTCGTGGACGACCATCACCAGGCGCGCGTCGGCGCCGGCGCCGCGCTGGACGACGCTCTTGACCGAGACGTCGTGATCGCCGAGCACCGTCGCCACCGTCGCCAGCACGCCGGGCCGGTCGGCGACCTCGAGGTAGAGGTAGAAGGAGGAGCTGACGTCGGCGACCAGCGGCAGCTCGACCCGGGTCGCGTGCACCGGGGCGTCGCCGGCGAGGATCGAGACGACGTCGCCGAGCACCGCCGAGGCGGTCTGCAGGCCGCCGGCGCCCGGCCCCGACATCGTCACCTCGGTGATCGCCGGCGCCTCGACCATGACCGCGTTGAACGGACCCTCGATCGGCGCCAGCGGGTGGCCCGGGTAGAGGA
This sequence comes from Solirubrobacterales bacterium, assembly GCA_035996525.1. GTDB lineage: Bacteria > Actinomycetota > Thermoleophilia > Solirubrobacterales > 70-9 > VAYN01. Next base: position 5,786 of record DASYJK010000124.1, read on the forward strand.
AGCAGGGGAAGACGCGGACGCTGATGCCGCCGTCGCGCCGTTCGGCGACGCCGAGCAGCTTCAGCGAGAGACCGAGCTCCTTGGCGTAGGCGAGGTCGTCGGGCTGAATCGCCTCGATCCCCTCATAGGGGACCTCGGCCAGGGAGACCGGGGTGTGGAAGGCGAGGCGGGCGAGGATCGCCATCTTCGCCGCCGCGTCGGCGCCGCTGACGTCGTCGCTGGGATCGGCCTCGGCGTAGCCCAGCTCCTGCGCCCGCGCCAGCACCTCGTCGTAGCCGGCGCCGGTCGCCGCCATCTCGCTGAGGATGAAGTTGGTGGTGCCGTTGACGATCCCGAAGACCTTGGCGATCTCGGTGACGCCGAAGCTCTCCTGGATCGTGCGCACGATCGGGATCACCGCCGCGACCGCGGCCTCGAAGCGCAGCTGCGCCCCGGCCTCGCGGGCGACCGCGAAGAGCTCGTCGCCGTGCTTGGCGAGCAACTGCTTGTTGGCGGTGACGACGGGGCGGCCGGCGCGCAACGCGTCGAGCACGAAGCTCCGCGCCGGATCGGTCCCCCCCATCAGCTCGACGATCAGGTCCGAGCGCTCGAGGATCTCCCCGAAATCGCCCTCGGAGCGGGTGAGGACACCGGCCAGCTCCGGCCGCCGCCCGGTCGCTTCCTCGACCGCGCCGGCGCGGTCGGCGAGCAGATCGGCGAAGGCGGCACCGACCGTGCCGCGCCCGAGCAGGCCGATGCGGATCGGTTTGGCAGGCTCGCTAGACATCGCGCGCGGTCAGGTCCTCGTAGGTCTCGCGCCGAACCACGACCCGGGCCTCGCCGTCGCGACAGAAGACCACCGGCGGCCGCGGCACACCGTTGTAGTTGCTGGCCATCGCGTAGCCGTAAGCGCCGGTGGCGGGCGTCACCAGGACGTCGCCGACGGCGGGGTCGTCGAGCATCGCGTCGCGGACGAGGATGTCGCCGGACTCGCAGTGCATGCCGGCGATCGTGACCAGGGTCCGCGGCGCGGCGGCGGCCCGGTCGGCGACCAGCGCCTCATAGCGGGAGCCGTAGAGCATCGGCCGCATGTTGTCGGACATGCCACCGTCGACGGCGACGTAGGTGCGGACGCCGGGGATCTCCTTGACGGTGCCGACCCGGTAGGCGGTAACGCCGGCGTTGGCGACCAGCGAGCGGCCGGGCTCGACCAGGATCCGCACCCCCTCGCCGAAGACCTCGCGGACGCCGCCGACCTTGACGTCGACATAGGAGTCGATCGCGGGCGGCTCGTCCTCGGCCGTGTAGGCGACGCCGAGGCCGCCGCCGACGTTGACGACCTTGCACCAGTCCCCGGCCAGCTCACCGAGCGCGCGGATCGCCAGCGTGTAGGGCTCGAGCTCGAAGATCTGGGAGCCGATGTGGGCGTGCAGCCCGACCAGCTCGAGCTCGTCGGAGGCGAGCACGCGCTCGATCGCCCGCGCCGCCAGCCCGTCCTCGAGGCCGAAGCCGAACTTGGAGTCGAGCTGGCCCGTCTGCACGTAGCTGTGGGTCGAGGGCTTGATCCCGGGGGTGACCCGGATCAGGACCCGCTGGGGCGAGTCGAGCAGCCGCTCGCAGCGCTCGATCTCGTCGAAGGAGTCGAGGATCAGGTGGCGGATACCGGAGCGGGCGGCGAAGAGGATCTCCTCGTCGGTCTTGTTGTTGCCGTGCATGTGAATGCGGTCGGGATCGAAGCCGGCGCGCAGGGCCATGTGCAGCTCGCCGCCGGAGGCGACGTCGACCGAGAGCCCCTCCTCGGCGAAGAGCCGATAGGCGGCGGTGCAGGGCAGCGACTTGCTGGCGAAGAGGACCTCGAAGTCAGCGCCGCGGCGCTCGAAGGCCTCGCGGTAAGCGCGGGCGCGGGCGCGGATGTCGTCTTCGGCGTAGAGGTAGGCGGGAGTGCCGAGCTCGGCTGCCAGCTCGACCACGTCGCAGCCGGCTACCTCGAGGTGACCGCGCTCGTTGACCCGGCTGCCGGTCGGGTAGACCGCCGAGCCCTCAATCGGATCGCTCACGACCGACCCCGCCTGTTCTCGCTCCGCCATCGGACCGGCATTGTGACTGGCGAAGCCAGACCACGCAGTACGGCGCTGGTTCCGGCTTAGCGTTTGCCGCCGAGCAGGCCGCCGACCGCGCCGACGGTTTCGTCGACGACTTTGCCGACCACCGATTCCGGGCCGGCGACGCCGTTGACGACGCCTTCGGTGGCGCCGGTCACCCCGGTGCTGCCAAGCGTCCCACCAAGCGCGCCTTCGTCGAGCCCGGAGACCGTGTTGTTGACGGTTTCGGTGACCTGGCCCGAGGGCGTGCTGGCCGTGCCAGCACCGCCACCCGAAGTGGCGCCGCCGCCCCCACCGCCGGAACCGGAGCCACCACCCGAGCCCGAGCTGGCGGTGCCGGTGCCGGGATTGGAGGCATTGGGGCTCTGCGGGGAGCCGGCCGGTGCGGAATCGCCGCCCTTCCCCCCGTTGCCAGCAGCGGGCGGTGCGGAGCCGGTTTCATGGTCGGCCGAACCCTCCGTCGTCGCCAGGTCGCCTCCCGCGGCCAGGGAGCCGCTGTCCACGCCTGAGCCGGCACCGGCCCGATGGGCTTTCGCCCGTCCAGTGACTGCCGTTGACCGGACGCCGGACGCCGTGGCGGCGACCTCGGCCTGACTCGCGTGAGCGCTCACCTCCCGCCCCTTCGACACCGCCGCGGAGTCGCCGCCGCCGAGCGCGGCGATCGGCCAGTCGCGGAAGACCTGAGCGGAAACGAGCACGGCAAAAGCAACGATGGCGATGGCGATCAACGTCGCCCCTCCCACCGCACCTACGAGATAGGTGTGGGCCTGGCGAATCACGGGGAGCTTCTAATTACTAAAGGTAACCCATTGGATCGGTGACGGAGCCGTTTATACGAACCTCGAAATGCAGGTGCGGACCGAGGCAGTAACCGGTGCAGCCGGTGTACCCGATGATGTCCGCCTGCGAAACCGACTGGCCCGCGGAGACCGCGAACGAGCTCTGGTGGGCGTAACAGGTGGAGAGCCCGCCGCCGTGGTCGATGCAGGTGTAGTTGCCGTAGCCGCCGCTGCTCGCCTCCGGCTCGGTGAAGATCACGGTGCCGCTGGCGGCGGCGCGGATCGGAGTACCTTCCGGCACCGCGATGTCGATCCCCGGGTGGTACTCGTAGCCGGCGCCGATGTCGCGACCGCCGAAGGGTGAGACGACCGGCCCGTCGACGGGCCAGATCAGGCCGCCGCTGCCGCCCTGGATCGGGCCGGCCGGCAGCGGCACCGAGCCGGTGGCGGAGAGCTGGGCGGCGATCTTTCCCTGGATCGCGGCGACATCGCCGTCGAGCTCTTCCTCGTGTTCGGCGATCTGGGCCAGCGCCGCGACCCGCTTGCCGCGGGCGGCGACCAGTTCCCGCTGGCGGCTCTGCAGGGCGGAACGGGCGCTGGCGAGCGCCTGCTCTTCACTGGCGATCGCGTCGCGGGCGGCTTCGATCTGGTCCTTGGTCGCGCGCAGCCGGTCGACGATCCGCCGCACCTGGTCGCGCAGTTCCCGGACCCGGCCGACCACGGCCTCGTCCATCCCGTGCAGGCGGTCGAGGTATTCGGCCCGGGCGGCGAGATCGTTGACGTCAGTGGAGCCGACGATGACGCTGAGCACGTCCGGGGTGCCGGTCTCGTACATGGCGACGAGCCGGTCGCGGAGGGCGCCGAGGGCGCGTTTGAGGCGGGCCCGCAGTTCGACCAGGTGATCCTTGGCGACATCGAGATCGGCCACCGCCTTGTTCAGTTCGGCCTGCTTGGCGGCGAGCCGGGTGCGGACCGCTTCCTCGCGACCGCGGATGCCGGCCACCTCGCCGGTGAGGCGGTCGATCTGAGCGCCGTAGTGGGAGATCGTCGTGGTCAGGACGCCCTTCTTCTCGCGCACTGCGTCCAGCTTCGACTGCTTGGATTCGAGCTTGGATTCGAGATCCTGGGCCGGCGCCGGGCCGGCCAGGAGCAGTGCGCTGAGCGCCGCCACAGCGGCGAAGAGCGCCATGGAGACGAGGCGTTTCTTAAGCATCGTCCCGAGGCTAGCCAAGCCTCAAATCCGCCCTGAGACCTTCGTCACACCTGCAACCGGGCTTGCGCTGGGTCCTAGTCGCGGACGGGAGCGTTCTCCACCTGCAGCAGGCCCCGGTCGGCCTCTTCCTCCATCTGCAGAGTCGTGTGCTCGATCCCGAACTCCTCGGTCAGCATCAGCTCGAGCCGGCGGCAGATCAGGTCGCGGTCGCGGCCCTGGGCGACGACGACATGGGCCGAGAGGGCGCCGAAGCCGGCGGTCACGGTCCAGACGTGGAGGTCGTGGACCGAGCGCACCCCCTGCTCGCGGCAGATCGCCGCCCCCATCCGGTCGACGTCGAGATCGGCCGGGGCCGCCTCCATCAGCACGTCGAACGGCTCCTTGATCAGGCGCCAGGAGGAGGCGAGGACGAGGGCGGCGATCAGCAGGCCGACGATCGGGTCGACGATGTCGGAGCCGCCGAGCAGGACGAAACCGCCGGCGAGGACGACGCCGAGAGAGCCGAGCGCGTCGGCGAAGCTGTGGCGCAGCACCCCCTCGAGGTTGATGTCCTCGCGCTGGCCGCGGGCGAGGACGACGGTGGCGGCAAGGTTGCCGGCGAGGCCGAGCAGACCGAGGGCGAGAACGCCGGCGCCGTCGATCGCGGGCGGGTCGGAGAGCCGCCCGATCGCCGCCCAGGCGATGCCGATGCTGACCGCGACCAGGAGCAGGCCGTTGACCAGCGCCGCCAACACCTCTGAGCGCTGGTAGCCGAAGGTGCGCTGGCCGGTCGCCGGGAGCGAGGCGAGGCGGGCGGCGATCAACGCCAGGACGATCGAGCCGACGTCGGAGAGCAGGTGTCCGGCATCGGCCAGCACCGCCAGCGAGCCGGTGAGCAACCCGCCGACGAGCTCGGCCACGAGCAGCACGCCGTTGATCGCCAGCGCCACCCACATCCGCCGCGAGGAGTCCTCGCGGCGAGCGTCCAGGGCGTGCGAGTGGCCGTGCGGTCCGTGCACGGTCCCGAGCTTACGCGGGGACCGGCTCCTCCTTCGCCTCCATCGCCTTGGCGGCGACTTCGGCGCCGAAGCCGAGGCGCTCGGCGTACTCGCGGGCCTGCATGCGCGAGATGACCATCCGCTGGATCTCGGCCGTGCCCTCGAACAGCTGGTAGATCTTGGCGTCGCGGAAGAACTTCTCCAGCGGGTAGTCGGTGTTCCAGGCATCGGGACCGACCAGGTCCATCAGGATCGTGGTCGCCCACATCGTCACGTCGCCGGCCTTGAGCTTTGACATCGAGCCCTGGCCGCCGGTCATCGGACGGCCGTTGCGGCCCATCCAGGCGGCGCGTTGCACCAGCAGCCGGGCCGCTTCGAGCTCGGTCGCGACGTCGGCCAGGGTCTGCTGGACGCGCTGGGTCTGCAGCAGCGGCGTGCCGCCTTCGGACTGGCCGTCGAGGTATTCGAGCGTCCACTCATAGGCGGCCTGACCGATACCGAGCGCCGAGGCTCCGACCAGCGGCCGCGTCACCTCGAAGGTGGCGAGGGCGTCGGCGCCGGCCGATTTTTTGCCTTCGCGACCGCGCTGCAGCTTCTTCTCCAGCTTCTCCTCGCCGCCGAGCAGGTTCTCGATCGGGATCCGGCAGTCCTCGAGCACGATCTCGGCCGTGTGCGAGGCGCGGATCCCGAGCTTGGTCTCCTTTTTGCCCTGGGAGAGACCCGGGGTGTCCTTGCCGATCACGAAGGAGGCCTGGCCGCGGGTGCCGAGCGCCGGGTCGACGGTGGCGACGACGACGTGGACATCGGCGATGCCGCCGTTGGTGATGAAGACCTTGGTCCCGTTGAGGATCCACTCATCGCCGTCGCGCCTGGCCGTGGTCTTCAGGCTCTTGACGTCGGAACCGGCCTGCGGCTCGGTCACGGCGTAGGCGCCGAGCTTGATCTCCTCGCTGTCGCCGAAGCACTCCGGCACCCAGCGCATGATCTGCTCCGGCGTGCCGGAGGAGGCGATGCCGGCGGCGGCGAGCCCGGAGCCGGAGATCGCCAGCGCGGTGCCGGCGCAGCCCCAGTGGAACTCTTCGGCCGAGATCACCTGCATCTGGCCCTCGGGGTCTTCAGCCGAGCGCTGGATGCTCTCGAGGCCACCGAAGCCCTGTTTGCGCGCCTCTTTGATGACCTCCCAGGGGATGCTCTCCTCGCGATCGTGCTTGGCGGCCGCCGGGCGGATCACCTCGCGGGCGAAAGTCCGGCATTTCTCCTTGTGCGCGAGCTGCTCCTCGTTGAGTGCGAAATCCATTGTTCCTCCGTCGCCGTGGACCGATTGACTGGTCAGTCAGCCAGTCTGCGGAAACTTTAGCCGAACGGCCAGCCGGCGCGGCCCGGCCGGCGGGGCGGCGCCCCCATGTAGCGTTCGCCGCCGTGAGCGCCGACCGCCCGATCAACGCCGACGTCCCGGCCGCCGGCGAGGAGCCGACTCCGGCGCCCGAGCCGAAGCCGGAGACCGCCGCGAGCAAGACACAGGCATCGGCACCGACCGCGGAGACCAAGGCCGCGAAGGCCGCGCCGGAGAAGACGCCCGTCCCCGAGCCCAAGGCCCCCAAGCCCGCCAAGGCCAAGCGCCGCCGGCAGCCGATCCCCGGCGCGCTGAAGGGGATCGCGGCGCTGGTCGTGGTCGCGATCGCCTTCATCGTCGCCGCCGTGATCGGCGGCAGCGGCGGCTCCAAGAGCGACTCGGGCTCAGCCGGCCCGGCCGCCGCCCCCGCCTCCAGCCCCGAGAGCCCCGCCGCCGAGGCGCCGGCGAGCCAGACCTCCGAAGAGCTCGGCTACCCCGCCTTCGCGACCGGCAACACGACCCGGGTCGGCGGCTCCGACCCCGCCACCAACGCCGCGGGGGTGGCACTTGCCGTCTTCCCCTCCACCACCCCAACCCAGCGGCCGGCCGCGGTGACGCTGGTCGCCGAAGACGACTGGGCCGGCGCGATCGCCGCCTCGGTGCTGATGTCGGCGCCCGTCCGCGCTCCCCTGCTGATCAGCAATACCGATGGCCTGCCCGACCCGACCTCCGAAGCGCTCGACGCGCTCGACCCCCAGGGCGGCAAGGGCACCGGCGGCGTCACCGCTTTCGCGATCGGCGGCGTGGCGACGCCGGACGGCGGCAAGACCCAGGTCGTCAAAGCCGGCGACGCGGCGACCACCGCGGCCGCGATCGCCGAACTACGCGACGACCTCTTCGGCTCCGCCCCCGCCCACTACGTGATCGCCCCCTCCGGCCAGCCCGGGCTGGCGATGCCGGCCGCGGCCTGGGCGGCCCGCTCCGGCGATCCGGTCCTCTTCGCCGAAGGCGACGTGCTCCCCGAAGCAACCCTCGCCGTCCTCAAGCGCCACAAGAAGGTTCCCGTATATGTGCTCGGACCGGACACGGCGATCTCCGCGAAAGCGCTGGCGGCGATCGAGAAGGTCTCCGCCAGCGTCCACCGCATCGGCGGCAAGGACGTCGTCGCCAACGCGATCGCCTTCGCCCGTTACACGAACGGCAACTTCGGCTGGAACATCAACGATCCCGGCCACGGCTTCGTCCTCGCCCGCGACGACTCGCCGCTCGACGCCGCCGTGGCGGCGCCGCTCTCGGCCTCCGGCACCTGGGGCCCGCTGCTGCTCAGCGACAGCGCCACCACCCTGCCGGCGGCGTTACGTGAATACTTCCTCGACGTGAAGCCCGGCTACACGACCAACCCGACCCGCGCCTTCTACAACCACGTGTGGGTGATCGGCGACCAGGAGGCGATCGACGTGAACCAACAGGCAGAGGTCAACGAACTGGCCGAGCTGGCCAAGATCGGCGGCGGCGAATGAGCGAGTCCGAGAACCCCGAGCTGCTCGGCCAGGCCCACGCGGTCACGCCCGAGGACATCCGCGCCCTCGCCGGCGCCTCCACCCCCCACTTCGCGCTGCAGGTGCGCAATCGCATCCGCCGCCTGATCGAGCCGCTGCCTGCCGACCACCCGGCCCGGCTCGAAGGCGAGCGCAAGATCGCCAAGCTGGAAGAGCTGGCCGAGCACAGCGGCGACCCCCGCGGCACCCTCGGCATAAGCCATTGAAGTACCTGGCCCCCGGCGTCTGGCGCCTGAAGGAGCTGCCGGCGCCGAGCATCAACGTCTACCTGGCCGAGGATGTCCTTGTCGACGCCGGCCGGCGCTGGGACCGGCGGCGGATCTTCGCCGAGCTGGAGGGCCGGGAGATCTCGATGGTGGCGCTCACCCACGCCCATCCCGACCACCAGGGAGTCGCCAAGGACGTTTGCGAGGCGCGTGGCGTGCCGCTCGCCTGCCACGCCGACGACGTCGAGGCGATGGAAGGAAAGCGAACGATGCAGGAAGCCTCGGCGAGCAACCCGATCAACCGGGTGATCAAGGCGATCTGGCAGGGGCTGCCGTACAAAGTCGAGCGCGTGCTCCAGGAGGGCGACGAGGTCGCCGGCTTCCGCGTCGTCCACGCCCCGGGCCACGCCCGCGGCGAGGTGATCTTCTTCCGCGAGAGCGACCGGGTGGCGATCTGCGGCGACGTGATCCGCAACATGAGCTACGCCACCGGCCTGCCCGGGATCAAGGAGCCGCCGCCGATCTTCACCTACGACATGGCCGAGAACCGCCGCTCGATCCGCAAGCTGGCCGACCTCAATCCCTCGCTGATCCTCCCCGGCCACGGCCCCGCCGTCTCCGACATCGGCGCCTTCGAGCGCTTCGTCGCCGCGCTCCCTGCATAGACGCGACCACCCGAGAGAAGCCCCCGCCAGCGGGTAGGGAAATTTCACCGCAGCCCGTAAGGGGTTGATGGGTTACCTGATTTCACCTACGGGAAGGAAGTCCAGACGATGAGCAAGCTCAAGAGCAGGCGCCCGTCGCCGGCGATGATCGTTGCCCTGATCGCCCTCTTCGTCGCCCTGGCCGGCACGGCCTACGCGGCGCAGTCGATCAATGGCGGCTCGATCAAGAAGCAGACGATCGGGGGCGGCAAGCTGAAGCAGAAGACGCTGACCGGCTTCCAGATCAACCTCAACAAGCTCGGCACCGTGCCCGCGGCCAAGACCGCCAACCGGGCCAGCCACACCTACTGGGCGGTGGTCAACAATCCGGGTAGCCCCGGCAACGCGACGCTCGCCCGGGCCAGTGACGCCGGGATCTCGGCGGCCGAGGGCGGTGGCGCCGTCAACGTGATCTTCCCGGTCAACGTTTCCGGCTGTGCCGACGTCGCCGGGCGCGACAACGCCGGCACCACCGTGCCCAACCCGGGCTACGCGCAGACGAACATCTCGCCCGCCAACCCGAACGCGATCGAAGTCCACACCCGCGACAAAACCGGGGCCAACGAGGACGCCGACTTCCACCTGATCGTCGTCTGTCCGTAGCCAGTCCGTTCCGCGGTTCCAAATCCACGCTTTTGGTGGATTTGGAACCGCGGAACGTCTCTTCCCGATCCTGCTCCGCTCCGAGGTTCCGTATCCACGCATACCGTGGATACGGAACCGCTGAACCGCTGTTAGCGCAAGGCCCGGGCCCGACCCATGTCGACCCGATCGCCTTTGAACGGGACGCCCTCGGCGATCAGGCGTCGGCGCTGGCGCGCGCCCTTGGCCAGCGAGCCGTCGGCGCGGACCACCCGCCACCAGGGCAGGTCGGGCTCGTCGGCCCCGAACAGGACCGTGCCGGCGAAGCGCGGCGCCCCCGGCGAAACGTCCCCGTAGGTGCGCACGTAGCCCTCGGGGATCGCCCGCACCCGCTCGAGCACTTCCAGTTCGCGGTCGCCCGCCTCCCCGGTCACCGGACGACGATCCAGCGCGGCTCAGCCGCCGGCGGTCGGGCCGAAGGCGTCGATGATGCGGTTCTGGAACTCGCTCAACTCCTCAGCGGAGATGAAGTAGGTCGGCGGCGTCAGGAAGAGGCCGTCGGCGCGCTCGGCCGTCGCCTCGACCCGGGCCCGGACCTTGTCGAGCGGACCGGCGGCGCAGTAGGCCTCGACCATCTCGTCGCTGATCGCGGCCGGGACCGCGGCGAGGTCGCCGCGGCGGAAGGCGTCGCCGGCGGCGGCCGCGTTGTCAGCGAAGCCGTGCAGCTCCCAGAGCGGCATGTAGGTCCTCACCGTGGCGTAGAAGGAGATCGTGCGGCGGGCCATCTCGATCGCCCGCCCCTCGTCGTCGTCGATCGCGCAGCAGACGGTCGGCAGGTAGTCGAAGTCCTTGCGCTCGCGACCGGAGCGCTCGAGGCCGGTCTCGAAGGCGTCGACCACCACCTCGTCGATCCAGCGCAGGCTCTGGATCGGGTGGCCGATCAGGCCGTCGGCGACGTCGCCGGCCATCCGCGCCATCCCCGCCTGCACGGCGGCGGTGTAGATCGGGACCGCCTGGCGCGGCGCCGGGTGCGGGCGGACCCAGCCCTTGATGTCGATGTCGTAATAGGAGCCCTGGTAGCGGATCGGCTCGCCGGCGCTCGCCTGCCGCATGATCAGCCGCGTCGCCTCGATCGCCTCGCGCAGGTGCGGCGCCGGTTTGCCGTACTCGGCGTTGTGCCAGGTCTCGTTGAGCCGTTTGACCCCGGCCCCCATCCCGAGCCGGAAGCGCCCGCCCGACATCTCGTCGATGTCGAGCGCGGTGACGGCGTGGATGAAGGGGCTACGGGTGAAGGCCCAGAGGATCCCGGTGGCGACGTCGATCTTGGTCGTCTTCGCCGCCAGGTAGGCGGCCTGGGTGGCGGCGCTGCGGAACAGCTCCGGCGCCCAGACGCACTCGACCCCGGCCGCCTCGGCTCGCAGCGTCTCCGCCTCGAGCTCGGCCACCGAGTTGCCGATCGCGGCGACGGAGATGCGGTCGAGGGCGCCCATCGCGGTCCGGCTCAGATCGCGGCCGGGGCGTCGGCGCGCGCCAGCACGGCGTCGGCG
>DASYJK010000125.1:0-6011 GCA_035996525.1 Solirubrobacterales bacterium
GTGTCGGGGAGGACGATGCCGCTAGCGGTCGTCGCCTCCTCCTCGATCGCCTTGACGATCAGCCGGTCCCCGAGGGGCTTCAGCTTCATCCGTGTACCTCCGTTATCGGTGCGTGTTTTGCTGGCAAAAGTCAGGAAATGCTGCCGCAGAGCCGTTTGCGGCTCTCAGCGGGTTTGGCACTCTGGTGGTGCGAGTGCCAACAGAGGGAAAGATAGCGAGGTTGGGAGCTCGGCGAAAGCCCTAGTCGGTTGCCAGCAGCCTGCAGCCCAGCAGCCGCGCGATTCCCTCGCCGCCGCGGGCCATCACCCAGTCGTGGTTCCACTCGAAGGCCGGTCGCAGCAGCGGCGCCAGCAGGTTCATCCAGGGCTTGGTCGTGCGCACGTTCCACTCGTAGAGGACCGCGGTGACGCCCTCCTGCTCGTAGAGCCGCCAGCGGCCGGTGCCCTCGAGCTCGCCCACCGCGTGGCCCTCCAGCAGATGCGGGCGCTCGACCCGGGTCGTGGTCACCTCGAACTCGACCCGGTAGGGCAGCAGGCTCTTCCAGACCATCCGCGCCACGGTGCCGACATCGGCGCCGTCGGGCGGGCGGCTCAGCTCCTCGGCCTCCTCCACCCCACGCCACCAGCTCGGCCAGCTCGCCTGGTCGTGCAGCGCCTCCCAGACCGGCTCGCGCGGAGACTCGAGCAGCCAGGTGGTGAGGAAGGCGTACTCGGCCATCGGCGCGCCGCCCACTAGTTGTGGTGCGGGGTCTCCCCGTTGCCGATGTGCGGCTTCGGCGACTCGGTGATCTGCGAGAAGTGGATCACGGTGACGAGGTCCTCTTCCAGGATCGGCCGGCTGTAGATCTGCTCGAGGAACTTGCGCTCGTCCTCGAAGCGGCGGAACTCCGGGTTGTCGTGCTCGATGTCGCGGCGCGAGAGGTCTTTGAGCTTCTTCACCTCGACATCGTCGATGACCGCGGTGAAGATCTTCTCGCGCGGGCTGTGGCGGAAGCCGACCGTGACCCAGACCACCTGGCCACGCTCGTACTTGTTGCTCTTGTCGCCGAGCCTGATCGTGGCCGTCTTGCGGCCCCGCTTCAGCTGGTCCACGAAGACCGCCGAGTAGAAGTTGAGTACGTAGGTGCCGCCCCTCATTCGCGCCGCGAGCGTATCTGACGCGTGATGCCGACACGCCCGTCGTCTCTGGACGGATATCCGGCCATCAGGACTGAAGCTTCCCCCGATGGCCGCCGATGGAGTGGTCCATGGCTTTTGCGCGTTCCCACCTTCGCCTGCCGCTTTTGGCTCTGGCCTGCGCCTGCGGCATGCTGCTGGCGCCGCTCGCCGGGCAGGCCGCGGCGAAGACCTGCGGCGGCAAGCGGGTGACGATCATGGGCACTCCCGGCAACGATACGATCGTCGGCAAAGGCGCCAGCGACGTGATCGACGGCGGTGGCGGCGACGACACGATCAGCGGCGGCCACAACGGCAACGACACGATCTGCGGTGGCCCGGGCGACGACACGATCCGTGGCGGCCACGGCTTCGACGCCCTCTACGGAGAAGGCGGCAACGACACCCTCCTCGGCGAAACCGGCTCCGACATGCTCGACGGCGGCGATGGCGACGACCACCTCTCCGGCTACAAGGGCGCCGACCACCTGCACGGCGGCAGCGGCGACGACACCCTGATGGGCGCCAAGGGCCCCGACCTGCTCGACGGCGGCGCCGGCGACGACTACGCCGACGGCCAGCAGGGGAGCGACTCGATCGACGGCGCCGGCGGCGACGACAAGCTGCTCGGCGACAAGGGCAACGACAAGATCGAGGGCGGCGCGGGCGATGACCAGATCGAAGGCGGCGCCGGCGACGACAGCGACCTCGAGGGAGGCGCGGGCGCCGACACCATCCTCGGCGGCGCCGGCACCGACAACGCCGACGGCGGGCCCGGCGACGGCGACGTCATCCGCGGCGACGCCGGCACCGACACTCTCTCCGGCGGCGCCGGCGGCGGCGACATCGTCTCCTACGCCAGCGCCACCCGCGGCGGCGTCACCGTCGACCTCGCCAGTGGCCAGGCCAAGGGCGACGGCCACGACGCCCTCAGCGGCTTCGAGGACGTGGTCGGCTCCCCGCAAGCCGACACGATCGTCGGCGACGGCAGCGAAAACCGGCTCGACGGCGGCGTCGGCGACGACACGCTCGAGAGCGGCGGTGGTGGCGGCACCGCTTTCGGCGGCCCCGGCAGCGACGCCTGCGACGGCTTCACGGTCGAAAGCTCCTGCGGCCCCGAACTCGGCCCGCCGCCCGGCCTCGCCTACGCGATCCTCAACCAGGGCCTCGACGGCTCCAGCCTCGTCGTCCAGGGCGGGCCCGGCGACGACGACATCCGCATCTCCCACAACGGCCAGGGCTGGACGATCTCCGACGGCGTCGGCATCTTCCCGGGCGAAGGCTGCGTCAGCGTCACCAGCAACGCCACCGCGATCGGCTGCGGCGGCGAAGCGACCCTTGTCGTCGTCACCGGCAACGCCGGCGACGACCGCATCGTGATCGACCCCAGCATCCCCGCCAGCGCCAAGGTGCGGGTCAACGGCAATGCCGGCAGCGACACCCTGATCGGCGGCCCCGAGGACGATGTGCTGGAAGCGGGCGAGAACTACAACGGGCCCGACAACGGCAACGACACCCTGGTCGGCGAAGGCGGCGACGACGTGCTCTACGCCGACCCCGGCGCCGACAACCTCGAAGGCGGGCCCGGCGAGGACCTGCTGGTCTCCTCGGTCGCCGTCTGCCAGGGACACCGCTATGACGGCGGGCCCGGCGAAGACACCGTCTCCTACGGCCGCTCCGACGCCGCCCTGCGGGTCACCCTCGGCGGCACCGGCGGACCGGCCGGCTGCGGCAACCCGGACCAGGTGCTGAGCGACAACGAGAGCCTCGAGGGCTCCGACGGTCCCGACGTCCTGACCGGGGACAACGGCGACAACAGCATGCTCGGCCATCTCGGCGCCGACACCTTCATCGCCAAGGGCGGCGACGACTTCATCGACGCCGCCGATGGCCAGCGCGACAAAGCGATCGTCTGCGGTGGCGGCAACGACGAAGTGGTCAAGGACGGGGACGACCCGACCAGCGGCTGCTGAGGCAGCCGGCCTAGAAGATGTAGTTGTGCAGCTTCGCCGGGTCGAGGACCGTGACCCGGCCGCGGCCGGAGCGGACCACCCCGGCCCGCTCGAGATCGGCGAGGAAGCGGCTGACGCTCTCGCGTGAGGTGCCGGCGAGCTGGGCCAGGTCGGCCTGGTTCATCCGGATCGTCACCTCTCCCCCCTCGCCGCCGCCGCGGGCTTCGGAGACGAGCTGGGAGAGGACGCCGGCGACGCGGCTGGGCACCGTCTGGAAGGACTGGCGCGAGATCCGCTCGTTGGCCTCGCGCAAACGGCGGACCAGGGCGGCGACGAGCTTGACCGAGATCTCCGGGTGGCGGGCGAGCAGGGCGCGGACGTCGACCGCCGGCAATGCCAGCAGCTCGCCGTCGCTGAGCGCTTCGGCGCTGGCCGAGCGGGTGTCGCCGTCGAGCATCGCCAGCTCGCCGAAGACCTCGCCGGGGCCGAGCGTGGCGAGGGTGATCGCGCGCCCGTCGGAGTGCTCGCGGGTGACCCGGAAGCTGCCCTCGCGGACGATGTAACAGGCGTCGGAGCGGTCGCCCTCGTGGAAGACGCGGGTGCCGGCCGGGAACGAGCGCGGCACGGCGACGCGGGAGAAGCGCTCCAGCTCGGCCTGCTCGAGATCGGCGAAGAGGGGGACGCTGCGCAGCAGCCCGGCGCTGGTCTCGACCTCCTCCATGGGGGGATTATCGCGCCGCGGCGGTCAGTTTGCGCGGGCCGCGGCTGAAACCGGCCCCGATCAGCGCCTCCTCGTGGCCGGAGCCGATCACCGGCTCGCCGTCGAGCTTCTCCACCGCCAGCTTCTGCAGCTGGCCGGCGGAGACGGCCTCGGCGAGGGCGCGCATCGCCGCTTCCAGCTCGGCGCCCTCCATCGATTTGAGGCGGAGGACGCCGCGGCCGCCGCGCTCGAGGAAGACGACCGGCTCGCCGTCGCGCAGCAGCAGGTGGGCGCCGGGGGTGCGGCCGGGGCGCCGGCCCCCCTCCAGCTTCGGCCAGGGCAGCGAGGCGCCGTAGGGGTTGGCCGGGTCGGTGGCGGCGAGGACGAGGTAGGAGCCGTCGGCTTCGGGCAGCGAGCGCAGCCGCTCGACCGCGCCGGGGAGGGCGAACTGGGCGCCGCCGAGACCCTCGACGAAGTAGCCGCGGCGGGCGGTGCCGAGCAGCTCGAGGTTGCCGAGCTCGGCGTAGAGGGTGGCGAAGCCGCCGGGGATGCCCTCGGCGAGCACGGTCTCACGGGTGACGATGCCGTAGCGCTCGAGCATCAGCTCGGCCTGGGCGCGCAGCTTGGCGCCGGGGCCGGGGGCGTTGGCGAAGAGCTGCTCGGTCAGCGACCAGCGGCCCTGGACGGCGGCGCCGGTGATCGAGGGACGGCGGCCGAAGCGACGGCCGTGACGCTCGGGCGAGTTGACCGCGCGCAGGCGCGGCGCCCGCAACGGCGCGAAGGCGTCGTTGGTGACGCCGCCGCTCCAGGCCAGGTCCCAGAGCGCGTTGTGCAGCTCCTCGGCCGGGTGGTCGAGGTCGGCGAGCAGGTCGAGCCAGAAGGAGGGGCCGGCGGCGAGGCGCTCGCGGATCGCCTCGTGGACCTCCCCCGCCGGGGCTTCCAGCTTGACGTTGGCGGGCGGCGGGCCGGCGAGGCGGACATCCTCGCGAAAGTAGAGGGCGACCCGGCCGTCGGAGCGGCCGAGGGCGCCGGCGCCGACCCAGACCAGCTCGCCACTGGTGCAGAGCTCGTCCAGCCAGGAGGGCGAGTAGGCGCCGAGCCGACGCGGCAGCACGTCCGCCTCCCAGACCTTCGGGGTGAGGGCGACCCCCTGCAGCGGCACCAGCGCCTCGCGCAGGCGGTCGGGGCCGGCGCCGGCGCGACGGAAGGCGTCGACGTTCTGCCAGCTCGGCAGGAAGCGGGCGAGCTGGGTCGGGTCGGCGGCCTCGACCTCCTTGCGCAGGCGGGCGAGGCTGGCGCGGCGGACCCGGCGCAGGACTTCGGAGTCGCACCACTCGCGCTCGGTCCCCTCCGGCAGCAGCTCACCGCGGACCATCGCCCCTTCGCCCTCGAGCTCGCGCAGGGCCGGCAGGGGGTCGACGTTGTAGCGGCCGGCCAGGCGCGCGGTCGGGAAGGGCCCGTGGGTGCGGGCCCAGCGGCGGACCAGGGCCCGCATCGCGTCCGGGTGGTCCTCGAGGAAGCTCTCCGGCAGGCCGCCCGGCGGCGGCACCCCGAGCGCGTCGCGGTAGAGGCCGGCGTCCTCGGCGGCGATGTAGCGCTCCTCGCCGCCGACCCGAGCCTTGACCACGCGGCGCTCGGCGACCAGCTTCTGCAACATCGAGTCCGCCGAGTAGCCCTCGGTGACCCGTTCGGCGCACTCGGCGGCGGTGAGGTCGCCGAGGTTGCGCAGCAGCTGCTGCAGGGCGTCGCGGTCGCCGGCCCGTCCCGCCTCGCCGCGGTGCTGGAGCTGCTCCTCGACTTCTTCCAGCGCCTCCGGGTCGATCAGTTCGCGCAGCTCCTCCTGGCCCAATAGCTCGCGCAGGAGGTCGCGGTCGAGGGCCAGGGCCGCCGCCCGTCGCTCGGCGTTGGGCGTGTCCCCCTCGTACATGTGGGTGGCGACGTAGTCGAACAGCAGCGAGGAGGCGAAGGGCGAGGCGGTCGGGGTCTCGACCTCGACCAGGCTGATCTGGCGCGCGTGCAGCTTGCGCAGCAGGTCGGCCAGCTCCGGCAGGTCGAGCACGTCCCGCAGGCACTCGCGGTAGGTCTCGAGGATGACCGGGAAGCGGGGGAAGTCCCGCGCCACCTCGAGCAGGCTCTGCGACTTCAGCCGCTGCTGCCAGAGCGGCGTGCGCTTGCCCGGGTAGGCGCGCGGGATCAGCAGCGAGC
>DASYJK010000126.1:0-5947 GCA_035996525.1 Solirubrobacterales bacterium
CCAGATCACCAAGCAAGCCGAACAACGGTCTCAAAGAATTCCGGTGAGCGAGCCCCGGCCTGAATCCGCTCGCCGCGACGGCGGCAACGTCGAGCTGCAGGGCTTGAATGCCTACTACGGCTCCAACCACGCCGTGAAGGGCGTCAACCTCGGCTTCGACTCGGGCAAGGTGACGGCGATCATCGGCCCCTCGGGCTGCGGCAAGTCGACGATGGTCCGCTGCATCAACCGCATGCACGAAGAGATCGACGGCGCCCGCGCCGAGGGACAGGTCCTGCTCGACGGGCTCGACCTCTACGACCCGCGGATCGACATCGTCGCCGTGCGCCGCGCCGTCGGCATGGTCTTCCAGAAACCGAACCCGTTCCCGACGATGTCGGTCTTCGACAACGTCGTCTCCGGTCTGCGGCTGACCGGAGCCTCGCGCAGCGAGATGGACGATCGCGGCCGCGAAGCGCTGGTCGGGGCCGGTCTCTGGGAGGAGGTCAAGGATCGTCTCAAGGGCCCCGGGGTGGGGCTCTCGGGCGGTCAGCAGCAGCGCCTCTGCATCGCTCGCGCCCTCGCGGTCGAGCCGGAGGTGCTGCTGATGGACGAGCCCTGCTCGGCCCTCGACCCGGTCGCGACGCTGAAGATCGAGGAGCTGATCGGCGAGCTGAAGCAGCGGGTGACGATCGTCATCGTCACCCACAACATGCAGCAGGCGGCCCGGGTCGCCGACATGACCGTGTTCATGCTCGACGGCGAGCTGGTCGAGGTCGGTCCCACCGACAAGCTCTTCACCACCCCCGACGACGAGCGCACCGAGCAGTACGTGACCGGGAAGTTCGGCTGATGGCGACGACGACGCGGACCCAGTACCAGGAGGAGCTCGAGCGGCTGGAGGCGAGCGCGCTGGACGGGCTCAACCTCGTCAACTCGGCACTCGAACGGACGCTGGAGGCGGTCGAGCACCAGGACGTCGAGCTGGCCCAGATCGTCGTCGCCGACGACGATCGCATCGACGGCCGCTATCTCGAGGTGCACCAGAGCCTGATCACGCTGCTGGCGACGCAGTCGCCGGTGGCGACCGACCTGCGGCTGATCTCAGCCCTGCTGCACGTGCTGAAGAACATCGAGCGGATGGGCGACCAGTGCGTCAACGTCTGCAAGGTGATCCCGCTGACCGGCAACGAGCCGCCGGCCGACGCCCGGATGGTGGAGCTGATCCTCGGGATGGGCAAGCAGACCCGGACGTTGATCACCCAGGCGAAGCGGGCTTTCGCGGACCGCAACGTCGAGATGGCGCGCGACCTGGTCCGCCAGGACGACTTCGTCGATGACCTCAACCGCGACTGCTTCCGCCTGGCGCTGGAGATCGGCGACGACGCCGACAAGCGCGAGTGGGCGATGACGATGCTGCTGGCGGCGCGGGCGATCGAGCGGATTGCCGACAATGCGGTGGATATCGGCGAGCAGGTCGCGTTCGTGGTCACCGGGTTGTTCCGAGAGTTTGAGGACGCTTCGCATCCAGAGGGTTAGCGAGCGCCAAGGGGAGGGGGTCCTGCGGGCGGGGCAAACTGGCTCCGTTCTCGGACCCCCTCCCCTTGGCGCCCACGGAACGCTCGTGTGAGATCCGCGGGGTCTGGGAATATGGAAGGCCCGTAATGCTCTGCGCTGCCATAGATAT
Organism: Solirubrobacterales bacterium; assembly: GCA_035996525.1. Lineage (GTDB taxonomy): Bacteria > Actinomycetota > Thermoleophilia > Solirubrobacterales > 70-9 > VAYN01. The sequence goes on from DASYJK010000126.1 coordinate 1,667, forward strand.
CGGCTCCAATACGACTCGCGTCCTCGTGGCGGAGCCGATCGAGGGGCAGTTGAAGAAGGTGATGGAGCAGCGGGCCTACACGCGGATCAATAAAGCGCTCGGGAAGAAGGGCGAGATCCTGCCGGAGAAGGTCGAGGAAGTCTGCGAGGTGGTGGCGACGCAGGTGCGGCTGGCGCAGGAGCTGGGCGCCGAGGAGATCCGCGCCGTGGCCACCGCGGCCATCCGCGAGGCCTCCAACGGCGAGAAGGTCGCCGCGGCGATCGGCGACGCGGCCGGCGTCCGGGTCGACGTGCTCAGCGACGAGGAGGAGGGGAGACTCTCCTTCATCGGCGCTACCAAAGGCCTGGGGCACCCGGTCGAGGGCAAGATCGGCGTCGTCGACGTCGGCGGCGGCTCGACCGAGATCATCATCGGCAGCGTCAGCGGCGGGGTCGACGAGGTGCGCTCCTGGCGGGTCGGCTCCGGCGTGCTCGCCGACGAGCTGATCTCCTCCGACCCGCCCTCGGCGGCCGAGATCCGCAAGGTCCGCGACCGCATCGACGACATCTTCGCGGGGGTCGAGGTCGAGCATCCGGCCCAGGCCGTTGCCGTCGGCGGCAGCGCCACCTCGCTGCGGCGGCTGGTCGGCACCGTGCTCGAGTACGAGACCCTGGAGCGGGGGATCCGCGTCCTCTGCGGCGACCCCTCCGCCGACGTCGCCCGCCGCTTCGAGCTCGACCCCGTCCGGGTCCGCATCCTCACCACCGGCGTGCTGCTGCTGGAGAAGGTCTCCGAGCTGCTCGGCCAGCCGCTGCAGATCGGCAAGGGGGGGTTGCGCGAGGGGGTCATCCTCGACCTTCTCAACGGGAACGCCAACGGCTCCTCGCCGGCCCGGATTGCGGCTTAGATTCCTCCTGGGGTTTTTGGTGTGGAGAGGTCGGGTGTCCCTTTCGCTTGCTGGGATTTTCGACGTTAAGTGCGCCGTCTCTCGCTGAAGGCTCCCAGCGAAAATCAGGACGCCGCGCGCTGCAGGGACACCCGACCTCTCCCAACGAAAGCTCACTCGGCTTCCAAGGTGGGCAGCTTCCGTCTTGCGGAAAAGCTGCCAAAGGACGGAAGCTCTCCGATCTCCCTCCTCGCATTCCGGTTACGTGAAATTCACAGCGCGTTCCCCGCTCATTTACAAGTTCTCCCTGCTCATGGCGAATTCTGGGGGTGACCAAGGATCTATGTAGAGGGAGACACCGATGACTTCCCGAGTTGACTTGCATTGCCATTCCACCGCTTCGCATTTCTCCAGGCTGGGAGTGCAGCGCTCGCTGGGGCTGCCTGAGTGCGCGACGCCGCCGCAGGAGGTCTATGAGCTGGCCAAGCGGCGGGGGATGGACTTCGTGACGATCACCGATCACGACACGATCGCGGGCTGCCTGGCGCTGGAGGGACGGCCCGACTGCTTCGTCTCCGAGGAGCTGACCGCCCGCTTCGCCGGCGAGCCCCAGGCGGTTCACGTCCTCTGTTACGGGATCACCCGCGGAGACCACGAGTGGCTGCAGGCACATTCCGGCGATGTCGAGGCCTGCGCCGCATACCTGCACGAGAACGGGATCGCCTGCGCGCTCGCGCATCCCTTCTTTAACGTCGCGGCGCCGCTGACAAGGCGCCACCGCCGTCGCCTGGCAGGGCTGTTCCCGGTCTGGGAGGTCCGCAACGGTTCGCGGGCCGCGGAGCTGAACATGCCGGCCGCCGTCTACGTGGACACCCACGGCGGCACCGGCATCGGCGGCTCCGACGACCACGCCGGCGTCGACATCGGCCGCACCTTCACCGAGGTGCCCGCTGCGCGGACGCCGGAAGAGTTTCTGCGCCACCTGCCGCGCGGCGACGCCGAAGCGGGCGGCGAGCAGGGCAGCGCCGCCAAGTGGACGCACGCGGCGATGGCACTGGCCACGCGCTCTCTGGTGATCGGTGCCGACGACGGGGAGGAGGATGAGGCGACGCCGCCGCCCAGCCCGGCCGCGGTGCTGAAGATGGCGGAAAGGGTGATCGGCGAGGGCGCGGCCCGCGAGGGCAAGGTCGCCGCCGACCTCGGTCCCGAGGACGCCCGCTGCCTGCTCGAGGCCTGGCTCAGCGGCATGGGCCTGGATTTGCGCGGGCGCGAGCTGATCGCGTACCTGCAGTCCGACGGCTTCTCCCACGCCGACCTCTACCGCCGCGCCCGCCGCATCCACGACCGCCGCCTCCGCGCCGCCGTCGCCGGGGGCAGCGCCGCGGTCGCGGGCGGTGACCTGGCCGGCGCCGTCGACGATCTCTTCGCGGCGCTCGTCCCGGCCGTGCCCTACGCGCCCTCGACCGTCTTCCTCGGCGCCGAGAAGGCGAAGCTCTCCAGCCGCCGGGGCGAGCCGGGCGCCCGTCAACGGGTGGCGCTGATCGCCGACGGGATCGGCTCGATGCACGGCGTCACCCGCACGATCGAACAGATCCGCGAGCGCGGCGTGCCCGGCTTCGAGGTCGAGGTGATCGGCACCGACCCCGGCGTCGACCGGCGCCTGCCGGCGGCGGCCGAGCTGGAGCTGCCCTTCTACGCGGGGATGACGCTTGGCGTTCCCGGTCTCCCCGATCTGGTCGAGGCCCTGGCCGACGGCGGCTACGACCTCGTCCACGTCACCGCGCCCGGCCCCGCGGGCGTCGCCGCGACCCTGCTCAGCCGCGTCACCGGGGTGCCGCTGCTGGCCAGCCACCACACCGAGCTCGCCGCCTACGCCGGCCTGCGCAGCGGCGACGGCGACATCGAGGCGATCGCCCGCGCCGGCCTCGGCGCCTTCTACGGCGCCCCGGGCATCGTCCTCTCGCCAAGTCCGGCGGCAGACGCCTCGCTCGCGGAGCTGGGGATCGACCCGGCCCGGATCGGCCGCTGGGAGCGCGGCGTCGACACCGATCGCTTCGATCCGGTCAAGGTCGACCGCGACTCCTACCCCGGCGAGATCAAAGTCCTCTACGTCGGGCGGATGACCCGCGAGAAGGGCGTCGACCTGCTGGCCGAGAGCTTCCTGCGGGCCCGCGACGCCGACCCGCGTCTGCACCTGCTGTTGGCCGGCGGCGGCCCTGAGGAGGGGGAGCTCCGCACCCGCCTCGGCGAGTACGCCACCTTCCTCGGCTGGCTCGCGGGGGAGGAGCTGGCCCGCGCCTACGCCAGCGCCGACGTCTTTCTCTTTGCCAGCGCCACCGACACCTACGGCCAGGCGATCCTCGAGGCCGGGGCCAGTGGCCTGCCGGTCGTCGCCGTCGCCGAGGGCGGCCCGGCGGCGCTGGTCGAGAACCGCCACACCGGCCTGCTCTGCCGTCCCGATCCCGATCACCTGGCGGGGGCGCTGCTGCAGCTCGCCTCCTCGCCGGCGCTGCGCCACCAGCTCGGCGCCGCCGCCGTCCTCGCCGCCCGCGAGCGCTCCTGGGAGCGCGCCCTCGGCCAGCTCGCCGCCGGCTACCGGCGGGCGCTGGAGGCGCATTCGGCAGGCGCCCGGCAGGCCTTGGCCCAGGTCGCCTGAGCCACCCGGCGCACCGATGCCCCCTCAGTACGATGGATCGATCGACGATCCCGCCAATTACTTCAACCGCGAGCTCTCCTGGCTCGACTTCAACCAGCGGGTTCTCGAACTGGCGGAGGACCCCGAGGTGCCGCTGCTGGAGCGGCTCCGCTTCTGCGGCATCTACGCCTCCAACCTCGACGAGTTCTTCATGGTCCGGGTCGCCGGCCTCTTCGACCAGCTCGATGCCGGGATCGACGCCCGCGGCCCCGATGGGCTCGCCCCGAGTGAGCAGATCGACTCGATCCAGGCCCGCGTGTTGGAGCTCGACCGCCGCCTCAACTCCTGTTTCGGCGGCGTCCTGCGGCCGGCCTTGGAGGAGCAGGGGATCCGCCTCGTCACCCTTGACGGCGCCAGCGAGCAGGAGCGGCGGGAAATCGACACCCGCTTCCACGAGCAGGTCTTCCCGGCGCTGACGCCGCTGGTGATCGGGCTCGGTCGGCCCTTCCCCTACATCTCCAACCTCTCGCTCAGCCTCGGCGTGCTGCTGCGCGACCCCGAGAGCGGGACCGAGATCATCGCCCGGGTCAAGGTCCCGAAGGAGCTGCTCGGCCGCTTCCTGCCGCTGGGGGAGGACGGCAAGTCCTTCGTGCCGCTGGAGGAGGCGATCGCCGCCAACCTCGATCTGCTCTTCCCCGGCACCGAGGTGATCGACCACGGCTACTTCCGGGTCACCCGCGACGCCGACTTCACCGTCTCCGACGAGGCCGACGACCTCCTG
>DASYJK010000127.1:0-3558 GCA_035996525.1 Solirubrobacterales bacterium
CGGGTGCGGAAGATGAAGTTGCCGGGGGTGATCTCGTTGCGGAAGGACTTGCCGATCTGGGCGATCCCGAACGGCGGCTTCTTGCGGGCGAAGCCGAGCACGTTCTTGAAGTTGATGAAGATCCCCTGCGCCGTCTCCGGCCGCAGGTAGACCTCGGAGCCCTCGCCGGCGACGGGGCCGACGTGGGTCTCGAACATCAGGTTGAACTGGCGCGGCTCGGAGAGGTCGCCGCCGCACTCCGGGCACTTCAGCTCGGCACTGGGGTCGCCGCCTTCGGCTTCGACCGCCTCGCGCAGGTGGTCCTCGCGCCAGCGCCGCTTGCACTTGCCGAGGCACTGGACCAGCGGGTCGGTGAAGCCCTCGAGATGGCCCGAGGCCTCCCAGACCCGCGGGTGCTGGAGGATCGCCGAGTCGAGGGCGACGATGTCGTCGCGCTCCTGCAGCATCGAGCGCCACCACTCGGCTTTGACGTTGCCCTTGAGCAGGACGCCGTAGTGGCCGTAGTCGTAGGTCGAGCCGAGGCCGCCGTAGATCTCCGAGGAGGGGAAGACGAAGCCGCGCCGTTTGCAGAGGGCGACGATCTCCTCCATCGTCACCTCGGTCGGGCGCGTCTCGGGCTCGGTCGTCGACATGCCGGAACCGTAGCGGCTGCGATAATCCCGCACTCCGTGCCTATCTATGAGTACAAATGCGAGAACGGCCACGTCTTCGACGTGATCCAGAAGATGGTCGACGATCCGCTCACCGAGTGCCAGGAGTGCGGTGCCCCGGCGGTGCGGGTCCTGCACTCGCCCGCGGTCCACTTCAAGGGGTCGGGCTTCTACAACACCGACTACGGGAAAAAGAAGAAGGGCGGCAGCGGCTCCGAGGGGGCGAAGGAGTCGAAGGGCTCCGATTCCGGTTCGGACTCCAGCTCGAGCTCGTCCGACTCGAAGTCTTCGGACTCGAAGTCGAGCGACTCCAAGCCCAAGGCCGCGACCGCGGACTGACGCGTTCCCAGGGTTTGGGCCCCTGGAGGGGCCTCAATCCTGGACTAACCGTTGAGGAACTGGTTGACGGCCTTGCGCCGGACCGACTCGGGCACTTCGATGCTGCCGTCGGAACGGAGGGCGCAGTCCGTTTCTTCGTTGCCGCAGAGCACGTGGGCCGGGGCGCTGCCGCCGATCGCCGCCGAGAGAACCAGCTGCGGCATCGTCAGGAAGCCCATGTCGCTGACGAAGGCTTTCGGCGCGTCCCAGCCGATGATCGGGCCCTTGATGAAGTTGTAAGGGGCCCGCAGCGGGTCGGTCAGGCGGTCCTTGATCCCGTTGACCACCGACTGCTGGGCCTTCTCGCGGTCGAAGTCGTTGTAGCCGAGCGTGTAGGCGCTCTTGCCGGGGCCGGGGCATTCGCTGGGCTCGCGGATGCGGGAGTAGGCGAGGGCTTTTTCGCCATCGAGGGTGTTCTCGCCCTGCTTCAGGTGCAGGGTGATGCCGCCCTGGCCGCCGCCGGAGCCACCGGCGATGTCGGCGCAGAGCTTGTGCGGGAGGTCGACTTCGACCCCGCCGACCGCGTTGATCAGGTCTTCGAAGCCGGTGAAGTCGACGATCGCGACGTGGTCGATCTGGAGGTTGAGGAACTGTTCGATCGTCTTGATCTGCAGGGCGGCGCCGCCGAACGAGAAGGCGGCGTTGATTTTGGTCGTTTCGTGGCCGGGGATCTCGGCGTAGCTGTCGCGCGGAATCGAGAGTTTGCGAAAGGCGCCGCCGCCGGCCCGGATCAGCATCAGCGTGTCGGCGCGGTATTCGCCGGCTTCGCAGCCGTCGTGGGGGGCATCGCCGTGGGACTGCTGTTCGAAGCACTTCTGCTTGTGAGGGGCGCCGGGCTCCTTGGTGTCGGGCGGGCGGGCGTCGGTGCCGAGGACGAGGATCGTCTGCGCGCTCGGCAGCAGCAGCGGGTTGCCATGCAGCGCTTCCTTTGCTTCGCCGGAAAGCTTGAACGACTGCAGCTCGGCGGACACGGCGAAGGCCAGGAAGCTGAGCAAGATCCATCCCAAAGCGGCGATCCCTACCCATTTCAGAACTCGCTTTGCGCCGCCGCTCGGACGCGGCAAATGACGACCCTGGCGCGGCTCGCGATCCTTCTTAGGCCGCTTCCCAGGCAGCTTTGCGCGGTCACGGAGGCTGCTGAGGTCGGCCGATCGCAGGCGCGACAAAAGGCCCTTGCGGGACCGGTAGACCTTGTAGTCGGGCGGTCCTGAAGGCCGCTGCTCTCCACTGTCGGGCATAAAAGGGCTAGAAATCATGGCGATGTCTTCGGTCGACCGCCTTCCAGCCCCCGAACTCGCGTGAGCGCGATGGAGACGATCGGGGTCGATCTGGGGGGGACGAAGGCGCTGGTCGGCGTCCTCGACGGCACCGAGGTCCTCTACGAGAGCCGCGAGGCCTCGACCGGGCAGAGCGAGGACGAGCTGGTCGAGCTGCTGGTCCGCGAGGTCAGCGAGGCGCGCGACGCCCGCCCCGGGGCGAAGGCGGTCGGGCTGGGGATTCCGGCGACGATGGACCACGACCGCGGCATTGCGGTCTCGGCCGTCAACCTGCCGCTCTCCGACCTGCCGATCCGCGACCTGATCAGCGACCGGGTCGGGCTGCCGGTCTTCGTCGACAACGACGGCAACGTCGCGGCGCTGGCCGAGCACCTCTACGGCGCCGCCCAGGGCAAGCCGAACACGGTGATGTTGACCGTCGGCACCGGGATCGGCGGCGGCCTCGTCCTCGGCGGCGAGATCTACCGCGGTGCCAGCGGCGCCGGCGCCGAGCTCGGCCACACGGTGATCCAGGCCGACGGCCCACCGTGTCAGGGCAACTGCCCCAACCATGGCTGCGTCGAGGCGCTCGCCTCCGGCACGGCGCTGGGGCGGGAGGGGCACGCGGCGGCCGAAAGCGCGCCCGACTCCGCCCTCGGCAGGCTGTTGGCGGCGGGCGAGAAGGTCGACGGGACCGCGGTGACCAAGGCCGCAATCGCCGGCGACGAGACCGCTGTCGGGGTCTTCGAGCTGATCGGCGGCCGCCTCGGCGTCGCCTGCGCGAGCTTCGCCAACATCTTCCAGCCCGACGCGATCGTCGTCGGCGGCGGCGTCATCGCCGCCGGCGATCTGCTGCTGGAGCCGGCCCGTCGCGAGCTGCGCCAGCGCGCCCTCAACCCGATGAACAAGACCCCGATCCTCGAAGCGACCCTTGGCAACAACGCCGGGATGATCGGCGCCGCGGCCTTGGCCCGGGTCGACCTCGAACGGGGCGAGGGCTGATGTCGGGCAGGCTGGTCGTCTGCCCGACGCCGATCGGCAACCTCGACGACGTCACCGCCCGGGTCCGCGAGGCCCTGGTCACCGCCGACTACATCGCCTGCGAGGACACGCGGCGGACCGGCTCGCTGCTGGACAAGCTCGGCATCCGCCCGGCGCCGCGGATGATCTCCAACCACGAGGGCAACGAAACCGCGCGGGCGACCGAGCTGGCGCAGCGGATCGAGCGCGGCGACGTCGTCGCCCTCGTCTCCGACGCCGGCATGCCGGCGATC
>DASYJK010000128.1:0-18794 GCA_035996525.1 Solirubrobacterales bacterium
GCGGTGCCGAGCAGGTAGCCGAGGAGGAGCGAGCCGGTGTCCCCCATGAAGCTCGAGGCGGGCGGGAAGCCGTGGCGGAGGAAGCCGAGGGCGGCGCCGGCGGTGAGGGCGGCGAGGACGCCGGCGGCGTTGCGTTCGAGCGAGAGGGCGATCGCGGCGAGGGTGACGGCGGCGATCGTGCAGACGCCGGCGGCGAGGCCGTCGACGCCGTCGAGAAAATTGATCACGTTGACGACGGCGACGATCCCGAGCACGGTCAGCGGGTAGGCGAGCCAGCCCAGTTCAAAGCCGCCGACGAAGGGCAGGGTGAGGTTGTCGACCCGGACCCCGGCTAGGACCGGGATCAGCGAGGCGCCGATCTGGCCGAGCAGCTTCGGCAGCGCCGAGAGGCCCTGGATGTCGTCGACTACGCCGACGGCGGCGATCGCGACGGCGCCGATCAGGATCGAGCGGCTCTCGCCGTCGCCGGGCAGCCAGATCCAGCCGGCCGCCTCGACCGCGACCAGAATCGCCAGGCCGGAGAGGCGTGGCATCGGCTTGTCGTGCAGTCCCCGCGGCTTCGGCTGGTCGATCGCCCCGACCCGGAAGGCGAGCTTCTCGGCGTACGGAACCAGCAGCCAGGCGATGGCCGCGGCCAGGAGGAAGGCGAAGACGGCGTCGGTGGTCGTCGGTATCAGAGGGCTATCCCAGTAGGGGTTCCACTTAACTTTTTCCGAAGACCCGTTGCGGCTGTCCGCGATCCTCTTCCCGGAAAAAGTACAAGACGTTCCACCCCTACCGGGATAGCCCGCCGAGCGCGGCATCGACCAGCAACTGCGGATCCCGAGCATGCTGGACCCCCAGAGGCGAGTCGCGCTTGCGCAGCTCCAGCGCCGCCGGGTCGGCCAGGACCTGGAGGCGGCCATCGGCGATCAGCGCCTCGTCGACGCCGCCCATGCGGCCGGTGAAAGTGGTGAAGACGGGGGTGCCCAGCGCCACCGCCTCGCGGTTCATCGTCCCCCCGGCGCTGACCACGAGGTCGGCGTAGGCGATCAGGCTTTGGGCGTCGATCGCCCGCTCGGGCACGATCAGGTTGGCGGCGTGCATGGCACGGATCGCCTCGCCCTGGGCCGTGGTGCGGGGGATGACCACGGCCTGGGCCTCCGGCGCCGCCGCGAGGCGGTCGATCGTCGCCCCGTAGAGATCGTTGCGGGCGTGGTACTCGGAGGTCTCCGGTGGCGGCCGCACGACGACCAGGACCTTCTCGCGATCGAGACCCAGCTCGTCCAGCACCGCCGGGTCGGGCTCGAACCCGGCCAGGTAGTACTCCTCCTTCAGGCCCGGATAGAGGACCAGCTTCCCGCCCTTGGCGCCGAGCTTGGCCAGCCGCTCCAGCGGGATCGCGTCCGGCGCCAGCACGCGGCGGGCGAGGCGGAAGCTGATCTGCCGCTGCAGCTTGGCGAACTCGTAGTCCTGCATCTGCACCGACGGCACCCGGTAGAGGGCGGAAACGACGGCGAGGTCGACCGAGCCGTGCCCGATCGCCAGCTCCGGTCGCCGCTTCCAGACGACCCGCGCCAGCCGCGCCGAGCGGCCGCCCAACGCTCGCACCTTGCCAAGCTTCGAAGCCCCGCCGTGCTCCCCCACCGCGGTGTAGGGCATCCCCAGTCGCTCGAGGATTCCCTCGGTCTGCCCATACTCGCGGGCGGTGATGAAGACCTCGTTGCCCTGGGCTTCCAGGCGCTCGATGATCGGCCGCAGGACGAGTGGATGCGCAGCGGCGGTGCAATCGACCCAGATCAGCATCGGCCGACCCTAGCTATCGAGGGAGCGCTCAGGCGGCGATCGGCGAGAGCTGCGGGTAGAGCGGGTGCTTGTCCATCAGGGCCGCGGTGCGAGCCGCGAGCGATGATTTCTCCGCCTCGAAGTCGCCGCCGAGCGCGGTGGCGATGACGGCGGCGATCTCGGTCATCTCCTCCTCGCCCATGCCGCGGGTGGTCAGCGCCGGGGTGCCGATCCGCAGCCCCGAGGGGTTCATCGGCGGCCGCTCGTCGAAGGGGATCGCGTTGCGGTTGACGGTGATCCCGACCGCGTCGAGCCGGTCCTCGGCGGTCTGGCCGTCGAGCCCGGTCGGGGTCAGGTCGACCAGCACTAGGTGGACGTCGGTGCCGCCGGTGAGGACGGGGATGCCGTCGGCTTCGAGGCCGGCGGCGAAGGCCCGGGCGTTGGCGATCGTCTGCCGCTGGCGCTGGGCGAACTGCTCGCTGGCGGCGATCCTCATCGCCACCGCCTTGGCCGCGACCGTGTGCATCAGCGGGCCGCCCTGCTGGCCCGGGAAGACCGCCTTGTCGATCGCTTTCGCGTGCTCCTCGCGGCAGAGGATCATGCCGCTGCGGGGGCCGCAGAGGGTCTTGTGGATCGTCGTCGTGACGACGTCGGCATACGGCACCGGGTTGGGGTGCTCGCCGGCGGCGACGAGGCCGGCGAAGTGGGCCATGTCGACCATCAGCTTGGCCCCGACCGAGTCGGCGATCTCACGGAAGGCGGCGAAGTCGAGCTGACGCGGATAGGCCGACCAGCCGGCGACGATCAGGGCCGGCCTGTGCTCTTCGGCCAGCCGCGCCACCTCGTCCATGTCGACCCAGAAGTCCTCGCGGCGGACGTGGTAGGCGACCGGGTTGTAGAGCTTGCCGGAGACGTTGATCTTCATCCCGTGGCTGAGGTGGCCGCCGTGGTCGAGCGCCATGCCGAGGAAGGTGTCGCCGGGCTGGATCAGCGCCATGTAGGCGGCGTTGTTGGCCTGGGCGCCGGAGTGGGCCTGGACGTTGGCGTGCTCGGCGCCGAACAGCTCCATGGCCCGGGAGATCGCCAGTTCCTCGGCGACGTCGACCTCCTCGCAGCCGCCGTAGTAGCGGCGGCCGGGATAGCCCTCGGCGTACTTGTTGGTCAGCACCGAGCCGACCGCGTCGAGCACCGCCTGCGGCACGAAGTTCTCCGAGGCGATCATCTCCAGGGTGCGCTGCTGGCGATGCAGCTCGGCGTCGAGGACGGCGGCGATCTCGGCGTCGACCTCGGCCAGCGGCGCGGTCTGGAAGTTCTCTGGCAAATCGCTCATCGGGGTCCGACCATAGCAACGGGCAGGGATAGTCTGGCCCGCGTGAGAGTCCGCTTTTCCGTCCTCGGCCTGACCCTGCTGACGGTGCTGCTCGCCGCGGCCCCGGCCGCCGCCGTGGAAAACCCCTGCGTCGGTCCCAGCGCCGCCAAGCTGCTCTGCCCCAACCTGCGGATCGGCCCGCCCGCCGATCTCTACCTGCAGTCCGGCTACGGCCGGCAACTTCTGCGCGCGACCAGCGACGTGCGCAGCCGCGGCCGCGGTCCGATGGAGGTGCGGGGGCGCCGCAACGGCTGGCGGACGATGCGCACGACCCAGCGGATCTACCGCGTCGGCGGTGGCCACATCGAGGTCCGCGGCGGCGCCACCCTGCGCTTCGCCAGCGTCGGCTCCTACTTCGGTGGCTCCTATTGGAAGGTCCACCAGCTGGCCCGCTTCGAGCTGCGCCACGCCGATCCCGACGGAACCCTCGGTCCGGTCGTCCGCACCAGCCCAAAGCTCAACTACTGCCTGCGCGACCTCGAGCGCACGCGCCCGGGCCGGCACTCGCCCGACAACCGCCACTACCCCGGCTGCAACCAGGACCCCTACGAGAAGCGCGTCACCCTCGGCACCTCGGTCGGCTGGTCGGACATCTACCCCGCCGACTACGACAAGCAGTACATCGACGTCTCCGGCCTGCGCGGCTGCTTCGCCTTCACGATGACGGTCGACCCCAAGCACCTGCTCTTCGAGTCGAACGAGAACGACAACAGCTCCCAGCGCCTGGTCCGCCTGCCGTTCCGCGGCGACGTCGGCTGCTAGCCGAGCCCGACCGAGGCCAGGGCGCTGGCGAGGTCGCCGGGCGAGAGGGCGCCGTGGCGCAGCACCGTCCAGCCTCCGTCCTCGTCGATGCCAGCGATGTCGACCACGGTCGAGGGCAGGCCGGTCAGCTCGCCGCCGTCAATCGCCAGGTCGGCGCCGGCGACGATCGAGTCCGGAACGTCGCCAAAGCGCGACGGAGCAGGCTCACCGCTGACGTTGGCCGAGGTCTGGAAAACCGGGCACATCACCCCGGCCAGCGGCCCGCCGAGCAGCCTGACGCCGAGCCGCTCGCGGTCCTCGCGGCAGGCAAATGGATAGCGATGTCCGGGGTTGGCGACCACCAGCGTCACCGGCCCCGGCAACAGAGCGCTGACCGCAGCCGCGGTACGCGGGCCGAAGCCGGCGACCAGCTCCCGCATCGCCAGCGGCGAGAAGTACATGACCGCCGAGGGCTTGCCGTCATCGCGTCCCTTGAGGCGGTGGATGCGGGCGATCGCGCCGGCATCGAGCGGGTCGCAGGCGAGGCCGTAGAGGCCGTCGGCAGGGAAGACGGCGACCCCGCCGGCGGCGACGCGGCGCTGCAGCGCCGTGCGGGCTGCCTGGGCGCCGCCGCTCTCGAGCTTGACGATCTCGGTTGATCCGGAGCTCATTGCTCCCCCAGCACTACCCGTTCGATCCCGGCCAGGTCACAACGGGTTTCGATCGCACCGAAGCCGGCCGCGGCCAGGAGCCCGCGCACCGTCTCGGCCTGCCCCTCCCCCACCTCCAGCGCCAATACGCCCACCTCCACCCGCGGAATCAGAGCGCGGATCGCGTCGAGCCCGTCGGGGCCGGAAAGCAACGCCTCGCGCGGCTCCCACTCGGTCACCTCCGGCTGCAGTGAAGACCATTCGGTCGCGGCCACGTAGGGCAAGTTGGCGAGGATTAGCTCGAAGTCCTCTTCGGGCGGGAGTGAACCGGCCGCGAAATGGACCCGCGGATCTAGCCCAAGCCGGCGCGCGTTCGCCTTCGCGACTTCAAGCGCCGCCGGCGAGGTGTCGGTGGCCTTGACCTCGCAGCCCGGCAGCTCGTCGGCGACGGCAAGGGCGATCGCCCCGGAGCCGGTGCCGACGTCGAGCAGTGTCGCCGGGCGCCGCTCCAGCGCCAGCTCGACCAGCAGCTCGGTCTCCGGGCGCGGGATCAGCACCCGGCGATCGACCTCGAGCTCGATCCGCCGGAAGCCGCGGCGGCCGACGATGTAGGCGACCGGCTCGCGACGCAGCCGCCGCCGCACCATCTCCCCGAACAGTCGCGACGCGGCCGGGGCCAGCTCGGCACCGCCGTCTGCGATCAGCGCCGCCCGGCCCAGTCCCGTTGCCGCCGCCAGCATCACTTCGGCGTCGAGCCGGGGGTCTTCGATTCCCATCGCCGCCAGCGCCTCGGCGGCCGAGCTCAGCGCTTCCCGGATCACCCTGGCGGGGTCATCCGACCGCGGCCGTCTCCAGCCGCTGCCGCTTCTCCTCGGCCGCGAGGGCGTCGGTGAACTCCCCGAGCTCGCCGCCGAGCACGCCTTCGAGATTGTGCGAGGTGTGCTTGATCCGGTGGTCGGTGACCCGGCCCTGGGGGAAGTTGTAGGTGCGGACCTTCTCGGAGCGCTGGCCGCTGCCGACCTGGGCCTTGCGCTCGGAGGCGATCTTCGCTTGCTGCTCGGCCAGCTCGCGCTCGTACAGACGCGCCCGCAGCACCCGCATCGCCCGGTCCTTGTTCTGCAGCTGGGACTTCTCGTCCTGCATCGAGACCACGATCCCGGTCGGTTTGTGGGTGATCCGGACCGCCGAGTCGGTGGTGTTGACCGACTGCCCGCCGGGCCCGGAGGAGCGGAAGACGTCGATCTGAAGGTCGTTCTGGTCGACCGCGATCTCGACCTCCTCGGCCTCCGGCAGGACCGCGACCGTCGCCGTCGAGGTGTGGATCCGCCCCTGGGACTCGGTCTCCGGCACCCGCTGCACGCGGTGGGTGCCGCCCTCGAACTTGAAGACCGAGTAGGCGCCGTCGCCCTTGACCGCGAAGGTGACGTCCTTGAAGCCACCCGCCTCGGAGACCGACTGCGAGAGCACCTCGGTGACGAAGCCGCGCTCCTCGGCGTAGCGGGTCAACATCTTGTAGAGGTCGGCGGCGAAGAGGGCGGCCTCGTCGCCGCCGGCGCCGCCGCGGATCTCGACGATCACGTTCTTGTCGTCGTTGGGGTCACGCTCGACCATCGCCAGCCGGATCTCCTCTTCCAGCTCCTCGATCCGCGCCGGGGCCTCTTCGACGACCTTGCGCATTTCCTCGTCCTCACCCTCCTCGAGCAGCTCGCGGGCGCCTTCGAGGTCGTCTTTCAGGGTCGCGTACTCGCCCGCCAGCACGTGGGCCGGCTGCAGTTCGCGGTACTCGCGACCGACCTCGGCGTAACGCGCCCGGTCAGCGATCACCTCGGGGTCCGACATCTGCGCCTCGAGGTCGCCAAAGCGCGCCTGAATCTGCTCGACCAGCTGCTCGATCATCGCTCAACCCTAGACGGGAGCTACGCGACGATCTCTATGTGCTGGGCTTTGGCAGCCTCCTCGGGATTCTCCCGGGCCAAGACCGCGTTCAGGGAGGCGATCGCCACCGCCAGCTGCTCTTCGTCGGGCTCACGCGTGGTCAGGTTCTGCAGCATCAGCCCCGGCCACATCACCGCCCGCACCCAACGTTTGCGCCGGTTCTTCCCGGCCCACTTGATCACCTCGTAGGAGAGGCCGGCGATCAGCGGGATGCCGAGAATCCGCGAGAGCACCAGCCAGTACCAGGCCGGCAGCCCGATCGGGGCGAAGACGAAGATCGCCAGCACCATCACGATCAGCAGGAAACTGGTCCCGCAGCGTGGGTGCAGGCGCGAGTAGAGCTTGGCCCGCGAGGGGATCAGCTCGTCTTCGGCCTCGTAGCAGGAGATCGTCTTGTGCTCGGCCCCGTGGTACTCGAAGACGCGCCGCAGATCGGGCATTTTGCTGATCGCGAGGATGTAGCCGATGAAGATCCCGGTCCGCAGGACCCCCTCGACCAGCCAGAAGAGGAAGGGTGAGCCGAGCTGGTCCTTGACCAGGCTGGTCAGCCCGACCGGGACGACGAAGAAGAGGCCGATCGAGAGCAGCAGCGAGAAGGCGATGGTGAGGCCCCAGACCCAGCCGCCGATCTCCTCTTTCTCGCCCTCTTCCTCCTCCATCTGGGCGTTGGCAGAGATCGCCAGGGCTTTGAAGCCGATCTTCATCGACTCGCCGAGGGCGACGACGCCGCGGATGATCGGCAGCCGCCAGATCCGGTGCCGCTGCGCCCAGGGGACCAGCGCCTCGGACTCGATTTCGATCTGCCCCTCGGGGGTGCGCACGGCGACCGCCCAGACGGCGACGCCTCGCATCATCACGCCCTCCAGAACCGCCTGACCGCCGACCGGCGCGTCGCGCTTGGCGACCAGGGCGCCGTCGGGCATGCGCAGCGGATCCCCCCCGTTCTGCGAGGAGGGGACAGGGGACGCCTGTGCCGAGCCCACCGGCGGGCTCACGAGTTACTTCCCGGCCCGGTGCTTGGCGGCGCGGCGCTGGAAGCGCTCGACGCGGCCGCCGGTGTCAACCAGCTTCTGCTTGCCGGTGTAAAACGGGTGGCACTCGGAGCAGAGCTCGACATGCAGGTCGTCTTTAGTCGACCGCGTGTAGAACTGGTTGCCGCACGAGCAATGCACGTTGGCGAGCGTGTACTCAGGGTGGATTCCTGCCTTCATGCTGAACATTCTAGAGCAGTGGGCTCGCGGTGTAGGAACGCCCCCCTGGTGCCGATACCCCCTTGTGGAACTAACCGGCCCCGCAGATCGCCTCGGCGGCAGCCCCAGGCTGCGCTCGGCAATTGGGTTTGTGCTCTTCGGAGGGGCCCTCGCGGTCACCCTCGTCGACTGGCTGGGAATCGGCGGATCCGGGCTCCAATCCGCGGTAAATGGACCTCTGTACGACGCCGTCGTGGTCAGCGCCGGCCTCGCCTGCCTGCTCAAAGCCGACAAGGCGGGGAGCGAGCGCACGGCCTGGCTCGCGCTCGCCGCGGCGGTCCTCTGCTGGGGTGCCTCGGAGATCTACTGGACCGCGTTCCTGGTCGGCGATCCCTCGCCGCCCTATCCGTCGCCGGCCGACATCGGCTACCTCGCCTTCTACCCGCTGGCGGCAACCGGCGTCTACCTCCTGGTTCGCGCCCGGGCCCGCGAGCTGGACTGGCGCCTCTGGATGGACGGCCTGATCGCCGCGCTCGGAACGGCGGCCCTCGGCGCGGCGCTGATCTTCGAGTTCGTCGCCGACCGCACCACCGGCACGCCGATCCAGATCGCGACCACCCTCGCCTATCCGATCGGCGACATCCTGATGCTGGCCCTCGTCGTTGGCGTCGTCGCCCTGACCCGTTGGCGCCCCGGCCGGACCTGGTCGCTGCTGCTCGTCGGCCTCGCGGCCCTGGTCGTCGCCGACGTCGCCTACACGCTCCAGAGCACCGACGCCAGCCTCCCCGGGGGCGACTGGATCGAACCGATCTACCTGCTCGCCGCCGCCTGCATCGGCGCCGAGGCCTGGCAGACCCGCGCCGACACGATCCAGCCGATGGCCCGCTTCGACGGCTGGCGCGAGCTGATGGTCCCGGCCTTCTTCGCGACGGTGATGATCGGGCTCTTCGCGATGCAGTACTTCAGTCGCGCCAGCGCCCTGACCACGGTGCTGTGGGCGGCGACGATGGTCGCCGTGATCGCTCGTCTCGGCCTCAGCGTGCGCGAGAACAAGCGATTGCTGGAGCAGGTGCGGACGGATCATCTGACCGGGCTCGGCAACCAGGGCCGGCTGCAGGTCGACCTGGCGGCGCGCTGCCTGCGCGCCGGGGAGGAGCCGCTGACCCTGATCCTGCTCGACCTCAACGGCTTCAAGCGCTACAACGACACCTTCGGCCACCCCGCGGGTGACGCGATGCTGAAGCGGATGGGAGCTCAGCTGATGGATGCGCTGGGATCCGACGGCGATGCCTACCGGATCGGCGGCGACGAGTTCGCCGTCCTCACCACCGGTACCGACGGCCGCAACGGCGAGGTGGCCAAGCTGACTGCCGAAGCGCTGACCGCGAGCGGGCCGGGCTTCGAGCTCAACGCGGCCTGGGGCACCGTGACCATCCCCGAGGAAGCCGACGCGCCGGCACCGGCGATGCAGCTGGCCGACGTACGTATGTACGCGCAGAAGGAGTCGCGCCGGCTCGCCCCCGGCGACGCGATCGAGGTCGACGGCGCCGATGTCGCGGTGCGCCTAGGCCGGGCCCGGGACGGCGAAGCTCTCGAGCAGCGCAAGTAGGACCGTCGTCACCTCGCCGCGGCTGGCCGGGTCTTCGGAGCGGGCGACCAGCATCGCCGCCTCGTCCAGCGCCCCCATCAGCATGTGCGCCATCGGCTTCACCGGCAGCTGGCGGATCTCCCCCGCCTCGATCGCCGCCGCCAGGCTCGCTTCGATCAGGCCGAGGCCGTTGGCGGCGCCGATCTCCCGCCAGCGATCCCAGCCCAGCACCGCGGGCGCGTCGTGGAGGGCGATCTGGCGCAGCTCCGGCTCGGCGCACTCGTCGAGGAAGGCCTCGACCCCCGCCTTCATCGCCTCCAGGGGGCTGTGCAGGTCGGAGCCGAGCACGATCCGCGCGACCCGCTCGGTCGATTCGGCCTCGAGCTGCTCGTAGGAGGCGTCGAGCAGGCCCGACTTGCCGCCGAAGTGGTGGTAGAGAGCGCCGCGGGTGACCCCGGCGGCGCGAACAATCTCCTCGGTGCCGACCTCGTCGTAGCCGCGCGCGGTGAAGAGCCGGCGCGCGGCGGCGATCAGCGCCGCTCGCGTCGCCTCAGCCCGCTCCGCCTGCGTGCGCCTTTCTGGACTTACATTCATGCTGTATGTATGTTAGTGAGAATAATAGACAGATAAACAGATCCAGCTAGCAACTCATAGCTTGCGGCTCACTTACTTCAGGAGGAATCGAATGACTGTCGACACCAGCGAGCGTAAAGAGATTGATCTCCCGGCGGGACGGATCCGCTATCGCGAGGCGGGCAGCGGCAAGCCGATCGTCTTCGTCCACGGCTATCTGGTCGACGGGCGCCTCTGGGGTGGGGTCGTCGACCGCCTCTCCGACCGCTTTCGCTGCCTCGCCCCGGACTGGCCGATCGGAGCGCAGCAGATCGCGATGAAGCCCGATGCCGATCTCACTCCTCCCGGGGTCGCGGCGACGATCGCCTCCTTCCTCGAGGCGCTCGATCTCGAGGACGTGACGATCGTCGGCAACGACTCCGGCGGCGCGATGTCGCAGATCCTCGTCACCCGCCACCCGGAGCGGGTCGGTCGCCTGGTCCTGACCAACTGCGACACCTACGAGAACTTCCCGCCGGGGATCTTCAAGGCGATGCCGCCGCTGGCCAAGCTGCCGGGTGGGATGACCCTGCTCTCGCTTCCCTTCCGCTCCGGCGCCATCGCCCGTGCCGCCTTCAAGCCGTTCACGCGGAAGCCGATCCCGGCCGAGCTGGTCGCGTCCTGGATGGCGCCAGGGCTGAACGACCCGGGCGTCCGCCACGACCTCAAGAAGGTGACCGTGGACATGCACAAGCGCTACACGCTCGCGGCCGCCGAGAAGCTGCGCGGCTCACAGCTGCCGATCCTCTTCACCTGGGCCCCTGGCGACAAGCTCTTCCCGATCTCCGGCGCGGAAAGGCTGGCCGGCGAGGCCGGCAACGCCCGCGTGGTCGAGATCGCCGACGCCGGAACCTTTGTGGCGCTGGACCAGCCACAGCGACTGAGCGAGGAGATCGCGGCGTTCGCGGCCGCTGCCTAAAGCGAACAGACGTTCCCAGAAGTTCGCAAAGTGCAGCTTTTTCGTCCGACCAGGCAGGGAATCTTCCTCGACCCCTACCAGGACGGAGAGTTCGTGGCCAAGCAGATCTTCGACCAAGCACGACCGAAGAGCATCATGGCGCAGCAACTCGACGAAGCCTTCGCGGGCTGCGATCAGTGGACCGTCGTCGCTGCCCCGCCGCGACGCAGCAGCATCGACTTCAGCCCCCGTGCCTCGAGCTCCTCGAGGATGATCGGCAGGGCGGCGGCGGTGCGAACCCAGGAACCCGGCGCGCTGTAGTAGTCGGCGTCGTGCAGGAGCAGGATGTCACCGGCCCTGGTGTCGGCGCTGGCGCGACGGGCAATTGAGCCTGGGGTCGCCCGGCGGTCCCAGTCCCGCCCCCACCGCGACCACAGCACCGGTCGCCAGCCGCGTCCACGCACCGCCCGCAGGCCGAGGGCGCTGAAGATCCCGTAGGGCGGGCGGTAGTCGGCAATCGCCTGCCCGCTCGCCTCCTCGATCGCCGATCGTGCCCGCTCGGCGTCGTCGAGCAGTTGACGAGGGGTGAGACGAAGCTGGTTGCGATGCCGGTGGCAATGCAGCTCCACCCGGTGACCGGCGGCAGCGATCTCCGCAACCAAGGCCGGCCGCCGCACGACCTGCTCGCCGGCGAGGAAGAAGGTCGCCACAGCGCCAGCCTCGCGCAGCGTCTCCAGGATCGTCGGCGTCCCCTGCGGATGCGGCCCGTCGTCGAAGGTGAGCGCCACCCCCTCCTCCCCGTCCTGGCGCAGGACGACCGGCAGCGCGTTGCCGATCGCCGGCACCACTGGTGCCAGCGCCGGAGCGGCGTGGGCGACGACGGTCGCGGCGAGACCGGCCCCGGCGGCGGCGCCGATCAAGGCGCGGAGGTCGCGGCTTCCTGGTGACTGACCGGCTGGGCCGATGCCGGCTGGGCCGCGGCCTGGGTGCTGCTGGTGTC
Organism: Solirubrobacterales bacterium; assembly: GCA_035996525.1. GTDB lineage: Bacteria > Actinomycetota > Thermoleophilia > Solirubrobacterales > 70-9 > VAYN01. The sequence goes on from DASYJK010000128.1 coordinate 11,748, forward strand.
GTTGTCCTTGCCGAGGTGGATGCGGCTGGTCACCGGCTTCGCGACCGTCAGCGGGCTCTCGCGCTGGAAGACGGAGAGCATCAGGACAACGGCCACGACGGCCAGGGCGGCGGCGGCAACGACCCGCTCGGTGCGCAGGCGCCAGACCGGCTGCAGGCGCACCTGCGGCCGCACCGACAGCGCCCGCGAAGCGATCGAGGGCAGCGAGGCGAAGGACGAGTCGGGCGACTGGCGCTCTTTGGTGACGTGGCGCAGGACCGACTCCAGCTCATGATCGGAACGGGCGACCTCGGCCAGGCCGAAGCGCTCGAAGGCGGCGTTGTTGGCACGCAGGTGGCCGGCCGAGAAGCCGTAGGAGACGACCGGGCAGCCGCGGATGTGGGCCTCGAGCACGGTCAGGCCGGCGGTGGCGTGGATCATCGCGTCGGCCGCTGCCATCCAGTCGCTCATCTGCTCGGTGAAGCCGAGGACGCGGACCTGCTCGTTGTCGCCAAAATCCTTCTCCAGCTTCTCGCGGGCGACGTCGTTGCGGCCGGTGATGCAGACGACGATGGTGTCGTCGCCGACCAGCGCCGAGCGGATCGCGCCCTCGAGATCGCCGACTCCCCAGCCGCCGCCGGAGACGAGCACGACGCGGGCGTGGGCCGGCAGGTCGAGGGCCTCGCGAGCGTCGCGGCGGGTGCGGGGCATCAGGAACTCGCGCGAGATCGGCGGGCGCACCCACTCGACCGTGCCCGGCCCAACCAGCTTCTCGACCTCCTCGATCGACTCTGGGTGGGTCACGTAATGGAGGTCGACGCCGGGATGGGCCCAGTAACGCAGGCCGGCGAGATCGGTGATCGCCGACTGCACGGGAATGTCGAGGCGGCGGTTCTCGCGCAGCATCCCCAGCACCGCGGTCACGCCCGGATAGGTCGAGATCACGGTGTCCGGATCGCGTTCGGCGATCAGCTTCGCCAGGCCACGGCCGCCGACCAGGTAGCCGAGATGGTGGAAGAACCAGCGGGCCGGGGCGAACTTGGTGATCAGCCAGTACTGGATGTCGAACAGCCAGGGCATCCAGCGGAAGGTGACCTTGGAGCCGTTGCGCAGGACCGCGGCGCAGATCTTGCCCATCGCGTCGAGGCCGTTGGCGATCTCCACCTCGGCGCCCGGAACCTCTTCTTCGAGGTCGGCTTTGATGATCCGCGCCGGCAGGTCGTGGCCCTCGCCGATGTCGGCGGTCAGGACCAGGACCCGCGGCGGGCGCTCCTCCGCGCGGGCGGCACCGGCGAGCAGGGCACCGGCGGCGTGTTCGTTGCCGTTGAGCGAGGGCGTTTTACCGGGGATCGGGTCCGGCGGGCGGACGCTGCTGCGGACCCATTCGACGTACTTGCGCACGCCCTCTTTGAAGCTCGTTTCCGCTTTCCAGCCAAGCTCCTCGAGCGCGCGCTCGTTCGAGATCCCCTTGCCCGGGAAGTCGCCGGGTCGCGGTGGGGTGTGGGTGATCTCGCAGGTCTCGACGTTTTCCTGGACGCGCTCGGCGATTTCGAGGATCGTCACGACCTCATCGCCGGAGAGGTTGTAGGTGCGCCCGGCGGCCTCGGGGGCCAGGGCGGCGACGATGCCGTCGGCGAGGTCCTCGACGTAGATGAAGCTGCGGGTCGTGCTGCCGTCGCCGGCGATCGTCAGCGCCTTGCCTTCGAAGGAGAGGTCGGTGAACTTGGCGACGACGCCGGCGGCGCGGGCGCGGGGGCCGTAGGGGATGCCGAAGCGCAGGATCGTGCTGTCGAGGTCGTAGAGCTCGGAGTAGCCGGCGCAGTAGGTCTCGCCGGCGAGCTTGGTCGCGGTGTAGATGTGGCGCGGAGCCGGGATCGGCGTCTCCTCGCTGACGTCCTGCTCGACGCAGTCGCTGTAGACCCAGGTGGTCGAGCCGTAGACGACGCGACCGACCTTGGCGCCGGCGGCCGCCTCGAGCACGTTGAGGGTGCCGCGGGTGTTGACCTCCTCGGCCAAGACCGGGTCGGCGAGGACGTGGCCGACGTCGGCGACCGCGGCGAGGTGGATGACGGCGTCGCAGTCGCGCATCGCCAGGTCGAGGTTGGCCGGATCGGTGATCGAGCCGGTGAAGGTCTCGACCTCGAGCGGCGAGTGGTAGGGCGAGGCGCTGAGGTCGAAGATCCGCGGGGTGATCCCGCGGTCGAGCAGGCGATCGACCACGTGGGAGCCGATGAAGCCACCGCCGCCGGTTACCAGGACCCTCATGCAGTCTCCTTGCTCAGGGCCGCCTCGCGGCTCTCTGGTCGGTAGTAGAGCGGCGCGCACCAGTGGTTCTCGGCCACCCAGTCGGTGTTCGGCAGCTCGTCGGAGCGGCCCATGATGCGGTGACAGGGCTGGTCGTAGACCTTGCCGGTGCTCTTCTCGAGCTCTTCGAAGACGATGTACTTGTAGTAGCCGGAGGTCATGCCCTCGGGCAGCTCGAGGCGGCCCGGGTAGAGCGGGTCGAGGTGCTCGCGGGCGTACTCGTTCTTCCAGGCGACGATCTCCTCCATCCGCTCGGCCTGGACCAGGGCCAGGGCGGCGGTGAACTCGCTCATCCGGAAGTTGAGCCCGTCGACCTCGTGCTCGAACTTGCCGTAGTTGCGGAACTTGGCGGCGAACTCGATCAGCTCCTCGTCGCCGGAGACGAGCACGCCGCCCTCGCCGGTGGAGACGGTCTTGGTTGCGTAGAGCGAGTAGACGCCGGCGTCGCCGAACCCGCCCGGCTTGCCGCCGTTCCAGTCGGCGCCGTGGGCGTGGGCGCAGTCCTCGAGCAGGAAGATCCCGTTCTCGCGACAGTAAGCGGCGATCCGCTCGGCGTCGAAGGCGATGTGGCCGCCGATGTGAACGAGGATCGCGGCACGCGGCTTGTGGCGCTCCGCCTTCGCCTCGAAATCCTCGAAGGACATGCAGAGATCGTCGCGGCGACAGTCGACGAACTCGACCTCGGCACCGGCGCCGATCGCGGCCAGCGGCGTCGCCATGAAGGTATTGGAGGGGCAGAGCACGGTCTCGCCCTTGACGCCGGCAAACTCGAGCGCGGCCAGGGCGCCGCCGGCCCAGCTGGAGAGCCCCAGGCTCGGGAGCCCGTTCCACTGCGCCCAGCGCTCCTCGAACGCCTTCAGCTTGGCGCCCTCCGACCACTGCTCGGAATCGAGGACCTCGGTCCATAGCTCGAACAAACGCGTGCGGTCGCGGTGATCGAACCCGATCGCGAACTTGGTCGCGTCAGGCCGGGTGGTTTCTGCGGGGCCTACGATGACTCCTTGGGTGAGTGTGGCTGGGGACTGCGCCCTGGCGGGACTTGACGGGGTACTGCGCCGAAGGCGGCCGCAAGGCTAGCAGCGAAACCGGATCAATTACCCGGACAAGCCGAAGATCAGTCTCCCGCGTGCGCGGACTCGATCACGGCGCCGACCACCCGGGAACCCGCCAGCAAAGTCGTCCCGGCCAGTGCCACAGCCATGAAGGCGACCAGCACCGCCCCGTTCAGCGGCGTCGTCGACCACTTCTCTTCGAAGATCAGCGGCGCCAGGATCACCGGTACCAAAACCTGCACCGCGAACATCACCGGCGCCACGTGGGTGGCCGGCCGTCGCTGCAGCGCGCTCATCTCGCTCAGCAGCGCCAGGCCCTCGGAGGCGAGGGCAGTGGCCAGCCAGACGACCGCGACCAGCAGCGTTCCCGCGGCCAGCTCGTCGGTGAGGAGCTTGCTGGCGATCGCCGTCCAGGCGTAGCCGAAGCCGGCGCCGAGCACCGCGAGAAGGCTGAGTGAGGAGGCGCGGCGCCTGAATACATACGGGGCCGCGACCGGGATCGCGACCAGGCCGAGGGCGACGAGGATCGCGACGGTGCCGGCGTGGTCGGTGGTCCGGTCGGGCGCGGCCCACGCAACGCCAGCGACCCCAACGACGATCGCGCCGACCGCCAAGAACTCCCGCCGGCCCGGGGTCTCCCCCAGCTTCGTCGCCCCCAGCCACAGCAGCACGATCAGCCCGCTGACCAGGCAGGGCTGCACCACCGTCAGTGGCGCCAGGAGCAAGGCCACGATCTCCAACGGCCAGCCCAGTAGCCCCAGGACCGTCGCCCCCAGCCACTTCGGGTTCCGCACCAGCTTCCCGATCAGCGAGATCCGCAGCGAGTGCTCGTGCGGCACATCCCGCGCCTCCAGCGCCTGCAACGCGATCGAGGTGTTGTAGAGGCACGAGGCCCCTATCGCCGCGAGTATCCCGAGGGCGAGCACGCGGCGACCATACCCGGCGCCTGCGGCTGGTCAGTGATGGGGCTGTCCGGAGGATCCGTAGCGCATGACCACCTCGGCGCAGAGATAAGGGCCGAGGATGAGCGGCACGATCACGCCGAGAAGGATGACCGTCTCGTTCGCGTGGATCGCGCTCAGGCCCAGCAACCCACCGACCACTGAGACAGCCGTCCCCAGGATTACGAGGAAGAGCGCGGCGTTCGTTCATCAAGTCACTTAGCAATTGATGCAGACAACACGACGACAGACAGAGAGATTACAAGCCCAGCCACGCCACCGACTATCGTCGCGCGGCGAATCTGCCGCTCCGAAGCCCCCGAAAGCACCGGCTTCGCATGCGCGATAAATCCCCCGACCGCGACCATCCCACCGAATAGCCCGACACAGGTGGCGAGTTCGCCTACCCGTGGAATTTCTTCTCTACGTCTCCTGGTACAGGGGCCCGTCGCCACCCTCGGGCAGGGTCAGCCGGCCGCCCTTGGCGGTGATCGCGCCGCACTGGACGCAGTTGGATGCGGTGACGTGGACATCGACCGTGGAGGCGCCGCTCTCGAGCTGGTCGTCGGGGATCTCGTAGACCTGGGCCGGGCACATCGAGACCCAGGTCTGGGCGATCTCCTTGGGGACGCGGGTCTGGATGCGGACGTGGTTGGGGGCGTCGTCGCGGGTCGCGTTGCCCGAGAGGAAGACCGAGTCGAGCTTGTTGAAGGTCAGCTCGTTGTCGGCCTTGACGTACATGTCGCCGGCCTTGCCGATGTCCATCGCGTGCTCGGCGTCGTCCTCCTGGCTCCAGTGGCCGCCGGGGAAGTTGCCTTTGGTCATCGTCATCGCCGAGGCGATCGCGCCGCCGACGAAGAAGCCTTTGGAGAAGGGCTGGCGCATGTTGCGCGACTCGTAGATCTCCTTCTCGATCAGCGAGTCGTGGACCTTCTCGTCGTAGGCCTCGAAGTTGACCGAATCGATGTCCCGCTTCAGGGTCTCGACGATCGTCTCCGCCGCGTACATCCCCGCGTGCATCGCGTAGTGGACGCCCTTCAGGGTCGGCACGTTGACCATGCTGGCGGCATCGCCGGCGATCATCATCCCCGGCACCGCGAGCCGCTTCGGCATCGAGAAGTAGCCGCCGGAGGGGATCGTCTTCGCGCCCCAGGCGACCCGCTTGCCGCCGTCGAGGATCTTCTCGATGAAGGGGTGGGTCTTGAGCAGCTGCAGCGCGTCGTGGCAGCTGAAGGTGGCGTCGGTGTAGTCGAGGCCGACGACGAGGCCGATGCAGATCTTGTCCTCGCCCATCGGGTAGATGAAGCTGCCGCCGAACTCGTTGAAGCGAGCGGCTTTGCGCAATGGCCAGCCCATCGTGTGGATGACCCGGTCGAGCGGCTCCTTCACCTCCCAGACCTCTTTGACCCCGAGCTCCCAGCGCATCGGGTCGGCCCCGTGGAGGTCGAAGTAGTCGTAGGCGGCGTAGCTGAGGTGGCCGACGGTGCCCTCGGCGAGCACCGTCGCCTTGGCGATCACGTCGGAGCCGGGCTCGAAGTTGCCGAGCTCTTCGCCGTCCTTGCCGCGGCCGCGGTCGCCGGAGCGCACGCCCTTGACGACCCGGTCCTCGACCAGCAGCTTGGTCGCGGCGGTCTCGGAGAGGATGTAGACGCCGGCTTCCTCGGCTTTCTCGGAGAGGAAGCGGCCCAGTTTCGAGACCGAGGTGACGTAGTTGCCGTGATTTTTGAAATTCGGCGGCATCGGCTTCAGCGGCAACGCTTTCTTGGACGTCAGCATGTAGACCGCGTCCTTCGTCACCTCCTGGTAGACCGGCCACTCCGACTTGTCGAGGTCGGGGAACAGCTCTTCCATCGCCGAGGGGCGCATGTTGGCGCCGGAGAGCAGGTGGGCTCCGGCGACTTTGCCCTTCTCGATGACGGCGACGGGGACTTCGCCGAGCTTCTCGGTCAGCTCCGGCTCGTGCTCGAGCAGTTGCATGACTTTGTTGGCGCAGGCGAGGCCGGCGGGGCCACCGCCGACGATCGCCACGCCAACCTCGATGCGCTCGTCCTCCGCGTCCGTGGGCGGGCCGATTACGTCGGCCGACTCGAACGGCGGTGGGAACTCACTCGGCGCTATCCCTGGCACTTGCTCAGCCGCCCTTCTTCGCCTTGATCGCCTCGGTCAGCTTGGGGACGATCTTGTGCAGATCGCCGACCACGCCGAGATCCGAGAACTCGAAGATCGGAGCGTTCGGGTCCTTGTTGATCGCCAGGATGTTCTCCGAGTTCTGCATCCCGACCTTGTGCTGGATCGCGCCGGAGACGCCGGCGGCGAGGTAGAGCTTCGGCGCGACCGTCTTCCCGGTCTGGCCGATCTGGGCCGCGTAGGGGTACCAGCCGGCGTCGACGACCGCACGGGTCGCGGCGACGGCGCCGCCCATCGACTCGGCCAGTTCCTCGGCCAGCTTGAAGCCCTCGGCAGCGCCGAGGCCACGTCCGCCGCCGACCAGAATGTCGGCGTCCTCGATGTTGACGTCGGCGCCACGCTGCTCGCCGCGCTGGACCATCGTCGCCTTGGTCGACCAGGCCGAGAGCTCGACCTCGACGTCGACGACCGCAGCCGTGCCACCGCTCTCCTTCGCGTCGAAGGCGTTGAGGCGGCTGATGATGATGCCGGGCTCGCTGACGTAACCGACGTCGGCGATCTCGGAGTCCTGCAGGATCGGGCGCTCGGCGACCAGCTTGCCGTCCTGCACCTTGACCTCGGTGACCTCCATGGTGACGCCGGCG
>DASYJK010000129.1:0-8172 GCA_035996525.1 Solirubrobacterales bacterium
CGCCTTCGCCACCGCCAAAGGCCTGATCAAGAAGACCGAGTTCCTCGCCTACAACACGCCGATCCGCGCCGACGGGATCATCGCGATCAAGGTCCGCGAGGGTGACGAGCTGGTCCAGGTGCGGCTGACCTCGGGCGAAGACGACATCCTCATCGTCTCCCACTCCGGCCACGCCTCGCGCTTCTCGGAGCAGCTGGTGCGCTCGATGGGACGCGACACCAGCGGTATCAAAGGCATGAACGTGTCCGGCAAGGACAACCGGGTCCTGGCGATGGACATCGCTCGCAACGACACCGAACTTTTTGTCGTCACCGAGAACGGCTACGGCAAGCGCACCCCGGTCTCCGAATACCCGGTCAAGGGCCGCGGGACCAAAGGCGTGCTGACCGCGAGGCTGACCGAGAAGAAGGGTGGCCTCGCCGGCGCCCTGATCGTCGGCGAGCACCAAGAGCTGCTCTTCATCTCCCAGAACGGCATGGTCCAGCGCACCTCCGTCAGCGGCATCTCCCAGATGGGCCGCTCGACCCAGGGCGTCAAGGTGATGAACATCAAGGACGACGACGTCGTCAGCGCCGTCGCCCTGGTGGTCGAGTCCGACAGCGAGTCGGAACCGGCCGAGGAGCCGCCGGAGGATGAACTGCCGGCGATCGACACTGACTCGGTTGATGGGGACGCCAGCTAGGTCTCTCTGAAGGGGCCGGGTGACGGAGGTGTGTGTCCCCCTTCCCCGGAGACCGTCGCGCAGCTGGGCGCGCTCCAAGCGCGCCATCGTGGTTTCGGGAGCCTCCGTGAAAGGGGGACACACACCTCCGTCACGAGCTCCTCTCTGCGAAACGAGCAAACTCCCGGCTCCCCGACCGTGAGAGTGAGGGCAGTTCAGCCAATGCAGCGGCTGGCATACGAGTAGTGCGGAAGGAGGTCAGGTACCCCTCTCACGAAGGCTCCAGAGCAAGCATTGGCGCCCCGGGAGTTCGCTCAGCTGCGCGACGGTCTTCGGGAGAGGGGTACCTGACCTCCTTAGCGGCCTGGACCTATGCAGCTTGAGGCAAATACTGCTGCCAAGCCTGCGGGATCTTGGGGCTGGCTACTTGGATGAAGACCGTGGCCGGGGGCGCCTTGGGGTCGTTCTTGGGGTGCATGTGGATCTCGCGGGGGAGGCGGTTGCCCTTGCGGCGGGTGCAGGTCGCGCAGGCGGCGACGATGTTCTCCCAGACCGACTTGCCGCCGCGGCTGCGGGGGATCACGTGGTCGACGGTCAGGCCCGACTTGGTCGAGCCGCAGTACTGGCAGGTCCAGGAGTCGCGGGCGAGGACGGCGCGGCGGGTGATCTTGCGGCGGTGGGCCTCGCGGGGGATCCGCACGTAGTTGACGAGGCGGATCACGTCGGGGCGCTCCATCGTCATGTGCTCGGAGTGGAGAGCGCCGGCGCGCTGCTCGAGCAGCTCCGCCTTCTCCTTCAGCAGCAGCACAGCGGCGCGTCTCAACGTGCAGACGTTGATCGGCTCATAGGTTGCGTTGAGTACGAGGACTCGAGCCATGACTGCCGAGAATTGTAGGCAGGTCGCCAAGCGGCGACGCCTCTCGCGCCGTTCGGGGCCCGTCAGTCGACCGGGTAGGAGCCGAGAATCCGGACCGACTCCGCCTTGGTGCGGAGGGCCGCGATCGCCTCGGCGACGACCCCATCGGTCTCGGCTCCGTCGAGGTCGCAGAAGAACATGTAGCGGCCGAGGCCGCTGCGCAGCGGCCTCGACTCGATCCGGCTGAGGTTGATCCGGCGGCTGGAGAACTCGCCGAGCGCGTTGACCAGGGCGCCGGGGTGGTCTTCGCCCAGCTCGGAGAAGACCAGTGAGGTCTTCCAGGTCTCCCCGGTTCCCGGCCTGGTCCCCGCCGGGGCGATCCAGACGAAGCGGGTGACGTTGTCGGCCTCGTCCTGGATCCCCTCGCGCAGGATCGCGCAGCCGTAGAGCTCGGCCGCGGCGCGGGAGCCGATCGCAGCCCAGGGGCGGACCGACTCGGCGACCATCCGCACCGCCGCCGCGGTGCTGCTGACGCTGCGCAGTTCGACCCCGGCCAGCTGCTCGCGCAGGAAGCGGGCGCACTGGGCCAGTGGCTGCTGGTGGGAGAGGACGGCCTCGACCGCGCCCAGCTCGACCGGCTCACGGCCGATCAGATGGGCGCGGACCGCGTAGTCGTGCTCGCCGACGATCGTCACCGCCTCGGCCTCGAAGGCGAGGGTGTCGAGGGTGCCGCGGACCGAGCCCTCGATCGAGTTCTCGAAGGGGACCAGCGCGCGGTCGGCCTCGCCCGCCTGCACGGCGAGGATCGCGTCGTGGATCGTCGCTGTGCGCAGCGGCTCGAACCCCTCCTCGGTCGCCTCGCCGAGCGCGTCCTCGGTAAAGGTTCCGGCCGGGCCGAGGTAGGCGATTCGCATGGGCCTCAGCCTAGTGCGCGGGCGTTATTCGAAGACGACGGTATAGCTGGCTTCGTTGTTTTCGGCGAGTTCCTCGCCGGGCACGGTGTCGACCTTGACTTCGAGCGTGACTTCGCCACTCGGCGTCGGCGTCAGCAGCAGCGAGGTGCTGGCGGTTTCGCCGACCCCGATCGTTTCGATGTCCCCCTGCACTTCGGTGCTACCGGCCTTGACCGTGACGCCGATGCCGTTCTCGGTCGATTCGCCCTGGTTTTCCACCGTCACTTCGACTTCGGCTCCTTCTTCGGCGGCGATGCCGACCGCTTCTTCGCTCAGTTCGGTGCCGTTGATGCTGACGCCGCTGAGTTCGAGGCCGTGCACGCCCGAGGTGCTGCCGGCGCTGGAGCCGCTGACCGTGCCGAGCGCACCGGCGACGGAGCTTTCTTCCAGCCACTTGGTTTCTTCGGGCAGGAAGACGCTCTTGGGGACGTCGCTGCCTTCGATCCCGTTGCTGGCGAGGACGCCGTTGATTTCCGGCCGCACGATCGCCGCGTAGAGGGCGTCGGCGGCGAGCAGCTTGCGCATCTGCCGCGAGATCGCCGCGGTCGCCTTGGCGGCACCGGCGTCGCCGAGCGCGGTCGGCATCTGGTTGGCGATTTCGGTCATCGCGCTGGCGCGCAGCTCGTAGGTCAGCTCCAGCGCGTTCTGGGCCCGGCCCATGTCGCCGGGAGCGCTGAGGCCGTCGACCCGCGCGGCGTAGTTGTCCATGGCGCTGCGGTCGGCGTTGACCTCGGCGGTGAAGTCGGTGACCGAGAGGTTGCCGGGATCGGAGAGCTTGCCGAAGAAGCTCTTGCTGGTCTGTTCGGTCTCCTTGACGATCTGGGTGACGTTGCGCGCGTAGTCGCTGAGCTCACGGTTGGCGCGGGCGTCGAGGCAGCCCTTGACCCCGAGCACGATCAGGATCAGGACGATCAGGCCGCCGCCGAGCGCGAGGCCGCGCCGCAGCATGATCTGCTGGCGTTCGGGGCGGCGTGGTGGGCGCTCGCGACGTCGCGGTGCGCGTACTGGTGAATCCTCCAAGAAGCGGCTCTCCAAGCTGGTTGCGTGGCCGAAGAGTATGAAGCCTGGCGGGGTCGGAGCGTCCAGAGCGCCCGCAAACGGTGGGTTTTTCCCAGCCCCGGGCGGGCAGGACAAACGGCCGGGGAAGCGAAATGGAAGGAGCTTTGGTCGGTTCCCTGGTCCTCAACCGCTTCTTGATCGAGCGCCGCATCGGCAGCGGCGGCTTCGGCGTCGTCTACGAGGCCTGGGACGGCCGCCTCGAGCGCCCGGTCGCGGTCAAGGCGATCGAGCAGCGCGGCGAGGCCGGACGGCGGGTCTTGCGCGAGGCCCAGGCCGCCGCCCGGCTCAACCACCCCGGCATCGTCACCCTCTATGAGATGGGCGAGGAGGACGGCAACGCCCTGCTGGTCAGCGAGCTGGTCGAGGGCTCGACCCTGGCCCGCCTCGCCCACGCCGGCGAGCTCTCCGACCGCGAGATCGGCGAGATCGGCGCCGACCTCTGCGAGGCGCTCGACCACGCCCACTCGCGCGGTGTCGTCCACCGCGACATCAAGCCGCAGAACGTGCAGGTGACCGAGGGCCAGTGCGAAGGGGAGTCGCGGGCGAAGCTGATGGACTTCGGCGTCGCCCACCTTGCCGACGGCGCCGCGCTGACCGCCCCCGGCGACGTCGTCGGCACCCTCGCCTACATGTCCCCCGAGCAGGCCGAGGGCCGTCCCGCCGGCCCCGAGGCCGACGTCTACTCGCTGGCCCTGATGCTCTACGAGTGCTGGAGCGGCGAGAACCCGCACCGGCGCTCGAGCCCGGCGGCGACCGCGCGGGCGATCGGCGACCGCACCCGGCCGCTGCGGCGGCTGCGCCCCGACCTGCCGCGCGAGCTGACCGCCGAGATCGATGCCTGCCTCTCGCCGCGTCCCAACCACCGCTCCTCGCTGGAGCAGCTGGGCACGACGATCGAGGACTCGCTCGACCTGCTCGCCGACCAGACCCAGCCCAGCCGCGGCCACGCCGGGGTCCGCCTCGGCGCCCTCGCCCTGGCCACCGCCCTCGGCGCCTGGCTCGCCCTCGGCCACGGCATCCTGCTTCCCTGATGCCGGCCAACATCTAGGATTTTCCGATCGGCGTCCTGCGCAATCTCGAGTCCCGCATCGAAGGCCTCGTCGAGGGGGTCTTCAGCCGCGCCTTCAGCTCCGAGGTGCAGCCGGTCGAACTGGCGCGCAAACTGGCGAAGGAAATGGACGCGCACAAGACCGCCTCGGTCGAACGCGTCTACGTCCCCAACGAGTACACGGTCTACCTCTCGACCAAAGACCGGGCCAAGCTCGAAGGCTACGAGCGCTCGCTCGAGCAGGAGCTCTCCGGCTATCTGCTGGAGCACGCGCGGCGGCGCAGCTACGACCTGCTGACCCGGCCGGCGGTCGAGTTCGACACCGACGAGCGCCTACGGCTCGGCGAGTTCGGGATCCAGGCCCGCCTGGTGAAGCCCCCCGCGCACGAGGGCGAGGCGCCGAAGCAGGGCGAAGAGGGCCACACGATGGTCTACTCGGCCGTGCGCGAGCGCGATCGCAGCCGGCCCAAACACCCCGAGGAGGCGGTCACCGCGCTGGTCTCGACCCGCGCCGTGGTCTCGCTCGACGACCGCCGCTACGTGCTCGACGGGCCGCGGGCGACGATCGGCCGCTCGAAGGCGGTCGAGTGCGTGCTCTCGGACCCCAACGTCTCCCGCCGCCACGCCGAGCTGCGCCGATCGGAGTCCGGCGACTGGCAGATCGTCGACCTCGGCTCGACCAACGGGATCAAGGTCAACGGCCGCCGCGTCCCCTCGACCCGGCTCTCGCCGGGGGACCAGGTGACCGTCGGTACGACCACCTTCCTCTTCGACATCGAGCAGTGACGGGCGCTGGCCGTAATCTGCTGGGCGCGTGGCCTATGACCCGATATCCGTCGCCCTGAAGTTCGGCTTCCTGGCCGTCCTCTACCTGTTCCTGCTCGTGATCGCGCGCAGTGCGATCAAGGACTTGCGGCGCACCGTTTCGCCGGCCCCTGACGCGACCGGGTTCCACGCCGCCCAGCCCTATGCCGAGCCAGGCCGTGGGCTCGACGCCTGGCTCGTCGCCGAGCGCGGCGGCGGCCTCGAAACGGACGCGCGCTTCGACCTGATCGGCGGCCTCTCGATCGGGCGCTCGAAGGACGCCGACGTGCGGATCGAGGACCGCTATGCCTCCAGCATCCACGCCCGTCTGTTCGAACGCGGCGGCCGCACCTTCGTCGAGGACATGAGCTCGACCAACGGCACCCTGCTGAACGGCGCCACCCTGAAGGGAGAGGCGGAGCTGATCGACGGCGACACGGTTCAGATCGGCGACACGGTGTTCAGGCTCGAGGCCTCATGACCCTGCGGATCGACGACCAGGCGTTTCGCACCGACACCGGGCGCCAGCGCAACGCCAACGAGGACTCGGCCTTCACCCGGGCGCCACTGTTCGTCGTCGCCGACGGGATGGGTGGGGCCCAGGCGGGTGAGGTCGCCTCGAAGGCGGCGGTCGAGTCGTTCGACCGCGAGCTGCCGGCCGGGCCGCCCGAGCGGGTCCTGCGGGAGACCGTGCAGGCGGCGAACCGGACGATCCACGAGCACGCCCAGAAGGATCCCGACCTGGCCGGAATGGGGACGACGATCACCGCCGCGATCGTCGACCTCGAGGCCGAGGAGGTGGCGATCGGGCACGTCGGCGACAGCCGCGCCTACCGCTTGCGCGGGGCCCGCTTCGAACGGCTCACCCGCGACCACTCGCTGGTCGAGGAGATGCGGCGCAAGGGCCAGATCACCGAGGCCCAGGCCGAGGACCACCCGCAGCGCTCGATCATCACCCGAGCCCTCGGCCCCGAACCGGAGGTCGAGGTCGATCTGCAGACGGTCCCAGCCCAGCCCGGCGACGTCTTCCTGATCTGCTCCGACGGCCTGACGACGATGCTCGGCGACGAGCAGATCGGGCAGCTGCTGGCGCGGGCGACCTCGATGGAGTCGGCGGTGCGGGCGCTGGTCGACGAAGCCAACCGTGCCGGCGGCCGCGACAACATCACCGTGATCGCCTTCCGCCTCGGCGATCCGACGGCGCCGGAAGGGCCCTCCGACGGGGTTCCGGCAGGTGCGCCCGCCGAGGGCGCGACCCTGGTCGGCAGCTCGGCCGAGGAGGCCGGCCTGACCACGACCGAGGTGCGCCGCCGCGCCGCCGCCGAGGCGGCCCGCAAGCGGCGCGCGGAGCTCACCGGCGGCAAGCCGCGACGCCGCGGGCTGCGCACGGCGCTGAAGGTGCTCGCCGGGGTGGTCGTGATCGCCGCCCTCGCCTATGGCGCCTGGTACGGCAACCGCCAGGTCTGGTTCCTCGGCACCGACGACGCCGGCCGCGTCGCCCTCTACCGCGGCGTCCCCTATGAACTGCCGTTCGGGATCAAGCTCTACGACGAGCGCTACGCGAGTCCGATCCAGACCGAGTCGTTGCCGCAGCGGCGCCAGGACGCGGTCACCGGCCACGACCTGCGCTCACGCGGGGACGCCGTCTCCCTGATCGAAGACATCCAGAAGAGCCAGGGGGTTCCTTGAGCTCCGCCCGGAACCGGGAGCTGACCGCCCTGGTTCCAGTCGCGATCCTGCTCACCGCCGGCTTCGCCGCGGTCTTCGCCCAGGAGGGCAGCCGGCTCGACAACCTCAGCCTGATCTACGGGGCCTACTTCCTCGCGGTCTGCGTGGCGACCCATCTCTACCTGCGGATCCGCCTCCCCGATGCCGACCCGTACCTGTTCCCGCTGGTCGCCCTGCTGACCGCGTTCGGGCTGGTGATGATCTACCGGATCGACGCCACTCTCGCCCGCGACCAGGCCAACTGGTTCGTCATGGGCCTCGTCCTCTTCGCGCTGACGATCCAGTTCCTGCGCGACTACGAGGTGCTGGAGCGCTACCGGTACACGATCGCCGTGGTCGGGCTGCTGCTGCTGCTGGCCCCACGGCTGCCGGGGATCGGCCAGCAGGTCAACGGCGCCTACCTCGGGGTCAAGCTCGGCCCGCTCGCCTTCCAGCCGGCCGAGTTCTCGAAGATCGCGATCGTCGTCTTCCTTGCCAGCTACCTGCGCGAGAACCGCGAGGTGCTGGTCGTCGGGGCGCGGCGCGTGCTCGGGGTGACGCTGCCGCCGCTGAAGCACTTCGGGCCGATGCTGGTGGTCTGGGGCGCCTCGATGTTCATGCTCGTCTTCATCCGCGACCTCGGCAGCTCGCTGATGTTCTTCGCCGCCTTCCTCGCCCTGCTCTACGTCGCCACCGGCCGCTTCTCCTTCGTCGTCATCGGGATGGCGATGTTCACGGTCGGCGCCTGGTTCTTCGCCGCGACCGTGCCCCACGTCCACGACCGGGTCGAGGTCTGGCTGCACCCCTACCCCCACTATCAGGACACCGGCTACCAGATCCTGCAATCGATCTTCGCCCAGGCCGACGGCGGCCTCTTCGGCAAGGGCTTCGGGCAAGGGCTGATCACGATCCCCGGCACCCATAATGCGCTGCTGCCGGCGGCGCAGACCGACACGATCTACTCGCTGATCGTCAACGAGGTCGGCCTGTTCGGCGCCTGCGGCGTCATCCTTATCTACCTGCTGATCGCCGCCCGCGGCTTCAAGATCGCGCTGCTGGCCAGCGACGGCTTCTCGAAGCTGCT
>DASYJK010000130.1:0-10847 GCA_035996525.1 Solirubrobacterales bacterium
CTCGCCGGATCCGAGCAGGACGGGGACCACGTCGAGCGTGAGTTCGTCGATCGCTCCGGCGGCGAGGGCCTGACGCACGGTCGAGGCGCCGCCCGCGATGTCGATGCCATCCTCGCCGGCGGCCTTACGCGCCTGCGCGTATGCCGCCTCGAAGCCCTCGGTGACGAAGTGGAAGCTCGTGCCGCCCTCCATCTCGATCGGCTCGCGGGCGTGGTGGGTGAGCACGAAGACCGGCGCGTGGTAGGGCGGCTCGGAGCCCCACCATCCATCCCAGTCCTGATCCCACTCGCCGCGGATCGGTCCGAACATGTTGCGGCCCATGACGTAGGCCCCGCGCGGTCGCATCAGCCAGCCTTCTGCCGTCGCGTCGGCGTCGTTCGCGCGCTCGTCGCCGAGGTGCCAGCTATGGACCTCCCTGCCGCGCTTCCCCAATGGATTCTCCCGGCTCTGGTCCGGCCCGGCAACGAAGCCGTCGAGCGAGATCGACATGTGACAGGTGGTGTCCGGCATCGGTGTCCTCCAGGTAATTGTGATTTGCAAGCGTCGGCACCGTACCGCGAGGGCAAGCGGCCGACGACCAGATCGCAACCGGTCGTCCTCGTCGCCGACCAGCGCCTCAGCGAACGACTGCGTCGGGCTCGTGCTTTCCGCAAAGCGCTCTTCAGCGGCCGGCCGGTACCGACGAGCGCCGGACCGATCGTCGCCACCCGACCATGGCGGACCACGATGAACGTCTCGCGGTCAGCCTGACTACTCGTCGCCCTCGCGAACTCTGAACCCGACGGGGCGCTTTGCCTTGGGCGGTGGCGCGATCAATCGCCGCAGCGCCTCGAAGATCTGGCGCAGCTGCTCATCGTGCTCGCTGAGGCGCGCGCCGATGTCGAGTTCCATCTGATCCAGTCGCTCCTTCAGCTCCCGAAAGGAGCCGGCGACTCGCCGCAACTCGACGAACGCTCGCATGATCTCGATGTTCACCGTGATCGCCCGACCGCTGCGAAGCACACCGGAGAGCATCGCCACGCCTTGCTCAGTAAAGACGTATGGCGCGTAGCGGCGCCCGCCACGGCCATCGTTTGAGGTTGCAATTTGTGACCTCAAAACCTCCGCCTCAGCTCTGGTCAGTTGAAACATGAAATCCCCGGGGAAGCGCTCGATGTTCCGTTTGACCTGCTGGATCAGTCGCTTGGTCTCTACGCCGTAGAGGTCCGCCAGGTCTTCGTCGAGCATCACCTGCCGTTCGCGGACAACGAAGATCCGCTTCTCGATCGCCGGTGACGCGACGATCTCCATCTCTGCTCTCTCCCCCGCCGGATCGGCCATGTCTGCAGGATCACAGACCAACCGGATGCTTTTGTCTACATCGGGGAGACAGGATTTGAACCTGCGACCGCTCGGCCCCCAGCCGAGTGCGCTACCAGACTGCGCCACTCCCCGTGGGGTTTGCATCTTACGAACTGGCGGGGGTCCGGCTAGGCTTCCCTCGACGCGGTGGTAGCTCAACGGTAGAGCCTCGCCCTTCCAAGGCGATGATGCGGGTTCAATTCCCGTCCGCCGCTCTCGTTTATCGAACCGTCGTCCGGAGCACTCCTGCTCCGAGTCCGGATGCCGATACCTCTCCTCCGATGCGCTTGAGTCCCAGACGACCCGCCGCCTGTCTGCTGCTCGCCCTCGCCGCCGTCGCGCTCGTCGGCTGCGGCGGTTCCAGCGGCTCCGAAGGCGAGGACGTCACCGCCAGCGCCGGCAATGCCGGCTCCGTCGACTGGCCGTACTTCGGGCGGGTCCCGGAGCGGACGCACTATCTGCCGGCGGAAAAGGGGCTGCTGGACCCGCCGCTGAAGCGGATCTGGCAGGTCAATACGCACGCGCTGATCGAGTTCCCGCCGGCGATCGCCAACGGGGTCGCCTACGTGGTCAACAAGTACGGCAACGTCAAAGCGGTGCGGTTGGCGGACCGGAAGGTCCTCTGGGAAGTGAAGAACCGGGCCAGCGACAAGGGGATTCCCAACTTCGTCACCTCGCCGGTCTATTACGACGGGCGCATCTACGGCGCCTTTCTCGGCGGCGAAGTGGTCGCCGGCGACGCCGCGGACGGGCACACCCTGTGGCGGCGCAAGCTGCCCGGACATCTCGAATCCTCGCCGATGGTCGCCAACGGCACGCTCTACCTCGGCACCGACGCGACCGACGTCGTCGCCCTCGCCGCCGCCGACGGCAAGACCCGCTGGCGCTTCAACTCCCCCGCCGCGATCAAAGCCAGCCCCAGCTTCCACGACGGTCGCCTCTACGTCGCCGACTACCAGAGCTCGATGTTCGCCCTTGACGCCGCCAGCGGCAAGCCGCTCTGGCGCACCAACACCAGCAAGCAACCGCCGTACGGCAAGGGCGGCTTCTTCTCCTCCCCCGCCGTCGGCTTCGGGCACGTCTACGCCGCCCGCGACGACGGCACCGTCTTCGCCCTCGACGAAAAGACCGGCAAGGTCGATTGGTCCTTCGACACCGGCGGCGCCGTCTACGGCTCCCCCGCTCTGGCCGAAGTGCCCGGCACCCCGCCCACCGTCTACATCGGCTCCGAAGACGGCCGCTTCTACGCGCTCGACGCGGCGACCGGCAAGGTGCGCTGGCACTACGAGGTCGGCGGCCCGGTCCCCGGCACCGCGACCGTGATCGGACACACCGTCTACACCTCCAGCTTCAAGACCGGCAAGACGCTCGGGCTCGACGCCGTCACCCACGAGAAGACCTTCGAGCTGGGCCAGGCCGGCTACACGCCGGTCGTCTCCGACGGCAAGAAGCTCTACCTGGTCGGCTACTACGTCGTCGTCGGACTCGAACCGACCGGCCGCTGAGCCGACCCGGTTAGGCTGCTTCGCCATGGGCGAGCTCAGCTACGAGGGTCACCGGATCGAGTACGACAGCCACGGCACCGGCGAGCGCACGATCGTCCTCGTCCACGGGCTGCTGATGAACCGCCGGATGTACGACCGGCTCGCCCCGGCGCTGGCCGCTCGCGGCAACCGAGTGATTGCCGTCGACCTGCTCGGCCACGGCCGCTCCGACCGCCCCGAGGACCTGCGGCTGTACTCGATGCCGCTGTTCGCCCGCCAGGTCGCCGCCCTGCTCGACCACCTCGAGCTCGACGCCGCCGTCGTCGGTGGCACCTCGCTCGGCGCCAACGTCGGCCTCGAGTTCGCCGCCCACGAGCCCGAGCGCACCCAGGGCCTCTTCCTCGAGATGCCGGTGCTCGACAACGCCCTGGTCGCGATGGCCGCTGCCTTCACGCCGGCGATGGTCGGGCTGCGCCTCGGCCGGCCCGCCTTCGAGCTGCTCTCACGCCTCACCTCCCCGATCCCCCGCACCAACCTCCTCGTCGACATCGGCCTCGACTGGGTTCGCCAGCGCCCCGGCCCCTCACTCGCCGTGCTCGAGGGGTTGCTGCTTGGGGAGACCGCGCCGCACCGCGAGCAGCGCCAGAGGCTGACCCAGCCGGCGCTGGTCGTCGGCCACCCCGCCGACCCGATCCACCCCTTCAGCGACGCCGGCATGCTGGTCGAGGAGATGCCGAACGCGCGCCTGGTCCAGGCCAAGTCGATCCTTGAGTGGCGGCTCTCCTCGCGCCTCGACGACGAGCTCGCCGACTTCGTGGAGGACGCATGGCTGGACCGGTAACCCGCGTCCTCTCCAGCTCGCAGCAGGCGCTGCTGGCCACGCACGGCGAGGAGCACAGCGCCGCTGTCGGCGAGACCCTTTACGAAGTCGGCGATGAGACCTACCCGTTCATCGCGATCCTCGAGGGCGAGGTCGCGATCACCGACGGCGGCGGGCGTGAGATCGTCCGCCACGGCGCCGCCGGCTTCCTCGGCGAGATGAACCTGCTCTCCGGCCAGACCGTCTTCGTCAACGCCGTCGTCACCGCGCCGACGCGCTATATCGCGGTCGATCGCGACAAGCTCAAGCAGCTGCTGTTCGACGACAGCGACCTCTCCGACCTGCTGCTCTCGGCCTTCATCGAGCGCCGCGAGCTGCTGCAGGTGGAGGAAGGGATCGGGGTCGAGATCGTCGGCCCGCGCGACTCCGCCGACACCCGCCGCCTGCTCGAGTTCGCCCGCCGCCAGAAACTGCCGCACAGCTGGGTCGACCCGGCCGGGAGCGAGGAGGCGGCGGCGCTGGTCGCGGCGCTGAAGCCGGAGCAGTTGCCGCTGGTGCGGCTTCCGGGCGGCGCCGAGCTGCGGCGGCCGAGCAACGGCGAGCTCTCGCGATCGCTCGGGATCGGCCTCGAGCTGGGCGAGCGCGAGGAAGTCGACCTGCTGGTCATCGGCGGCGGCCCGGCCGGGCTCGGCGCGGCCGTCTACGGTGCCTCGGAGGGGCTCGACACCCTCCTTATAGAGAGCACCGTGCTCGGCGGCCAGGCCGGCAGCTCACGCCGGATCGAGAACTACCTCGGCTTCCCGGCCGGGATCAGCGGCACCGAACTGACCAGCCGCGCGGTCACCCAGGCGCGCAAGTTCGGCGCCCGCACCGGCTCCCCCTACCGGGCCGAGGCGCTCGAGCCCGGCGCCGAGCGCCACCTGGTCAAGCTCGACGACGGGGTCGAGATCGCCGCCCGCGCGGTGCTGCTCTCGACCGGGGCCGAATACCGCCGCCTCCCGGTCGAGGGGCTGGAGGAGTACGAGGGCACCAGCGTCTTCTACGCCGCCGGCCCGCCCGAGGCCCAGCTCTGCGGCGCCCAACGGGTCGGTGTCGTCGGCGGCGGCAACTCGGCCGCCCAGGCCGCCGTCTGGCTCGCCCGCGGTGGCGCCCTGGTCACCCTCCTGCACCGTCGCGCCGACCTCAGCGAGACGATGTCCCACTACCTGCTGGAGGAGCTCGACCGCTTCGGCGTCGCCGTCCGCGACCGCAGCGAAATCGCCGCCCTGCACGGCGCCGACGGCGCCCTCGAGGGCGTCACCCTGACCGACGGCGCCGAGCTGCCGCTCTCCTTCCTCTTCCTCTTCCTCGGGGCCGCGCCCTGCACCGAGTGGCTCGGCGACGCGGTCGCCCGCGACCCCAAGGGCTTCGTCCTCACCGGCCCCGACGCCGGCGCGGAGGGCCTGCTGGAGACCAGCGTCCCCGGCGTCTACGCGGCCGGCGACGTCCGCGCCGGCTCGATCAAGCGCTGCGCCACCGCCGTCGGCGAGGGCGCCACCGTCGTCCGCTTCGTGCACGAGCGGCTGGCGGCGAGCACGGTGACTTAGCTTCTATTTCAGTCGAGCCGCTCGGCGAGCATCACGATGATGCCCTCCGGGCCGCGGACGTAACAGAGCCGATAGATGTCCTCGTAGCGCACCACCTCGCCGAGGAGCTCCAGCCCCCGGTCCCGCACCCTGGCGACGGCGGCGTCGATGTCGTCGACCGAGAAGGCGAGGCGGCGGATGCCGAGCGTGTTCGGCGCCGCGTTCGGATCGCCCTCGCGCGCCGGCGGGCCCTCGAACCGCATCAGCTCCAACCGCCCGTGGCCGTCGGCGGTCTGCAGCACGGAGAGCTCGCAGCGGACATCCTCGAGCCCGACGACACGGTCCACCCACTCACCCCCCACCTCCGCTTCGCCCACCTGCTCCAACCCGAGCTCGACGAAGAACGCCTTCACCGCCGCGAGGTCCTCAACGACGATGCCCACGTTCTCGAGGGATTGGATCGAGCCGCTCATCTTCGGGGGAGCGTAGCTAGGTGTCGATTCCGCGCGTCGCCGTTCGTCACCTGGGTAGAGGGACTCAAAAGGGAGCCCCGTGAAACAAGGAGATGATCGAGATGGGAAAGCTGATCGCGACGGCCCAGGCCACGATCGACGGCGTCATCGACCCGGTCGGCGAGTGGGTGCAGCCGGACGGCGACCACGGCGACTACTCGTTCGAGCGGCAGGAGAGATCCGGCGGGCTGGTGCTGGGCCGCAAGACCTACGAGGGGTTGGCGGGGTTCTGGCCGGACCAAACTGGCAGGTGGGCGGACATGGTCAACTCGATGCCGAAGTACGTCGGGTCCAACTCCCTCTCCGGCAACCTCGAGTGGAACGCGACCCTGCTTGAAGGAGAGCTCGAGAGCTCGATCCCGAAACTGAAGGGCGAGGTCGACGGCGACCTGTTCGCGCACGGGAGCGG
Organism: Solirubrobacterales bacterium; assembly: GCA_035996525.1. Classification (GTDB taxonomy): domain Bacteria; phylum Actinomycetota; class Thermoleophilia; order Solirubrobacterales; family 70-9; genus VAYN01. The sequence continues at coordinate 6,132 of DASYJK010000130.1, forward strand.
CGAGTTCGCCTTCGCCCTCGCCGAGCGAGGCCTGGTCGACGAGTTCGAGATCTACCTGAACCCGCTTGTCTGGGGCAAGGGGAACGTCCACGTGCTCGGCGACAGGGGGACCGTGCGGATGGAGCTCGCGGAGGTGAAGCGGTTCGACTCCGGAGTGGTCCTCCTCACCTACCTTCCGGCATCCTGACCGGAAGCGTTTCCTGCCCAGTCCTGTCTGCCCTGACCCCGCGGCGCGATCGGGTAGCCGGCGAGGAGGAAGCGCGGCGGCGGCGGGCCACCCCACTGGTTGATCGTGCCGGGGTCGAGCGGCCACTTGCGCGCCCGGTAGTCGCCCGTGGGCGGCATCGCGGCGAGGTCGGCGCAGAGCTCGATCATGGCGCCGTCGTTGTCGTTGAAGTACATGAACTGGTTATTGCCGGGACCGTGCCGGGACGGGCCCCAGATCAGCTTGCGGCCGCGCAGCGCCTTGAGCCGGTCGGCGACCCGGCCCATCGCGTTGAGGTCGGCGACGGTGTAGGCGTAGTGAGAGAGCTCGGGCTTCGGGGCGAAGACGATCGCCATCCCGTGGTGGTCGGCGTCGCAGTGCCACCAGCTCGCCAGCATCCCCATCCGGTCGCTGAACTTGAAGCCGAGGCCGTGGGCGAGGAAGCGCTCCAGCGCCCGTGGCCGGTTCGCCTTCAGCGAGACGTGCTCGAACTTCCGCGGCCGGTCGCCGGGCTCCGGCGAGGCGCCGGTCTCCATCCCGCAGAAGAGCTTGAAGACGTGGCCGCCGGGGCCTTTGACGAGCAGGGCGCGATCGATCCCGGGCTCGCCGTCGTAGACGTCGCCGAGGGCTTCGCCGCCGGCGGCGGCGACAGTGCGCTTCGCCGTCTCCAGCGCCGCCGCGTCGGCGACTTCCAGGCCGACGTGGTCATAGCCGCGGTTGCCCGCGTCCTCGACCAGGATCAGCTCGTGGTGGCGCTCGTTGCAGGTCAGGTAGGCGGCGCCGGCCGCGCGCTCGGTCTCGACCAGGCCGAGGACCTCGCACTGGAACGAGACCGCCGCGTCGAGGTCGGGGACGCGGAGGGCGATGTGACCTACTCGGGTGACCATCTCTACTTTCACGCCGGCACCGCGGTGGTCGGCTTCGCCGTCGCCGAGATCCGGTTGGCGACCGTGCCGATGCCGTCGATCTCGAGCTCGACGGTCTGGCCGGGCGCGATCCAACGCTCGACCTCCAGCCCGCAGCAGCCCGGCATCGTCCCGGTCGAGATCACGTCGCCGGCGTCGAGGCGCTCGCCGGCGGAGGCGTAGGCGAGCATCTCGCCGATCTCGTGGGCCGGCCCGCGGGTCGCCCCTTCGCACCAGACCTCGCCGTCGACCCGGACCCGGCCGGTCGCACGCGTCCAGTCGCCGAACCCGTCGGCGCTGACGACGTCGCAGCCGACCGAGTTGGCGAACGTCTTCGACTTGACCACCGGGCCGAAGACGTTGTGGCGGGCGTCGTCGGCCTGGATGTCGCGGGCGGTCCAGTCGTTGAGGACGAACCAGCCGCCGATCGCGGCCCGGGCCTGCTCGGGGGTGGCGTCGACCAGCGGCGCGCTGAGCACGCAGGCGAGCTCCAGCTCGAAGTCGAGCGCCCTGGTGTGGGACGGCCACCACATCTCCTGCCCGTCGGCGAGGGTCATCGTGTGGTTGGCGACGTAGAAGGTCGGCTTCTCCCAGAAGCGCTTGTTCGGCTTCAGCTTCGGGAAGGTGCGGCCGCTCTTCTCGAAGGTGCTGACCAGGCGCCAGACCGGCGCCGGGAAGAAGTGCTTGACCAGCATCCGGCTGGACTGGATCACGTGCTCCTCCCAGAGCATGAAGGCCCGCATCGAGCGCGGCCGGAAGGGAAGCCCGGCGGCGGCCGGATCCGCCTCGACCGCGTCGGCGGCGGCGAGCGCGGCCGCGACCCGCTCCCGGCCCGCCTCCCCCGCGGCGAGCAGGCCGAGCAGGTCCCCATCGCCGGCCAGGCGGACCCAGCGCTCGCGCTCGGGGTCGTGGGCGATCAATCCCTCCGCGGTCGTGCGCAGCTTCATCTCCCACTTCTCCTCTCGGTGATTGGGGACTGACCGTAGCCGACGTGGTGCGGAATGGTCAGGAACTCGGCCGCGTAGCCAAAACCGGTCCCGCGAGGGCCGAGGCGGCGGCGAAGAACGCTTCGAACTCGGCGGCGGAGCGGTCGCGGGCACCCCCGTCCAGGGCGCTGAGGATCAGCGAGCGACCGTCGGTCCCGGCCTGCAGCAGGCCGCGCTGCGAGCGGTCGCCACGGGGCACGCTTTGCGCCAGCTCAACCCCCTGTGCCGGTGAGACGAGATCGACGACGAGGACGCTCCATCCCATGTCGTCGTAGGACTCGTCGTTGGTGAAGATCAGGAAGGCCTCGGCGGCGCCGGTCGCGACCCGACCGCGGGCGACCTGGCTGAGGGCGCCGGGCATGAAGGTGTCGACGTGGCCGGCGCGGAAGGCGCTGTTCGGGATCCGCTCGAAGCCGACCGCCGCCGCATGGGCGCGGAAGAACGCCTCGGCGCCGAGCGACCAGGCGCGATCACCCAGGGTGAGGCCGCCACGGAAGGGCTTGGCCGCCGCCTTGGTGTTCTTCGGCGGGTCCGCGAACGGGTGCTCGGCGAGCTCGCGCTCGATCTGCTCCTCGCGCGATCCGGCCGCGGGAGCGCCGGATTCACCGCCCGAGCCGGCGATCGCCACGACCCGGGCGAACACGCGAGCCGCGGCGGCGCAGAGCGCGTCGAGCTCCGCCTCGTCGGCCGTGAAGCCCGGGACGAAGCAGCTGAGCGCCCCGTCCTGGAGCTCGAACGAGAACCCGGGCGGCGCCTCCGCGGTCAGCCACTGGATCAGGCTCGGGTCGAACAGCCGCCAGACCGAGAGCTGGTCCTGGTCGTGGTCGGTGGAGACGGCGTAGCGCCGCAGGAACTGGTCGCTCTCCAGTCGCACCGCCTTGTCGTCGAGCTCCACCACCTGCCGGTCGGCATCCGGGTTGGAGCGGTCGCGCTTGCCCAGCCCGCGGTCGTGACAGAGGACCCGAACCGCGAAATCGCTGCTGTCGGTCGCTTCGGTCAGGACCAGGGTGAAGGCGCTGCGCTCAAGGTCGCCGCGGCCTTCGTAGACGTAGTCGACCTGGGCGAGCCAGGAGCTCTCGAGCCCACCCGGCAGGGTTCCGCTGACCAGGCTCGGAACCTCCTGCAGGAACCCGTGCCGCATCAGCTGCGTCGCCTTCGGCAGCGCCAGGGAGGCGGCGCGATGACTGAGGCCATGCTTGGCCGCGTAGTTGGCCAGGGTAGGCGTCGGGACGGGTTCGATCGCGCCGCCGACCCTACTGGGCGATGCTGGCCGATCAGGGCCCGGCCGGCCGGCCGACGACGAGCTCGCGCGCGGGGCCGCCGGCGATCTCGACGAGGAGCCTGAAGGGCCGTTTGTCGCGCAGCTCGAATCCGGCCGCGAACACCGTCCGTGGCTTGTCCGGGCAGGGGACGTAGGTGACCGACACATAAGAGGGCTTCGGGTGGACGCCGAGGATCCCGACTCGATCCAGCTCGTCGCCAGGCACGGAGATCGTCACCGGCCGGTGGCCCGCGACGACCATCGGCGTCTTGATCCGGTAGAGGCTGCCATCCGTCTCGTAGGCGCCCTGCGAGAAGGACCTGCGCGAGATCCCGAACGATCCGACCCAGTCGGTGTTCTTGCGCCAGTCGGCCGGCCCCGGCCCGATGAAGACGACGTCGCAGTCGCGGGTCTTCGAGCCATGCCCGACCGCCCGTGCCGGGGCCGCGGATGGTTCGCCCGCGCCGCCCCCGTCCGCGGCCGAGCCGCAGGCGCCGACCGTGAGAGCCAGCGCGACCAGGGTCAGGGCCATAGCCGCTGATCTGGCGAGAACGAGACGGAGTCCGTGCGCGAGCTCGAGATTTCGCTTCATGCCCCCTTTATACGGGCGCGGAGCTTCGGCGAGGCCGAGCGAATCGAACGGGGCAGCCAGGACTCGAACCTGGAATCGCCGGTTTTGGAGACCGGTGCCTTAGCCAGTTGGGCCACTGCCCCAGAGGGAGCCGGATCGTAACGAGCGGCCGCTCGTCGCGACGCGGCAATGCGGGCGGAGGGACTTGAACCCCCAAGCTCTTTCGAGCACTGGCACCTAAAGCCAGCGTGTTTACCAATTTCACCACGCCCGCGTGGACGCCCCGCAGAGGGGCTTAACGCGCGACCAATGCCGCATCGTCGCTGACAGATTCTATGATCGTCGGCATGGCTGTTGGAGAGGTGAGGCCGGGCTACGAACTGTGGCGGCCAAATCGGGAGAAGGCGGGGTCGGTCACGACCAAACTCGTGCTCGTCCTTTTGCTGCTGGCGACGGCGGTGCTGGCGGCGATCGTCACGATCGGCGGCTGGTCGCTGCTGAAGGGCGGCGGCGGCATGGGCACGGTCTGCGTCATCTACGTCGTCCTCTACGCCTTCTTCGCCTTTCTGGTCTTCCGCTGGAGTCGCGGCATCCTGCCGGTGGCGGCGGCGCTCTCGATGATCCTGGCGATCTTCTGCGCGGTCGGTGCCGGCAGCTGGTTCGAACGCGACAAGGCCGGCTTCGACGAAGCGGCCCTCTCCTCTTCTGTGCTCGGCACCCTCGTGGTCATCCTCGGACTGCTGCAGATCGTCCTCATCGTCGTCGCCCTCTACGGCTTCAACCAGGAA
>DASYJK010000131.1:0-4659 GCA_035996525.1 Solirubrobacterales bacterium
GTCTGCGACGCGCTGCTGCTCGACGAGGACTCGCGCTCGGACACCTACCCGACGATCCGCATCGACGAGAACGACGCCGACGTCGGCCACGAGGCGACCGTCTCCAAGATCGGCGACGAGCAGCTCTTCTACCTGCAGAGCCGCGGGCTCGACGAGGAGGAGGCCTCGAAGATGATCGTCAACGGCTTCATCGAGCCGGTCACCAAAGAGCTGCCGATGGAGTACGCGGTCGAGCTCAACCGGCTGATCGAGCTGCAGATGGAGGGTTCAATTGGCTGAGGTAGCGACCGAGCCGGCCTGGCTGGAGGAGAGGCGCCGCCAGGGCGCCTCTCTGACGGAGAGCCTGCCACTGCCCGACCACAAGTCGAAGGGGTGGGAATTCACCGACCTCTCGAAGCTCGACCTCGACTCCTACGAGGCGGGCGACGCGGAGGCCGAGGTCTCGGGCGCCGAGGGCGCGACCGTGGCCTCACTGGCCGATGCCGTCTCCTCCCACGCGGAGCTGCTGGAGGCGAGCCTCGGCTCGCTGGTACCGGTCGAGGACCCGTTCGTCGCCCGCAACGAGGCGGGCTGGCGCGACGGCGTGCTGGTCCACGTCCCGCGCGGGGTCAAGGTCACCGAGCCGATCCGGATCGAGGTCCCGGTCGACCGCGACGGCGTCGTGGTCGGCTGGCGCACCCTGATCGTGCTCGAGGAGGGTGCCGAGGCCGAGGTCTGGGAGCACTGGTCCTCGCCCGGCGACGAGGTCGACGGGCTGCTCAACTCGGTGGTCGAGCTGAGCGTGGGCCAGGCGGCGACGCTGCGCTACGTGAACACCCAGGACATCTCCGAGAAGTCATGGATCTTCGCCACCCAGCGCGCCCAGGTCGAGCGCGACGCCCGCCTCGACTGGACCGCGCTCGGCTTCGGCTCGGGCGGCGGCAAGGTGCGGATGGACACCAAATTGGCGGGCCCGGGCTCCGAAGCCCGCGTCACCGGCGGCTACGCCGGCGGCCCCGGCCAGCACCTGGACTTCGACACCACTCAGGAGCATGCGGCGCCGAACACCAACTCCGACCTCGCCTTCCGCGGCGTCCTCGCCGCCGGCTCGACCGCCGTCTGGCGCGGGATGATCAAGGTCGACCCGGGCGCCCAGCAGACCGACGCCTTCCAGGAGAGCCGCAACCTGCTGCTCTCCACCGACGCCCACGCCGACGCGATCCCCGGCCTGGAGATCCTCGCCGACGACGTCCGCTGCACCCACGCGGCGGCGATCGCCCAGATCGACAAGGAGCAGCTCTTCTACCTGACCTCGCGCGGGCTCGACCCGGCGGGGGCGAAGACCCTGATCATCGAAGGCTTCCTCGAGTCGCTGGTCGAACGGCTTGCGGAGGGCCCGGTGCGGGACGAGATCTCGGCGCGGCTCGAGCAGCGGCTCTCAGAGATTCTCTAGTCATCGTCTGAGTCTTCCTCTCCCACGTCATCTCCAGGAGAAACGTCCTCCTTTCTGCGCTTTTCGGAGAGCGTGGTTTTGAGGATGCCGGCGATCACGAAGATCACCGGCAGCAGATAGAAGATCCAGAGGAAGTGGCCGAGGTGGGCCAGCGGCAGGGTCATCCGTTGCCGGCGGAGAGCAGGTAGAGGCCGAAGCAGGTGAAGGCGACCATCACCGCCAGCATCCAGTACTGGGAGCGGGAGGCGTCGCGGTAGTTCGGCCAGTAGACGAGGGCGCGGTCGTGGGCGAGGGTGAGGCCGAGGACGTGGCCGACGACGAGGGCACCGACCTGGACGTACCAGATGGTGGTGGCGCTGACCAGGCGGAAGTCGATGCCGCCGGAGGCGGTGCCGAAGAGGTCGGTGTGGGCGGTGCCGAGCGGGTCGGAGAGCAGGTAGGTGAACTGGGCCTGCTCCTGGAAGACGAAGAGGCTGAAGTAGTGGGCGACCAGGTAGGCGAGCGCGATCGGGATCAGGCTGTGGGCGAAGCCGGCGCGCAGGGTCGCCAGCGAGGGGGCGCCGCGGATCGTCCGCATCCCGCGCACACCGAGCGCGTAGACGAGGCCGACGCCGGCAAAGCAGAGCAGCATGAAGATCGTGTCGGTGAGGCGCAGCGAAGTGGTGAGGTCGACGCCGCGGTCGGCGAACCAGTGGAAGGTGCTTTCGATCGCCGATTTGAAGGCGCCCCCCTGGCCACCGTCGAAGCTGGTGGTGGCGATCGAGGCGATCACGACGGCGGCCGAACCGGGCAGGGTCGCCCAGTGGGTCGCGGCCGCGAGCGGGCGCCGGCGTCCCAGCTTCCCGCTCTCGACCGCGAAGCAGCCGAGCTGGGAGAACATCCCGAAGTAGACCGAGAAGACCTCGCCGCGCGCGCACCAGACCTCGGTCCCGAACAGGGCCATCATCGCCAGCGTGTAGCCGCTGTAGACGAGCGCGGCGGTGGCGGCGGCGTGCGGGTCGAGGCCGACGGCGACGCCGCCGCTGGAGCCGTAGACGATCTCCAGCCAGACCATGGCGAGGAGGCCGACAGCAGCGGGCCAGCGGCCCAGCTTCTCGGGGTAGGTGAGGTGGGCCGGGCGCTGCCCGGCGATCGCCCGGAAGCCCGCCCCCGCGGCGCGGCCGACCGCGCGCCAGGGGTTGAAGGGCCGGAAGATGTCCCCCAGGAACGCCGAGAAGAAGGGGAAGCCGAGCCAGGCGGTGACGTAGAGGAAGGTGAGGGCGAAGTTGCGGTCGGGCGCTTCGGTGCCGCGCAGGCCGGAGTAGATGGCGACGCCGAGCAGGAAGACGCCGACGAGGGCGCAGAGGACCTGGACCGGGCGACTGACCAGCGTCCGCGAGAGCCCCGCCCCGAGCGGGCGCCAGCGCGCCTCCTCGAAACGGGGCTTGCGCCAGGCGGCCGCGAGCGCGAAGAAGGAGGCGATCAGGACGATCGACGCCCCCCAGGCGAAGAGCCAGGCCGGGACCGGCAGGTCCTGGCGGGCGACCAGCGCGTGCGCGAACGGGAGGAAGCTCACGGGTTGACCGTGATTTCCGCGATCTGCTCTTTGCGGCCCTCGAGCTCGGCCTCGAAGATGCCTTCGATTTCGGCCGGGAAGTCGAAGCTGACAGTGCCGCCCGCGGGCACGTCCTGCATCAGGTCATAGCCGTGGACGTGGACCTCTTCGGCGATGTCGGACTTGACCTCGAAGCGGATCTCGTCGCCGGCGTTGTATTCGAGCTGCTTGATGCCGCCGACCGGTTCGCCGTTGCGGATGACGATGGTCGGGACCTTGCCGCCCATGCTGGCGCTTTCGGGTCCTTCGGCCGGCCTGGTGACGCCGCCGTTGGTCGCTTCGTTGGTCTCGTCACTGCTGCCGCCGCAGGCGGCGAGGCCGACGGCGATGGCAAGCGCTGCCAGGCACGCGAACGCGGCCTTGGTCGAGTTCTTCATTGATTGCTCCTCTTTATGGGCGCGGGTGACCGCGCGCGGTCAGATGCGATTCCGGGGTTCTCTATCCACGCAATTCGTGGAAAAGGAACCGCGGAATCTGGTGGGCGTGACCTACGCGGGGAGCGGCGGTGGGCGCTGGGCCAGGCCGAGGGCGATCAGGAGGCCGCCACCGGGGGCGAAGGAGCGAGGGCGCAGCGGGGCCCGCGGGCGGGTGGCCCGGCCGCGCTCGGGGCGCGAGCGGGTGGCGATCCGCTCGGAGAGGCGGACGATCGCCTCGCAGCCGGGGTAGCGACCGCAGAGCAGGCAGATCAGCAGCACCAGGAGCGGCACAGCCGGCAGCAGGAAGGCGCCAAGCTCGGTCACGGCGGCCCAGGATAACGTCCCGGCGTGCTCCCCGGACGCGACAACATCGCCGCCCCCGACCTGCCCGAGGGGCTTGCCTGGGTCGGGACCGAGCCGGAGTCGATGCCGGCGCTGACCGCCGGCGGCCCGGCGCTCGTCCACTTCCTCGACTTCGCCCAGCTCAACAGCGTGCGCACCCTCCCCTACCTGAGCGAGTGGTCGCGCCGCTACCGCGAGGCCGGGCTGAGCGTGATCGGGGTGCAGTCGCCGCGCTTCCCGTTCGGCGCCGACGAGACGACCGTCGCGGCCGGCCTGGCCGCGCTCGGGGTCGAGTTCCCGGTCGCGATCGACGCCGAGCACGACCTCTGGAGCGCCTACGGCTGCGAGGGCTGGCCCAGCCTCTTCCTCTGGAGCCTCGGCGGCGCCCTCGCCTGGGTCCACTTCGGCGAGGGCGAATACCTGGCGACGGAGATCGCGATCCAGGGTGAGCTGCGCGAGATCGATGCCCTGCGGCCGCTGCCCGAGCCGATGGCGCCGCTGCGCCCCAGCGACGCCCCCGGCGCCTGGGTCACCGCCCCCACTCCCGAGCTCTTCCCGGGCGGCTCCTGGGAGCGCCCCTGGACGGCGGGCGAGGATGGCGAGGAGCTGGTGCTGGAGTACGCGGCGGGTGGTGCCTACGCGACGGTGGAGGGCTCAGGCGAGATCGCCGTCGAGCTCGACGGAGCGCCGGTCGCGACGATCGCCGTCGGTGCTCCCGCCCTCTATCCCCTGGTCGAGCACACCAGCCACGAGGCGCACGCGGTTACCCTCTGCCCCACGCCGGGTATGCGGGTCTGGTCCGTCAGCTTCCCCGCCGCGACCCCCTGAAGAGGAGAGAACGATGATCACCAAGCTCGATTTCGTCGGCATCCCTT
>DASYJK010000132.1:0-6042 GCA_035996525.1 Solirubrobacterales bacterium
ACGTTCACATGCGGCTTATCGCGCTCGAACTTCTCCTTTGACATCTCTCTCCGTTCTACCTTTCGAAAGTCGTTGTTCTGTCTGACACTGCTCGGTATGGTGGTTTGTTCGGCCTGCGGGCGAACCTGGGAAATATAGCCAGATGTCGCCCGCTGTCGCGGTTGGGTCTAAGAGCTCGCTCCGACTGGCTCTCCAGAGCGGTGCGCGACGATCTCCTCGGCGATGTTCCCGGGGACCTCCTCGTAGCGCTCGAACTGCATCGTGTAGCTGGCGCGCCCCTGGGTCGAGGAGCGAAGATCAGTTGCGTAGCCGAACATTTCGCCCAGGGGGACGAACGCCTGGACCGCCAGCGCGTTGCCCCGCTGGTCCTGGCCCTGGACTTTGCCGCGGCGGCGGGAAAGGTCGCCGATGACATCGCCGAGGAAGTCCTCGGGGGTGACGACCTCGACCGCCATCACCGGCTCGAGCAGGACCGGGTTGGCCTTGCGCGCGCCCTCCTGGATCGCCATCGAACCGGCGATTTTGAAAGCCATCTCCGAGGAGTCGACGTCGTGGTAGGAGCCGTCGACGAGTTCGACTTTGACGTCGACCATCGGGTAGCCGGCCTTGACACCGTTGAGCAGCGCCTCGCGCATCCCCTGTTCGGCTGGGCCGATGAATTCGCCGGGGATGGTGCCGCCCTTGATTTTGTTGACGAACTCGAAGCCCTCGCCGGGAGCCGGCTCGAGATTGATGACGACGTGGCCGAACTGGCCGCGGCCGCCGGTCTGACGGACGAAGCGGGCCACTACCTTCTCGGTCCGCTTGCGGATCGTCTCGCGGTAGGCAACCTGCGGTTTGCCGACGTTGGCGTCGACTTTGAACTCGCGCAGCATGCGGTCGACGATCACCTCGAGGTGGAGCTCGCCCATGCCGTGGATCAGCGTCTGGCCCGTTTCCTCGTCGGATTCGATCCGGAAGGTCGGGTCCTCCTCGCCGAGGCGCTGCAGAGCGGCGCCCATCTTCTCCTGGTCGGCTTTGGTCTTCGGCTCGATCGCGACCGCGATCACCGTCTCAGGGAATTCGATGCTCTCGAGCGTGATCGGAGCGTCAGGCGCGGAGAGGGTGTCGCCGGTGCTCGTCTGCTTGAGGCCGACACCGGCGCAGATGTCGCCCGAGTAGACCTCCTCGATCTCCTCGCGGCTGTTGGCGTGCATCATCAGCAGCCGGCCGATGCGCTCGGTCTTGCCGCTGGTGACGTTGAGGACCCGGCCCCCGGCCTCGAGCTTGCCCGAATAGACGCGAAAGTAAGTGAGTTTGCCGACGTAGGGGTCGGTCATGATCTTGAAGGCGAGGGCGGCGAAGGGCGCGCTGTCGTCGGCGGCACGCTCGGCCTCGGTCGGCTCGGCCTCGCCTTTGCCGGCGGGGACGACGCCGGTCACCGGCGGCACCTCGAGTGGCGAAGGCAGCAGCTCGACGATCGCATCGAGCAGCGGCTGCACTCCCTTGTTCTTGAAGGAAGAACCGCAGAGCACCGGCGTCACCTTGGTGTCGAGACAGGCACGGTGCAGCGACTTGGCGATCCGCTCGTGCGGGATCTCCTCCTCGGCCAGGTAGGCCTCCATCAACTCATCGTCGTAGTCGGCGCAGGCCTCGATCAGCTGGTTGCGATATTCGGCGGCTTTGTCGCGCAGGTCCTCGGGAATCTCGATCGTCTCGTATTCGGCCCCGAGCTCGTCGGTCCAGACCATCGCTTTCATCTCGACCACGTCGACGACGCCCTTGAAGTCGCCCTCGCTGCCGATCGGCAGCTGGATCGGCAGCGGATTGGCGCCGAGCCGGTCCTTCATCGTCTCGACCGCGTTGTAGAAGTCGGCGCCGGTGCGGTCCATCTTGTTGATGTAGGCGAAGCGAGGGACCGCGTACTTGTCGGCCTGGCGCCAGACCGTCTCGGACTGCGGCTCGACGCCGGCGACGGCGTCGAAAACGGCAACGGCGCCGTCGAGGACACGCAGGCTGCGCTCGACCTCGACCGTGAAGTCGACGTGGCCGGGCGTGTCGATGATGTTGATCCGGTGGCCCTTCCACTCACAGGCGGTGGCGGCGGAGGTGATCGTGATCCCGCGCTCCTGCTCCTGCTCCATCCAGTCCATCACCGCGGCGCCCTCGTGGACCTCGCCCATTTTGTGGGTGCGGCCCGTGTAATAGAGGATGCGCTCCGTCGTCGTCGTCTTACCGGCGTCGATGTGCGCCATGATCCCGATATTGCGGGTCTTCTCTAGGGGAAAGCTGCGTGGCATGGTCTTAAGTGGTTCTTATCTCTCGAAGTTGGGAATTGGGTGAAACGGAAACGACCCAGCACTGAGCAGGATCAGCGCAGTCGACATCAGCGCAAAAAAAGGGCCCCAGGGGGCCCGGCGAAGCGTGCTGCGAAAGAACTGCCTGAGCGACGGGCGATGATAGCAGCGCCACGGCGACGCATCGGCACCGTCCTCGCGAAGCTCGCGAAGAAGCCCGCCCGCTGGAGCCGCGGCCTGGACAGGGCCGCCAATCGCGCTCTCGAAAGGGCTCACCCGGCACTGCTGCGGAGCCGCCACTTCGCGCGAACTCACTCGAAGCGGGCGGTCGCCCGGGCGGCGCCGCTGGTCCGACCGGTAGCGGCGCGCTTCTTCCGGGCGCTCGCCGTCGGGGAGGGATGGCTGCGCGCGGCCGGCGCGGGGGCGGCCCGCTGGGCGACCAGGGCCAGCGCCGTGCTCACCCCCCGGCGCGGGATCGCCGCCGCGATCGTCGCCGCCGGCGCCTGCCTCGTCGTCTCGCAGTTCATCGACTACCGCAGCGTAGAGATCGGTCAGCCCGGATACGCGGGCCTGGCCGGCGTTGCCCGGCCGCCGACCGTGGACATCAAGACCGCGGGCGCCGCCCATGCCTACCTGCTGGTCCCGGTCGGCCTGCTGGCGATCGCGCTGGGAGCGCTCGGCCTCGGCCGCGAGCGCCGCCGCCTGGGGCTGGGCGTCGCCGGGCTGGGGCTGCTGGCGATCGCCACGATCCTGCTCGTCGACCTTCCCGCCGGTCTCGACGCCGGGGCCCAGACCTCGCGCTTCGCGGGCGCCAGCGCCGTGCTCGAGGACGGCTTCTACGCGGAGCTCGCGGCGGCCGGCGGGCTGGTTCTTGCCGGACTGCTCTACTATGCGCGACCGTGCCGAATACGAACCAACTCGTCAGGAAGGGCCGCAAGCGCCCGAAGAAGAAGACCACGACGCCGGGCCTCAAGTCCGGCCAGGGTCGCAAGAAGGGCGTAGCCGCCCCGCAGCGTCGCGGCGTCTGCACCCGTGTCGCCACGGTGACGCCGAAGAAGCCGAACTCGGCTCTGCGCAAGATCGCCCGTGTTCGCCTGACCAACGGCATGGAGGTCACCACTTACATTCCCGGCGAGGGACACAATCTTCAGGAGCACTCGGTCGTGCTGATCCGCGGTGGTCGCGTCAAGGACCTGCCGGGCGTCCGCTACAAGGTCGTCCGCGGCACCCTCGACGCCGCCGGCGTCTCCGATCGCAAGCAGGCGCGCTCCCGCTACGGGGTCAAGGCCTCCTAATGCCGCGCCGCTCCGCAGCCACGATCCGTCCGGTCGAGCCCGACGCCCGGCACCGCAACCGCCTTGTCCAGCAGCTGATCAACAAAGTGATGAGCGACGGCAAGAAGTCCCTGGCCGAGCGGATCGTCTACGACGCCCTGGCGATCGTCGGCGAGCGCGGCGGCGAGGACCCGGTCGAGACGCTGGAGTCGGCGATCAAATCCCTTACCCCGGTCCTCGAGGTCCGCTCCCGCCGTGTCGGCGGCGCCACCTACCAGGTCCCGGTCGAGGTTCCGGCCCGTCGCGCCCGCACCCTCGCGGTCCGCTGGCTGGTCGAATTCGCTCGCGCCCGCCGCGAGTACTCGATGGCCGAGCGCCTCGCCAGCGAGATCCTCGACGCCAATCAGCAGCAGGGCAGCGCCTGGAAGCGGAAGGACGACATCTACCGCATGGCCCAGGCCAACAAAGCGTTTGCTCACTATCGTTGGTGAGGCCGTGAGGCCGCGCCTGGCGGCGTCTTCAGTCGCTCGGGTCGGGTCACGCACTTAAGTGCGCTCCCCTCGCCTCGCTCCCTGCATCCTTGCCAGCCACGGCCTCACGGCCTCATGCGGTGCTCAAAAAGAGGGTCAAGGATAAATCGGCCGATTCTTGCGGTTGACATCGACGGGGTTCTCTCCTTGTTCGGGTCGGAAGAGCCGCTGGATGCGGTCACGACCCGTTTTCAGCTTGTCGACGGTGTCCCGCACCGGATTTCACTGGTCGCCGGGGACCGGCTGCTACGGCTGAGCGAGCGCTTTGAGCTGGTCTGGGCGAGCGGCTGGGAGGACAAAGCGAACTTCTACCTGCCGCAGCTGCTGGGGCTGCCGGACCTTCCCCACGTCACTTTCGACGGGGCGGCGCGCAGCGGCGTGGCGCACTGGAAGCTGGGTCCGCTCGAGGCCTACGCGAAGGGCAGGGCGATGGCCTGGATCGACGACAACTTCGACCAGAGCTGTTTCGAGTGGGCGGAGGCGAGGCCGGAGCCGACCCTGCTGGTTCTGACCGAGCCACAGCTCGGCCTCGAGGAGGCCCACGTCGACGCGTTGAATGCGTGGGCGGGATCTCTAGACTGACTGCGGTGACCGGGTTCTGGCCGATCTTCTTCCTGCTGGTTGTCCTCAAGATCCCGGTTCTGGGGTCGATCTGGCTGGTCTGGTGGGCCAGCCAGGCAACACCGGAGCCAGAGGGGGCGGCCGAGGACTCCGACGGCGGATTCAAGCGCCGGCCGCGGCCGAAGCTGCCGCGCGGACCCCGTCGCGGGCCCCACGGCGGCGGCGCCGCGAGGCCGCTGCCGCCCTGCCCCCCGGGCGGACGCAACAGGGGGGTCAGACCGGCTGCGCAGCCCGCTTCCGCTCGCGCTGGATCTCGCGCAGGTACGGATAGAAGTCGACCTCGACCGTATGACGCTTAGAGGCGACGAAGCGCTTTCGCATCTTCGCTTCCTCGGCGTCGATCTCTTTCCGCATCTCCGCCGCTGGCGGTAGCGAGGAGCGGCCACCGAGCAGGTCGGCGACCCATTCGACCTGGGCCTCGGCCAGCGGCATGATCGGCCCCAGCGGCTGGATGAAGCCGATGAAGTGGAGCCCGGGGCGCTCGGCTGAGGCCACCCGGCGGTAGAGCGGCAGGCGGTTGTCGGGCGCCGAGAGCACCTCCGGCGCGAAGAAGGGGAAGGTCATCTTGTAGCCGGTGCAGTAGACGACGAGGTCGATCTCCTCCTCGCTGCCATCGACGAAGCGGACCCTGCGACCGCCGCTGAAGCGGTCGATGTTGGGCTTGACCGCGATGTCGCCGTGGCCGAGCCGCGGCAGCAGCTCCGAGGAGACAGTCGGGTGCGCCTCGAAGAGCTTGTGATCGGGCTTGGGCAACCCGTAGGCGGTCATGTCAGCGGCGGCCGCGATGCTGAGCGCGCGGTTGACGAAGAACCGCTGGACAGTCAGAGGCAGCATCGAGATGAAGGGGTTGCTGGTCTCATCGATCGGTTTGCCGTTGATGTACTTCGGCAGCACGTAGGCACCGCGTCGCATAGCGATGAAGGTGGCGTCGGCGATCCGCGAAGACTCGACCGCGACATCGACGGCGGAGTTGCCGAGGCCGAGGACCAGCACCCGTTTGCCCGGCAGGACATCCGGCTCGCGGTAGTGATGGACGTGGATCTGCTCGCCGCTGTACTCGTCGGACCCCGGGAAGGCGGGTTCAGGCCAGCGCGGGTCCCAGTGGTGCCCGTTGGCGACCAGGACGGCGCGGTAGCGATTGGTCTCCCGCTCGCCATCGGCGCCCTCGACAGTCACCTCCCACTCCTCGTCCACGGGCTCGGCGCTCAGCACCTCGGTGCGGAAGCGGATCTTCTCGCGCAGGCCGAAGTGATCGACGTATTCGTCGAAGTAGGCCGCCATCTGGAAGTGGTTCGGGTAGTCCGGATAGTGATCCGGCATCGGCAGGGTCTTGAAGGCCAT
>DASYJK010000133.1:0-61359 GCA_035996525.1 Solirubrobacterales bacterium
GAGCTGGAGGCGCGCCTGCTGCCGCGGGGCGGCCGCCGCAAGGCCGACGAGAGCCCGCTCGCCCTGCTCGTCCTCGACCTCGACGACTTCAAGGGGATCAACGACGAGCATGGGCACCAGGTTGGCGACGCCGTGCTCTGCGAGGCGGCCAGCCGCGCCGCCGCGATCCTGCGCTCGACCGACACCCTGACCCGGATCGGCGGCGACGAGTTCGCCGTGATCGCCCCCGGCGCCCACGGCGAGGGCGCGCAGCGGATGGCGGAAGCGATCCGCACCGCGGTCGGCCTGCGCGAATCCGACGCCCCCGGGCCGATCCCCGGCGCCTCCGTCGGCTGGGCCGTCTTCCCCGACGACGGCGGCGACTACGAGACCCTGATGCGGGTCGCCGACGAGCGCATGCTCGAGCTCAAGGGCCGCAGCAAGCAGCTCGCCCTCGGCGGCTAAGGCGCCGCGCCTACTGCCGCTGGATCGGCGCCGACTCGAGCACGCCGAGCAGCTGGCCGACCCGGCAGACCAGCAGCCGCTCCTCGTCGATCTCGACCCAGGCGCCGGCGGCGGCCGGGAAGACGACGTGGTCGCCGGGGCCGACCGGCATCTCTCGACCCCGGCCTGCGCCCACCAGTCGAGCCCGGGGCCGACGGCGAGGCTTCCCGGTGGCGAGTCTGGGACGCGCCCGTTCTCAAGCGTCATCACGTATTCGTTATAATAAGGAAATGAGCCCTGGCTCCTTAATCCGTACGACCCGCATCCGCCATGGCCTCAGTCAGGCGCGTCTAGCCCGGCGGACGGGAACCCAGCAGTCCGCGATCAGCCGGCTCGAGGCGGATGAGGTGTCACCCAGCGTCGAGACCCTCGATCTCCTGATGCGGGCGATGGGGGAGAGCCTTGAACTGGGAGCAGCGGTACCTGAGCGAGCCTACGATCCGGCCCACCGGCGGGCGACCGCGGCGCGTTCTGTGGATGAGCGCCTGGTCCTGGGAATCTCCTGGAACCGGATGGCCGGCCGCCTCGCCGCGGCCGGCCGCGAGGCTCGTGCCCGAACCTGAAACGCCTCTCGACGCGGAACGCATCCTCCGTGCCCTCGCCGAGCATGGCGTCGACTACGTCCTGATCGGGGGCCTGGCCGTGCAGACGCATGGGCACGTCCGTACGACCAACGACGCTGACCTGATCCCGGCGCCCAACCCCGCCAATCTGAAGCGTCTTGCCGCTGCCCTACGCGACCTCGACGCGCGAGTCCTCAACGCCGGCGAGGAGGACACCGAGATCGACGCGAAGATGCTGCCGAAGGCGACGATCTGGCAGTTCGTCACCCGCGACGGCGGCATCGATGTCATGCATGAGGTCCCCGGGGGCCGCCCCTATGCCGAGCTCAGCGAGCGCGCGCTGCACGTGCAACTGGGGGACATCGATGTGCCTGTCGTCGACCTTGACGACCTGATCCAGATGAAGCTGGTCCGTGGTCGTCCCGTCGACCTCGCTGACGTCGCCGCGCTTACGGATCCCGAAGCGGACCCGAGTTGACGCCGGCCTCCCGGCCCTCCCGCCGCCAGCTCGGCATGGCGACGCTGGCGCTGGGCGCGCTGGGGATCGTCTTCGGCGACATCGGGACCAGCCCGCTCTACGCGCTGCAGACCGTCTTCTCGGCCGACCACCAAGCGGTGAAGCCGACCGAAGGCGATGTCTTCGGGGTGATCTCGCTGGTCTTCTGGTCGATCACGCTGATCGTCTCGATCGAGTTCGTGCTCTTCATCATGCGCGCCGACAACGACGGCGAGGGAGGGATCCTGGCGCTGATCGCCAAGGTCGAGGGGGCGCCGTTGCGCAGCCACAGGGCGAAGGCAGTGCTGATCGGCCTCGGCATGTTCGGCGTCGCCCTCTTCTACGGCGACGGGATCATCACCCCGGCGATCTCGGTCCTCTCGGCGGTCGAAGGGGTGGAGGTGGTCGAGCCCAGCCTGGAGTCGCTGGTGCTGCCGATCACGATCGCCATCCTCGCCGGCCTGTTCTCGATCCAGCGCTTCGGCACCCACGTGATCGGCCGCGTCTTCGGCCCGATCATGGTCGTCTGGTTCTCGGTGATCGCCGCCGCCGGCCTCGGTCGGATCGTCGCCCACCCGGGGATCGTCAAGGCGCTCTCGCCCCACTACGGGGTCGAGTTCTTCACCGCCCATCCCGGCGTCGCCTTCATCTCGCTCGGCGCGATCGTCCTCACCATCACCGGTGCCGAGGCGCTCTACGCCGACATGGGCCACTTCGGCCGCAAGCCGATCAGCCGCGCCTGGTTCTTCGTCGTCTTCCCCGCGCTCACCCTCAACTACATGGGCCAGGGCTCGCTGATCCTCGCCAACCCGAGCGCGATCGACAGCCCCTTCTTCCTCCTGATCCCGCACTGGGGCCGGATCCCGATGGTGGTGCTGGCGACGGTGGCGACGGTGATCGCCTCGCAGTCGGTCATCTCCGGCGCCTTCTCGGTCACCCGCCAGGCGGTCCAGCTCGGCTTCCTGCCGCGGCTGACGATCCGCCACACCTCGGCCCGGGAGATCGGCCAGGTCTACGTGCCGGCGGTCAACTGGTTCCTGCTCGTCGCCGTGGTCCTGCTGGTGCTCGGCTTCGGCTCCTCGACCGGCCTCGCCTCCGCCTACGGGATCGCCGTCACCGGCACGATCACCGTCGACACCCTGCTCTTCCTCGTCGTCGCCCGCGTGCTCTGGCGCAAACCAGGCTGGCTGGTCGCGCTCGGCGCCGCCGTCTTCTGCACCGTCGACCTCGCCTTCCTCGGCGCCAACCTGACCAAGGTCGAGCACGGCGGCTGGTTCCCGCTGACCGTCGGCCTCGCCGTCTTCACCATGCTCAGCACCTGGAAGCGCGGCAGCGCCCGGGTCCACGCGGCGCGGGTGGAGGAGGAGGGAGCGCTGCGCACCTTCGTCGCCGAGCTGCGGGAGATCGAGCCGCCGCCGGTGCGAGTGCCTGGCACCGCCGTCTACCTCAACGCCCGCCGCGAGACGACGCCGCTGGCGCTGCGGGCCGGGGTCGAGCACAACTTCGCGATCCGCGAGTCGGTGGTGATCATCTCGATCGAGACGTTGAAGGCGCCGTACGTGCCGGAGAGCGAGCGCCTCGTCGTCGACAACCTCGGCTACGAGGACGACGGCATCGCCCACCTCACCGCTCGCTACGGCTTCCAGGACACCTTCGACGTGCCGCGCCTGCTCGTCCTCGCCGAGGAAACCGGGATCGAGTGCGAGGTCGACGTCGACGGCGCCGTCTACTTCGTCTCCCACGTCGCGGTCACCGCGACCGCCGCCCCCGGCATGCGCGGCTGGCGCAAGCGTCTCTATATAGCGATGTCGCGCAACGCCGCCAGCCCGGTCGACTACTTCCACCTGCCGGGCGACCGCACCGTCTCGATCGGCTCCAGCATCGAGCTATAGGTCCGCTTGGGCTTGCGCCCAGGTTTAGAAGGCAACAAACTGAGCATTAGGGGCCAGGGAAACGGGGCAGGATAAATCAGTTGGAAGGAGAGGTAAATGAACGCATCTACTCTCAGCCCGCGGCCGGCGCTGCGCGTGCTCGCCCTGGCGGTCGTGGCCCTGGCGCTGCTCGCCGTCGCGGCGACCGCAGCGCGGGCGGCGAACTACGTCGGACTCGGCGACTCCTACGCCGCCGGGCCGCTGATCCCCAACCCGGTGCTGCCGCTCGGGTGTCTCAAGTCGAGCAACAACTACGCGCACGTGGCGGCCCCCAGCATCGGGCTGACCCTGCGCGACGCCAGCTGCAGCGGCGCCAAGACCGGCGACATGACCGACCCGCAGAACGTCAGCCCCGACGGGCCGAACCCGCCGCAGCTCAACTCGCTCGACGCGAGCACGACGGTGGTCTCGCTGACGATCGGCGGCAACGACATCGGCTTCTCCGAAGTCGCGGAAAGCTGCATCACGGTCAACCCGTTCAGCCATCCCTGCCTCGACAAATACGACCCGGGCGGGAACGATCAGCTGAAAGCGCGGATCGAAGCGACGGCGCCGAAAGTGGCGGCGGTCCTGCAGGGCATCCACACCCGTTCGCCGGCGGCGAAAGTCTACGTCGTCAACTACCCGGCGATCTTCCCGGAGACCGGCAGCGGCTGCTGGCCGCAGATGCCGCTCGGCTTCCAGGACGTGCCGTACCTGCGGGCGACCGAGCAGCGGCTGAACTCGATGCTGGCGACCCAGTCCGCGGCCAACGGCGCCACGCTGGTCAACTGGTACCAGGCCAGCATCGGCCACGACGCCTGCAAGAGCACCTCGACCCGCTGGGTCGAACCGCTCGTGCCGGGCACCCTCGCGGCCCCGATCCATCCCAACAAACAGGGCATGGCGGGTGGCGCCGCCACGCTCGTCGCGGCGGTGAAATAGTCACCCGATGCGAATCGCCAGCCTCGTCCCGTCGGCGACCGAGATGCTGTTCGCGCTCGGTCTCGGCGGCGACGTGGTCGGCGTCACCCACGAGTGCGACTACCCGCCCGCCGCAAGCGGGCTGCCGCACCTGACCGCGACCGTGCTGCCCGCGGGGCTCAGCGCCGGCGAGATCGACGCTGCGGTGAAGTCCGTCGTCGGCGAAGGCAGGGCGCTCTACAGCCTCGACGAGGAGCGGCTGACCGCGCTCGCCCCGGACCTGATCGTGACCCAGGCGATCTGCGATGTCTGCGCCGTCTCCTACGAGGACGTGGTCGAGGTCGCGGCGCGGCTGCCGGGTCGGCCACGGGTGCTGCAGCAGGACCCGAGCAGCCTCGGCGAGGTGCTCGACGACGTCACCCGGCTCGGCGAGGCGGCCGGAATCGAGGCGCGGGCGCTGGAGTTGCGGGCCGAACTGGAGGCGCGGCTGGCCGCGGTCCGCGCCGCCGTCGCCGGGGCGCCGCCACCACGGGTCATCGCGCTCGAGTGGCTGGACCCGCCGTTCGTCGGCGGCCACTGGATCCCGGAGATGGTCGCGCTCGCTGGCGGCATCGATGTCGCCGGCCCGGCCGGGGCGAAGTCGCCGGAGGTCGAGTGGGAGGGGCTGGCCGCGCTCGATCCCGCCCTGGTCGTCGTCATGCCCTGCGGGATGTACGTCGAGGAGTCGCTGGCTCAGGCGCGCGAGCACCGGTCGCGAATCGATGCCCTCGGGGCGGGGCGCGTCTTCGCCGTCGACGCCGCCTCCACCTACTCGCGCCCGGGGCCGCGCCTGGTCGACGGCACCGAGCTGCTCGCCCACCTCCTGCACCCGGACCTGTTCGGGCCGCCCGGGGACATCGCCTTCGCCCAGCTCGACTAGTCTGGCCGCAGTGTCCGGCGCCCCCTCCAGCACCGTTCGCATCGCCTGGGTCTGCGCCTCCGCCCTGCTGATCTTCGCCGTCTGGCTCGCCTTCGACGCCGGCGTCCACGCCGGTATCGGCTTCTTCTACTCGATCCCGGTCGGGCTGGCGACCTGGTGGTTCGGTCGCCGGGCCGGCATCGCCGCCGCGCTCGCCTGCTGCGGCCTCTACGCCCTCGGCGCCCAGATCGACCCGGTGCCGGACTTCGGCCTGGCACTGGCGGTCCGCGCGGTCGCCTTCGCCGCCGTGGTCGCCGTCGTCTCGGTGCTGCGGGAGCGGCTGCTGGTGCTCGAGCACTCGGCCGAGGAACTGGAGGCGATCCGCGCGGCGCTGACGCCCTCGAGCCTGCCGGAGCTGCCGGGGATCGACGCCGGCGCCGCCTTCGTCGCCTCCGAATACGGCGTCTCCGGCGACTTCTACCTGCTCACCAACGGCCCCGACGACGCGACCGTCGCCGTCGTCGGCGACGTCGTCGGGCACGGTCCCAAGGCCGCCCGCCTGGCCACCTTCATCCGCGCCCGTTTCGCCGCCTTCGCCGCCAACACCAGCGACCCGGCCGAGATCCTCACCCTCGCCAACGCGGCGCTGGTCGAGCGGATCGGGCGCGCGGACGAGCTGGTCAGCGCCGTCTGCCTCAGCTTCCGGGCCGAGGACTCACGGCTCTCCTACGCGGTCGCCGGCCACCCGCCGCCACTGCACCTGCCGAGCCTGACCGAGTTCGAGGCGGAGGGGGCCACCAGCCTGCTCGGGGTCAGAGCCGAGCTGTCGCTGCGCACCGCCGCCGTCGCGCTCGACCGCAGCGACGGCGTCCTCGTCTACACCGACGGCGCCACCGACGTGAAGCAGGGGGAGACCCGGCTCGGCAGCGACGGCCTCTCGCGGCTGCTCTCGCCCCTGGTCAAGCTGCCCTCCCGGGTGCTGGTGCGAGAGGCGCACAAGGCGCTGCTCGGCTGGGCCGACCGCCCGCTCGGCGACGACCTCTGCATCCTCGTGCTCCGGCCCAAGGCCTGAGCGCCCCGGCCAAAGGCCCGGGCGCGCCTAGAACTCGAGCTCGTAGAAGAGCATCGAGGGACCGTCGGGAGTGTCTTCGCGGTTGCTGAAGCCGGCGCTCTCATACAGCGCCCGCGCCGCCGTGTCGGTCTCGCCGGTGTTGAGGTCGACGCCGCCGGCACCGGCCTCGCGGGCGAGCGCGATCGTCGCCTCCAGCAGCGCCCGGCCGGTCCCGCGCCCGCGCAGCGGCGGCACCACGTAGAGCTCCTAGGTGCGCTTCGAGGCCCTCGCTCCAGACCGACTCGCGGAAGCGCACAAGCACGATCCCATCCGGCCCGTCACCGGCCAGCAGCACCGTGATCTCGCCGGTCGCCAACAGTCGCGCCGAGCGCTCGGTCAGGGCCGCCACCCCCGGCGTCGGCGTCGCGAACTCGGTGTTGAAGTCGTGCAGCAACCGCGCGACCTCGGCGGCGTCCGCGGGCGCGGCTCGGCGGATCGTCATCGAGCCTGCTTTCGGCACGGCCCCTCAGTTGCCTGCCGCGAACACCATCCCGTGCAGGGCGTCGACCAGTTCGCCGGCGAGCAGGGTGTCGCCGCCGATCTCGAGTCCGGCGCGGTCGTGCTCGATCAAGGCCCGCAGCCAGTCGCTGACCGAGCCCGAGGCCCAGGCATCGGCATGGCCCTCGAGGTTGGTCACCCGGGAGACCACCCGGCCCGCGTCGATCCCGACTTTGATCCCGGCCATCCGGCGTTCGCCGCCGCCGGGAGTCTCGACCGCCAGCCGGCACTCGCCGGAGAGCTCGCGCGGCAGTGTCACCAGCGGCACGATCAGCAGGAAGCCGGCCTCGACGTCGAGCCGGGCAACCGGCGCCGTCGTCTCCGCCGCGTGCTGGCGCTCCCAGCGCGCCGCCGCGGCCAGCGGCGCGATCCCCTGCCGCAGCCACCTGGTCACGGTGTAGGGGGTGCCGCGCCCGCGCGAGGGCAGCCGCTCGACCTGGCCGCAGTGGTGCATTGTCCCCAGGCGGCGCTCCAGCGAGGGGTAGTTGAGGCCGGAGATCAGGCGGTCAAGCTCGGTCAGGGTCAGCGGCTTCGCCGCCAGCGCGCGGACCACGGTCGAGGTCCAGCCTTCGATCAGGGACTTGACCATCCCCTTCGCCGGCGGCGTGCCGATCTCGATCGGCCCCGACGGACTCTGCTCCAGCCAGGCCCGTACGAACCCCATCACCGCCAGCAGGTCGCGGCCGGGCTCGGCCAGCTCGTAGTCGAGGGCGCGCGGGAAGCCCTCCTGGCGCCCGCGGATGAGGACGCCGAGCTCGGTCAGCTCACGCAAACGCAGCCGCAGGGTGCTCTGGGAGGGGCCGCCGGCGGCGTGCCGCAGGTCCATCAGCGCCTTCGGCCCGTCGGCCAGAGCCTCCAGCACGGCGACGTTGATTGGGGCCGCCAGCAGCGAGAGAGCGTGGGTTCCGGCACGAAGCCGCGATCCCTTCCGCTCTTTGACTTGCGCAACAGTCAAGCTGCGTTGAGTATTGCATCGACTCCGGTGCGAGTCAATGCATCGATTACACGATTACGTGAAGCGTTTGACGAAGGCGAGCGCGGTGTCGCAGACCTCGCGCCAGCCGCTGTCGATCGTCAGCGAATGCCCCCGATTCGGGATTTTCGCGATCTCGGTAACCGCCTCGTTCTTGCTCTGGCGCTTGTAGGAGGCGTGGGCGATCGCCCAGGGGACGGTGTGGTCCACCTCCCCGTCGATGATGAGGAGCGGCCCGCGGGCCGGATTCGCCGGATCCAGCTTCGCCTCGGTGCGGGGGTTGAGGTTGGCGTTGGCCATCTGCATCAGCGCCGCTCCCGGCGCCGCCACGTGGTAGGTCTCGTACAGCTTCAGCGCCTCCTCGTCGCTGAGCGCGTTGGCCCAGCCGTACTTGAACTGGTCGAGGGTGAGGGTGATCGCCTTGCCGCGGTTGAGCGGGTTCCGCAGCACCGGGGCCGCCGACTTCAGCGCCGACAGCGGCAGCGGCAGTACCCCGCGGAAGGGGCCGGGATCGATCGCCACCGTCGCCGCCGAGAGGCCGCGGTCGGCGATCATCTGGCAGAGCAGGCCGCCGGTCGAGTGGCCCATCACCGCCGGCTTCTTCTCCAGCTTCCCGATCACCTCGGCGGTGTGGTCGGCGATCTGGCCCAGGGTCTTGCCGGCAAAGGCGTCCGGGTTGGCCCGCGCCTCCTCGACCGTGTCGGGGTCGTCCGGCCAGACCGGGGTCACCGCCGCGTAGCCGGCCTCCTCGAAGACGCCGGCCCAGTTGTCCCAGCTGCTCGGCAGCAGCCAGAGCCCGTGGATGAAGACGACCGCCGTCTTCCCCGTCGTGTTGGCCGCCTCGATCTGCTCGGACTCGCGCTTCGTGATCGCCATCTCGTGCCTTCCTCGTTGAGCGTCCAGGGGAACCGGGCCAATGATGATTGCAGCGCCTGCCGTTAAGGCAAATATCTCGATCCGGCCAAGACGCGAGAGGTTCGCTTCACGTGACGGTCAGGTGTAGCAACTCGCGCTCGCGCTCATCTCCGGCCTCGGGGGGATCAGGAGAAAGCATGAGTGCCAAGCGTCGAGGATGTTTGCCCGAGCTTCTACTCGGGTGCGTCCCTGACTAAGTACGCCGGGGACCGCTGGAATGGAGGCGACGATCCAGCCGTCGTCTCCGTCCTCGTAAACGATTGCCATATCCATCGTTTCGCTCACATCGCGAGTGTAGCGCCGGTATCGAAGGGTTAGGGACGATGAATCCATTCCTCGTCAAGGGTTCGGGGAGAGCGTTCTCGCCCCCATCGGCCACTCCCTAGACTTTCAGGAGATGTCCGCTTTCGCGAAGAAAAACCTGATGGAGATCGACGACCTCTTTGACGGGCCCGAGATCGAGATGCGCTTCGCGCGCAAATACCTCGACTCCGAGCACCTCGGCATCAGTCACTTCCGCTACGGCCCCGGCTTCAGCTCGACCGACGGCCACCACCACGAGGTGCAGGAGGAGGCCTACGTGGTGCTCTCCGGCTCCGGGCGGATCAAGCTCGACGACGAGATTGTGGAGCTGGCCAAGTGGGACGTGGTCCGGGTCGCCCCCGAGGTCGTGCGCGGTTTCGAGGCCGGGCCCGACGGGCTTGAGATCCTCGCCGTCGGCAGCGACAAGCCCGAGGGCGGCGACGGCGAGCGCGACAAAGGCCGCTGGCCCGCTGCGGGCGACTAGAGCGGCCCCGAAGGACCGCCCCAGCTCCGCCCGTGACTAGGTGTGGTTCGGCCCGTCGTCGGTGCCGTGGCCCTGGTGGTGGCCCTCGTTGTGGTGGTGATGCCTTTTGTGATGGTGCTTCTTGCCGTGGTGCTCACCCTGGTGATGCCCGGCCGGATCGTCGGCGCCGTGGCTGGCGAGTGCCGTGCCGGCACCGCCGACCGCGAGGGCCAGGGCGACGGCGAGTGCCGCGGATATGCGTGAAATCTGCTTCATCTCTGCCTCCTGTTTGGACGAGTTCCGGTCGTGACCCGAAAGTCCCGGGGCCGCGTGTTCACGGGTTTACGCATACTCACCGAGCAAGGTTCAGAACGGCTCGGGACGATCTGGGGCGAGTCCGGGGCAATATGGTTGGCTGGTGAGCCAGCTTGGACCGACCAGCAGCGCCCTCGACCTCGCCGCCGCCCTGCGCGCCCGCGAACTCTCCGCCGTCGAGCTGCTCGACGCCTGCCTCGCTGCGGTCGACGCTCGCAACCCGGAGCTGAACGCTGTGACCTGGCGCGACGACGAGGCCGCCGGCGCCGCGGCCCGCGACGCCGATGCCCGCCTCGTCGTCGGCGACGAGGCGCCCTTCCTCGGCGTCCCGATCCCGATCAAGGATCTGACCGCGGTCGCCGGCTGGCCGCTCACCTACGGCTCGCAGGGAGCGCCCGAGGGGCTGAGCGAGGAGAGCGAACTGGTGGTCGAGTCGCTGCTCGCCGCCGGCTTCGTCCTCTGCGGCCGCACCAACACCCCCGAGTTCGGGACGATCACCGTCGCCGAGAACAACCGCTTCGGTCCCTCGCGCAATCCCTGGGACACCAACCGCTCACCCGGCGGCTCCTCGGGCGGGGCCGCCGCCGCGGTCGCCGCCGGCATGTTCCCGATCGCCCACGCCAACGACGGCGGCGGCTCGATCCGCATCCCCTCCGCCTACTGCGGCCTGGTCGGGCTGAAGTCCAGCCGCGGCCGCGTCCCGCGCCGCGCCCAGGCCTGGATGGGCGCCGTCGTCGAGGGCGTCGCCGCCCGCACCATCGCCGACGCGGCCACCGTTCTCGACCTCACCGCCGGCCCCGACCCGCTGGCCTGGAACAACGCGATCCCGCCGACGCGCCCGTTCGCCGAGGAGCTCGCGGCGGACCCCGGCAGGCTGCGGATCGGCCTGATGGCGCAGGCGCCGCTCGGCATCCCAACCGCGCAGGACTGCGTCGACGCCGCCCGCGACACGGCGGCGCTGCTGGAGGAGCTCGGCCACGAGGTGAGCGAGGTCGAGGTGCCAACGATCTCCGAAGAGCTGGTCCCCGCCTTCACGGTGATGGCCGCCGCCGGCCTCGCCGACTACGAGGGCGTCGACTGGGACCAGGTCGAGCCCCACAACCACCACAGCTACAAGGCCGCGAGCAGCGAGATCAGCGCCTACGACTATGTCGTCGCCGCGCAGACCCTGGAGAAGCTCTCGCGCCAGGAGGTCGCCCGCTGGGGCCGTGACTTCGACGTCATGCTGACCCCCACCTCGGCGATCCTGCCGCCCCTGGTCGGCTCCGTGCTCGAGGCCCAGCACGCCGCCCCCGAGGTCGCCACCTTCGACGTCGTCGCCTCGGTTGTCTTCGCCGCCTTCGGCAACGTCACCGGTCTGCCTTCGATCTCGCTGCCGCTCTACTGGACCGACGAGGGAGTGCCAGTCGGGACGATGCTGACCGGAGCGCCCTTCGACGAGGCGACGCTGATCCGCCTCGCCGCGCAGCTGGAAGCTGCGCGCCCGTGGGCAGAGCGTATGCCGACCGGCGTCAGCGCCTAAGGTCACCGGTGACTCCGGAGAAGAAGCAGACGAACTGGCGTGGCTGGTTCGTCGGCGTCCTTGTCGCCCTGGTCGTGATCGTCTGCCTGCAGAACTCGCAACAGGTGCGGGTCGACGTCCTCTTCGTCACCCTCGACGCGCCGCTGATCGTCACCCTGCTCGCGGCCGTCGCGATCGGCGCCCTGATCGGATACGTGGCGCCGCTGGTCCTGCGCCATCGTCGCGACGGGCGCGATCAGGGCAAGGCGGACTGAGCGGGCTGCCCGAACAGCTCCGCTGATGGGATCCCGATCACCTCGCCGGCGAAGCGCTTGGTCGTTCCGTAGACGACCCAGGTGGTGTCGATTTCGCCGATGTCGAGATCGAGCCGCAGCTCGTCCGAATGCTCTTCGAAGTGCTCCATGTGGGTCAGACCGGAGTCGTAGTCCCCGCGCAACAGTCCCTCGCCGACGACCGGCTTCGAGGCGACATCGATCACCTCGTCCCATTGCGAGAGATCGATGTAGCCCTTGGTGGCGGGGACGATCCCGATCGACCGCGGCTCCTCTACCTCCTTGCGGCTGAGCAGGACCAGGTGCTTGGTCGGGTAGATGAAGGTGTCGACGACGAAGACCTCGGTCCAGTACTTCTCGGTGATCTTGTGAACCAGCGGATGCGCGCTGCACTGGACCAGGAACGCGTCGTCGCGTCCGCGGATCAGCTCGAGCCCGTCGAAGAAGTCGGTGATGAACTCGATCCCGTAGTCCTCGATCCCTTGAAAGCGCGCGTATTCCCCTACGGCGCGCTCGTGGCAGGTTCCGGTGGGGCCGAGGGTGACAAATGCAGGGTTACGTTGGGCGCCGCCGTCTTCCATACCTTTACACAAGGCTAGTCGACTAAATAGGCAGAGTCAAAGATCTTCGCTCAGGCATGGGGTGGAGCCGTTTAGCCAGCAATCTTCGACGTCTCCTAAGTATCTTATTATAATCAAATCAACTTGACTATTGCCCAGTCTAACTCCAGGGCGGGGAGCAGCGCAAGAGCGGGAACACCAGGTTTCTGAGGCTGCTCTCGACGCCGCTCAACGTCCATGTGCTGCAGGCGCTCGCCGAGGGGCCGAGGACGCTCACTGACTTTCGTCGTGAGGCTGGAGCGCCACCCCAGACCACGATGCGGAGCCACCTGCGGACGCTCACCGACAGGGATCCTGGTCCGGCGCAGGAGGAGCGACTTCCCCGGCTCGCTCGACTTCGAACTGACCGCGATGGGTCGGGAACTGTGGATGGTGGCCCCGGTCCTCGACGGCTGGTTGCGGGTGGCGCCGGAGGGTCCGCTGCCGCTGGGAAGCAGCGCCGCCAAGAGCGCGGTCAGGGCCTTGGTAGAGGGGTGAGCCACGAGCATGGTTCGCGCCCTCGCCGCGCGACCGCGCTCACTGACCGAGCTGAATGGCTTGATTAGCGGCCTCAGCTATCCCTCATTGGAGCGCCGCTTGGGTGCGATGCGTCTGGCGGGGCAGATCCAGCGCACACCCGGGCGCGGCCGAGGCACTCCCTACGGCGTCACCGAGTGGCTGCGCCACGCGATCGGGCCCCTAGATGGTTGATTCCACGGCGGTAGCCGTGAGCAAGGGATAAGAAGCAGAGAGGCCGAAGTCGACGGTGCTGAAGCAACCGTCGACCGAAAGGCCACGATGCACGCCGACCTCGACACTCTGCACCACCGTTTATTGCACGGCAGACGATCTCCTGCCAGAGAAGCCGGGCAATGCCCGCCGGCGCGTTACCGACGCCGAGGTTGCAACCCTCTGCGTCGCCCAGGCGATCATGGGAATCCCCTCCGATCGCCGCTTCCTGGCGGTAGCTCGCAAGCGCCTTCGCGACCTCTTCCCCGAGCTGCCCCAGCAGCCCGGCTTCCACAAGCGCAGAGCCCGCCTGGTCGAGACGATCGAGTGGCTGATCAGCATCTTTGCCACTCAGAGCCCGGCTACTACGACGACCTCCTGCTCATCGACTCGACCCCCATCGAGTGCGCCCGCTCGGTCGAGACGACCCGTAGATCCCAGTTGGCCGACGCCGCCGACTACGGGCGCTGCGCTTCGCACTCGCGTTTCTTCTGGGGCTTTCGCCTGCATGGCCTCTTCGCCCCGGACGGCACACCACGGGCCGTTCACCCTCGCTCTCCCAAGCGCGACGAGCGCGAGGTCGGCCTGGAGCTGTTGGAGCGCGCCAACAGGGTCGGCGGGGGAGACCGTCATCGGCGACAAGGGCTACGCAGGGCGTCGCTTCGCCACGGCGGTCGCAGACCTCGGCGCCACGATCGTGCGCCCAGCCCGAAAGAACGAGCCGACAGCCCGATCCACCTCGCTCCGATCCGCCAGCGCGTCGAGTCGATCTTCTGGACCTGCTCGGTCGTCCGAGCCGCGCTCTGGTCGACTACGTCGCCTGAGGGCGTGGAATCAACCATCTAGGCGCTGCAGCGAGCTGGGAGCGGGCCCATGTGGTGGCGGAGACGGCGCCGATCAGGCGCCTGGATGCCGAGGCCGCCTTCCTGCTCGCGGTTCCGCTGCTGCGCTTGCCAGCAGAGATCGCCGGCACTTGTCGCTTGGTGGTTGAGGTCGGCTGCGCCAATGGCGAGCGCTCGGCCGGTGTGCTGGTCGAGGTGAGAGAGGGACGGATCGTTTCCTGCGTGGCGAGCGTTCAGGGCAACGCCGACGCCTGGATCTCGGGCTCGGCCGGGGCCTGGCTGCGAGCGATGATAGAGCAGGATGCCGAGCGGCTAGAGATGGGCGGCGACTGCGCCCTCGCCCGCGGGCTGCTCGATGGCCTGCACGGGGCGCTGTTTGGGAAGTTGCGGCGCGGGTAGGGGACGGAGCCGGGTGATGCCGGGCGTTCCCTTCCCCTTTTTTTGTCCGCGCCCCGGTCAACACCGGCACTCCTCTGGCCTTTCAACGCCCACCCCAGAGCGGAATGCTGCACCCGATCCCCGTTGCCTGCGAGACAATCCCGTCGCCGAAGACGCCGGCTGGTTCCAGTCACAATGGAAGGATCCCACCTCCCGAGGTGTGGATTCCGAGCCGTTCCAGGGTTCAATCGATACGCGCTTCCAGACGGCGACGAAGGCAGCGAAGCGGGTAGGAGCGGTGCCAACCCGGCCCGGCCCGACGCGTCGCCAGCCTGCCGTCCGGGACTTCGACGTCTCGCCCGTCGCTTTCCCACTCCGCTCCACTCAACGGCGCCGCCGATCGCCTCCAGTCTCCGCACCATCGCCTCGGTCCGCTCCCGCCTAGACTGGATCGAGAGTCCGGCGCCCGGACCGTAGTCCCCGGAAGCCCCAGGCGCGCAGGAGATGCCATACGGCGACCTATGGCCTTGCCCAAAATCAAGGGCCAATGACAAGGACCGCACTGGGAACACTAATGCGTAAGAAAGTTGCTATGTTTACCAATTAGTCAATAAATTCTCATCATGATCAAGCTCACATCCATATTCTTTGTCTTGGCTCTCTCTGCCGGCATCCTCATATCAGGCTGCGGAGGGGGCGATTCGACGCTCTCCAAGTCGGAATACATCCAACAGGCCGACGCGATCTGTAAGAAGTCGAATGAGGCGGAGAATCGAGAAGGTCATGAATATGCGCGGAAGCACGCCAGGAGTCTCGAAAAGATGCAGTTCGAAGTGGCAAGAGCGAAGGTCCGCATCAACGTCGCTTTGCCGGCGGTCCTGAAAGAGACCAAGGAACTGAAAGCCCTCGAAGCTCCCAAGGGCGACGAGAAGGAAATCGAAGCATTCCTCGCAGGGATCGAAGAGGCCGTCGAAAAGGCGGAAAATGATCTGAAGAGCGTCGAAGATGACGCAAGGAACCCCTTCAACCCAGTGACCAAGATGGCTCAGAAGTACGGGTTCAAAGATTGCCAGGAAGTTCTCTAAGCAGCTGCACGACCAACCGCGCGTTGCCGGACTCGCACACGCGGAAGTCTGCCAAAGAGGATTTACAGGAAAATCGCGCCGGCGACCTTGCTCTCCGCAATGCAAGCCATGCGCATCCTTGACCGGCACTACCGCCGCCCTCTATGCCTAGGTCTCCTTAGCCCGGAGCCCGGACGTTGCTGATCTCGTGGCTTCGCCGGCCAACGTCTAAAGAGGAGCTATAAACATGATTCACAAACGCATGGCCCTCGGGCTCACCCTTGCCGCGGTATTGGCAATGAGCGCAATCGGGGCCTCGGCAGTGCAGGCAGCTACATCGGGCCTCGACATTGGGGAAAGCCCAGCAGTGTTGACGGGCTCTCTCGTCAGTGCCGCTCAACCCCACACTTGGGTGTACGGCGCTGCGGTAGTCAAATGCGAAGAAGGCAACCTCGAAGCAACAGTCGCAGGTACCGTTAGCGAACCCAAAAACGTGCATGAGGCAACGGTCACAGGCACATATAGCAAATGCAAATTGGCCGGCACGGCTGCCGAAGTCAGGATGAACGGCTGCAAGTACACATGGACAGACACTCCTACTTCACTCACATTCGAAGTTGACGTGACCGCCTGCACATCTGGAAAAGTGATCGAAATCGCCTCGCTGGTCAACTGCACCCTTACAATCAAAGAACAAGGGCCTCTCTCACACGTTGTGTTTGAAAACGTAGTTGGATCGGTTCCGGCACACGTCGTAGCGAATTGGACAATTAAAAACACACATGTGGTGTTTGACGGAACGGAATGTCCCGTCGCCGGCGGCACGACAATTGCTAACGGGGAATTCAGCGGGAAAACAACAGTAAAAGCGTTCAAAGACGAAGGCCTGCAACCAGAAAAAGTAGAGTTCAAACATAAATTCCAACCGTTCAAAGACGGTGCGCAGACCAGCCTGGTAGCAACATAGCGGTAGGCGAGCAGCTTGAGGGCCAGCTGGTCCGATCCAAGAGAAGAAAGCGGGGCCGCGGCTTGCGGTCCCGTTTTCTTCTTGATCTCAGGACTCTGCTCGCGCACGCCGGCAATGCGGAGTCGCATCTTGCCTCGCACAGATCGGCACGCGCGAGGATCTGTCAATCGGTGTATGCAGGCCAAACAGCCAGCCGTCCGTTCAGTTCGCCTAAAACGCTCTACTAAACTTGACCATGAGAGGTTATGCCCTCTATGTCTATGGCGCTCTACTCCGGCCTTGTGGAGGCAGCATGCGCCGCAGTGCCGAGACAATCACTACAAGAGGAGTCATAGACATGATTCGAAACATCAAGGCCCTGGGCCTCGCCCTCGTCGCTGTATTGGCGATGAGTGCGGTTGCGGCCTCCGCCTCACAGGCGGCGACATCGGGCTTCGACGTCGGGCTAAGCCCAGCGGTCCTCAAGGGCACGATCCTGCCCGGCACCGAACACACTTTGGTGGTAGGCACCGCAGTCGTGAAATGCGCGGAAGCAAACATTGAAGGCACAGTTGCGGGCACCGTAGCCGAACCCAAAAATGTGCACGAGGCCACGGCTACAGCGACATATGCGAAATGCAAATTCGGTGGCACGGCTGCCGAAGTCAGAATGAATGGCTGTAAGTACACACTTACAGACACCCTGACCTCGCTTACAGCCGAAGTCGACATCACTGGCTGCACATCTGGAAAGTGGATCGAAATCATCTCGCTGGTAACCAACTGCTCCATCACAGTCAAAGAACAGGGCCCACTCTCACATGTGGTTGGAGAAAACGTGGTGGGAACGTCTCCCACACATGTAGTGCTGAACGCCACAGTCAAAAACATCCACGCCATCTTCGATGGCTCGGAATGCCCGGGCACTGGCGAAGTCGCGAACGCGGAATTCAACGGTAAAACAACAGTAAAAGCGTTCAAAGACGATGGTACGGAAGCAGAAAAAGAAGAGTTCAAACATAAATTCCTACCGCTCAAAGCGATCACGCAGACCAGTCTGGAAGCAACATAGGCGAGTTGCGCTAGCTCCCTTCTAGCCAATATCTACTAGAGGGTGGTGGTAGTGAGCGAGGCCGGGAGTAACCCCCGGCCTCGCTTCCGCTCTTTCCTCGCCGTGTTCCTTGACAAGTACGACCGGGTTCCGATATCGTAACCCGGTCCGAGGGATCGGATATGACAAAAGGGCAACGCCGAGCGTTCGGCAGCCGACGGCAGGCTTGGGGGGCAATGATGGGTTCGATGGGGAAGTCGTAGTGAAGCGCCGAATGCTTGGAATACTCACGGCACTCGTTGTTCTCGCTGGTTCGATGGCGCTACAGCCTCTTCCGGCTGGCGCCGTAAGTGACGCAGAAGAACTGACTCGCTTCGGCGACCTCGGTAGAGCCGCCGGGCAGCTGAACGCGGCTATAGGAGCCGCGACCGACCCGGTGACCGGCCAACTCTACATCTCTGAGGTCGGTAACTCTCAGATTGGCAACAATCGCATTAGTGAGTTCACCCCTTGGGGGAAGTTCGTCAAGGCCTTCGGCTGGGATGTGGCGCCGGGGGTGGTGAATGAGCAACAGGAAGTTAGGCTGAGGGCAGCTTCGGGAGAATTCAAACTGAAATTCGAAGGCAGCGAAAGCGCCGATCTTCCATTTGACGCCAGCGGCGTGGAAGTCGAAGCGGCTCTGAACGGTCTGTCCTCAATCGGGGGTGCCGGAGGGAGCGCCAGCATCGAAGATGTCGCCGGCAATCCCGACGGTACCTCCCCCTACATATACGTAGTCGCCTTTAGAGGCTCCCTGGGAGGAGACGATCTCCCGGAGCTGGAAGTGGTGAACGGGACTACGCCTCTGGGTGGCGGCGTCCCCACGAGCAGTCTGAGGGTCAGAACGCGTGCGGACGGTACGCCGGGAGGAGCGGGGCTGGAGTCTTGCACCAAAGAATCGGGATGCAAGGCGGGGCTTGAAGGCAGCGCCGCGGGGCAGTTCGGGGGAGCGTCAGCCATTGCCGTAGATGCCAATGGCAACATTTACGCGAGGGAAACCGACAACCATAGGGTCCAGAAGTTTGATTCGGCCGGTCGTTTTGTGGCGATGTTCGGTGGCGAAGTCGATAAGACGACGGGGGGAAACGTCTGCACCGCTGTCTCGAGCGACGAATGCGGCATTGGCGTCACTGGCGCCGGCCCGGGACAGTTTGGTCCCGGTTTCAGCACCGGCATCGCGCTCTGTCCGTCCGGCGCCCTGTTCGTAGCTGACAACGAAAGGATCCAGCAATTCAACCTGGCAGGCGCTTACCAATCTGAGCTTTCGGTTCCCGGCGAGACCGTACAGGAATTGGCATGTGATCCCCTCAGCGAAGACCTCTATGTAACCATCGAAGGCAGCGCCACCTTTAGTAAGCTGGACTCTGACACGGGCGTAGAAGTCGGCGCAAAACTCAAAGGAGGAGGAGGAGGGCTCGCCGCTGACCTCGCTGGCAACCTTTACGTCGCGTTCAGCCCTGAAGATAAGGCTCTGCAGTATGATCCAACCGGCAAAGCGCTATTGCCCTCCAGCTGCTGCGAAGGCGAATTGCTGCCGCCGCCCAATCCTGAAGAACCTTTCTCATTGCGCGGTCTCGCTACCAACCGAGCCGGCGGCCTCTACGTCGTCTACGGCTCCTCGGGCATCGACAACTTCATCCGTGCCTTCGGACCGGCGCCGGTCGAATTCGAATCTCCGCCGCCGGTGTCGCCGGAGATCAGTGCCCAATTCGCCACCTCGGTGCAGCGCGACGGGGCAACCGTGTCGGCCGATATCAACCCCCATTTCTTCACCGATGCACGCTACTTCGTGCAGTATGGAACCGGAGAATGCTCAAAAGGGGACTGCGACAAGGCGACGCCGGTGGCGCCGGGAGCGCTCTTGACCCCGAAAGTGTCTGGCTCCCCGGTACGCAGTGCGGGCATCTTCCTCGAAGGCCTTTCCCCTGGCACCACTTACCACTACCGCTTCGTCGCCCAGAGCTCCGGCGGTGGTCCGGTGTTCGGTATCGACCCCGATGGAGAAGGCCTCGGAGAGGCCAGTTCCGAGGAAGGACTGGAAGCAGTATTCACGACCTTCCCCGAAGCCTCACCGACCAAAGCCTGCCCGAACGAAGCTTTCCGCGGTGGGGCGGCATCGCGTCTGCCCGACTGCCGGGCCTACGAGATGGTCAGTCCGGTCGACAAAAACAGCGGTGACATAAAAGCACTGCTCAACACCCCGAATTATCCGACCAACCTGGACCTCAGCTCCGCAGACGGTAACAGGTTCACTTACTCTTCCTACCGCAGTTTCGGTGCCCCCAAAGGCGCCCCCTACACCAACCAATACGTCGCTGCGCGCGACCCGCAAAGCGGTTGGGCAAGTGAGGCGATCGACGTGGCGCAAGGCCCGGCCGCCATTCTTGAAATCAACCTCGAGAACCCCTACACGGCTTTCTCAGCAGATCTCTGTAAAGGCTGGCTGGTGGTGGCGGCCGAACCGGTGCTGGGGACGGGAGCGACGGAAAACTTCTCCAACGTCTACCGCCGCGACGGTTGCGGCAGTCCAAGCTACGAAGCATTGATTCAGGTCGAACCGACGGTGGAAACCAAACTCTTCCACCCCGAGTTGCAGGGGACATCAGCCGACGGGACGAAGGCGATCCTGCGGGTCCAGGACAAGCTGACCTCCGATGCGACGGCCGGTGCCTTTCAAACCTACTACGCGAGCGAAGGGCGGCTGAACCTGGTCTGCGTCCTGCCGAGCGGGGCGCCTACCACGGAAAACTGCTCGGGGGGAACGGGCGGGGACTCGACCTTCTACCCGGAGCTGGGTCGCCTGGACAGCGTCTCACACGCGATCTCGGCCGACGGCTCGCGGGTCTACTGGACTGCCTCGCCGCTGGAACCCGGGCATCCCGGGGGAGGAGGGGCGCCGGGCAAGGTCTTCCTGCGCTTAAATCCCGGCCAGGAACAGAGCGCAATCAACGGGGGCGCCTGCACCGAAGCCGGGAAAGCCTGCACCGTCAAAGTCTCGGAATCCAAATCGAAACTGGCGTCGCGCTTCCTCGGGGCCAGCGTCGACGGCGACAAAGCCTTGTTCGAGGTGACCGAAGGACCGGCAGCCGGCAGCCTCTATAAGTTCGACTTCGAAGCGGGTGGATCGACCCAGATTGCCGGCAAGGTGCTGGGCGTGGCGGGGGCCAGCGAAAACCTTTCCCACGTCTACTTTATTTCCGAAGAAGCCCTGGGCGGGAAAGGGAAAGCCGGGGAGCCGAACCTCTATCTGAATCAGGAAGGGACGAACAGCTTCATCGCAACTCTGTCGCAGGCCGACGTGGCGGTGGCGGGAGAGCAGTCCCCCGACACGACCACCAAGCCTGTCTTCCACGTCGCCAGGGCCTCGGCCGACGGCAGTCACCTGGCTTTTATCTCGACCGCCCGACTCAGCAGCTACGATAACACCGATGTTCTGAGCCCCCTGCCCTGCGGGGTCGAGGAAGGCTTCAGGGAAGGCGTCTGTGATGCGGAGGTCTACATCTTTGAGGCTGGGGCGACGGCGCCGAAATGCGTCTCTTGTAACCCGACGGGGGCACGCCCGCGGGGACGGTTGGCCCCAGGATCCGCCATCAACAGGTTGAGGTACCCCGCCGCGGCCTCTCTGCCGCCGCCGACGACCCAACTTCACTTCCCGCACGTTCTATCGAGCGACGGACGGCGCCTCTTCTTCAACAGCTTCGACGCGCTGCTACCGCGGGATACCAACGGGGCCGTAGATGTCTATGAGTGGGAGAGTGCCCCCGACCGGGAAGCCTGCGTGCAAAGGGGCGCCGAGCTCTACGTCGAAGCGGCAGCGGGCTGCCTCAGCCTGATCTCCTCCGGTGAAAGCCCCGAGGACTCCGAATTCCTTGATGCCAGCCCCACCGGCGAAGATGCCTTCTTCGCCACCACCTCCAGTCTGCTGCCTGAGGATCCCGGCCTGATCGACGTCTACGACGCCCGCGCTTTCGGCGGCATCCCAGCGGCTGATAGCGGCCCAGCCGAATGCCACGGCGAAGCCTGTCAGGCGCCGGCCGGCGTGCCCACCGATCCAACTTCCTCCAGCTCCTTTTATGTGGGGCCCGAAGACGAAAAAGCCAAGAAGAAGGCACCTCACAAAAAACACCATCACAAGAAAAAGAAGAAGAAACAGCAGCAAAAGCGGAGGAGGGGACAGCGATGAGGAGCTCCGCAAAGGTTCTGACCACCGTCGCTTTGGCACTCCTCCTTGGCGGGGTCGCAGTTGCTCCCGCCCAAGCGGACTTTGGCCTAAAAGACTTCAGCTTCGCTTTCCTCAACGAAGACGGCTCCACGGCGATCGAAGCAGGCTCCCATCCTTTCGAAGTGCGTACCGCCTTCAACGTCAAAACCAAGTTCGATCCGAAACTGGGGGTGGAAGTTCCCGACGGGGCGGCAAAAACCGTGCGTTTCGATCTCCCGTCGGGCTTTATCGGCAGCCGCACTGCGGTCGCCCGCTGCAACCCATCCGACTTTTTAAGGATCGACGAGGAAGGGTATCCTGGCTGTCCCGACGCTGCGGCAATAGGGGTGGCAAGGGCTCGCGTCCTGCAGCCCAACGCCATCGGCACGCCTGCACCCGTGTACAACCTCACCCCCCCACGGGGGGTGGCGGCGAAGATCGGCTTCATCGTCGCCCTGATCCCAGTGACGGTGGAAATCGGGATCAACAACGAATCCCCCAGCAACCTCGTTGCCGGGATCGCCAACGTTCCCCAGGCAGCCAATGTCTACGGCTCCATTCTGCAGCTCTGGGGGATTCCCGGTTCTCATTCCCACGACCCTTTTCGTGGTAGCTGCCTGTCCAAGACTCTTGGTCCTTCTGAGGAATTGCTTTCGAGGGGAATCTGCAACACCGGCGCCTCTGAAGTCCCCCTCCTCACTTTGCCGAGTTCCTGCACCGGTCCACTAACCAGTAGCTATGAAGCGATCTCCTGGCAGAATCCGAGCGGCGTGCCCGACAGAGGCAGTGCGCAGGCGCCGGGAATGACCGGTTGCTCCAAACTGGGCTTCTCGCCTCAGATCGAGGCCAAGCCGACGAGCGGCTCGGCGGAATCCGCCTCAGGGCTGGACATCAGTGTCAACTTCCATGACGAAGGCCTGAGCAACCCGACCGGCTTCGCCCAGTCGCAGATCAAGAAGACCGTGGTGAAGTTCCCCGCCGGGATGACCGTCAACCCCTCCTCGGCAGAAGGCCTCGCCGCCTGTTCCAAAGCTGGCTATGAAGCGGAGTCGATCAACTCTCAGCCCGGCCAGGGCTGCCCGCAGGCCTCTAAGGTGGGAGAAGTCGAACTCGAATCACCCTTGGCAGAAGGCGAAATCTTCCGAGGCTCGGTTTTTCTCGCAAGTCAGGACGACAACCCGTTCGGTTCTCTGATCGCGCTTTACATGGTGATCAAGAATCCTGAGCTCGGGGTCTTGGTCAAGCTGCCGATCAGGGTGGAACCGAGCGAAGAACACGGCCCCAACGCCGGGCGGTTGGTGTCGATCCTCGACAATATTCCTCAGCTTCCCTTCTCCCGCTTCAACTTCCACTTCAAGGAAGGCGCCCGGGCCCCGCTCATCACTCCGCCGGCCTGCGGCATCTATACCACCGAAGCTCAATTCACTCCCTGGGCTGAACCGGCAAAACTACTCACCACTACCGCTACCTTCAAGGTCAACTCCGGCGCGGGCGGGGGCCCCTGCCCATCCGGAGCGGCACCCTTTCATCCGGGCTTCGAGGCCGGCTCGATCAACAACAGCGCCGGTGTCTATTCCCCCTTCAACATGAGGCTCACCCGTCAAGATGGCGAACAGGTCTTCACTCGCCTCTCAGCGGCGCTGCCCTCGGGGGTTATCGGCAAGATCGCCGGCGTCGCCAAATGCTCCGACGCCGCGATCGCGGCCGCCCGTTCGAGAAGCGGACGAGCAGAGTTGGGCACGCCCAGTTGCCCCGCCAGCTCCCAAATCGGCCGCGTCCTCGGCGGGGCCGGGGTCGGCGGCTCGCTTACTTACGTGCCGGGCAAGCTCTACCTCGCTGGACCCTTTGGCGGAGATCCGCTCAGTGTCGTCGCGGTCGTCCCTGCGGTCGCCGGTCCCCTTGATGTCGGCACCGTGATAACTCGCGTAGGGCTCACCGTCAATCCCGATACCTACGTGGCCGAAGTCGACGGCGCCCGCTCCGAACCACTCCCCACCGTCCTCAAAGGCATCCCGCTGAAGCTGCGCGACCTGCGTGTATACGCAGATCGTCCCAACTTCACCCTCAATGCGACCAGCTGCGATGAAGAGAAAGCCAAAGCGACGATATTCGGCAGCTTCATCGACATTTTCAACCCTGCTGACGACATTCCCTTCAATGGTGCTGCGCGCTATCAGGCGGCCAGCTGCGCAAGCCTGAAGTTCAAGCCAAACCTCTCTCTGGCCCTAAACGGCGGCACCAGGCGTGGCGATCATCCAGCTCTTAAGTCTGTCATTACCTACCCGCGCGGAAAAGGTTATTCCAATGTCGGCAAGGCGGTTGTCACCTTACCGCCTTCGGAGTTCATCGACAATGCCCATATCCAAAATCCCTGCACCAGGGTTCAGTTCAATGTCAACAACTGTCCCAAGGGCTCCATCCTTGGTACCGTCCGAGCGACCACCCCTCTGCTCGACGAACCACTGGAAGGCTTGGTCTACTTCCGCTCTAACGGTGGCGAACGGCTACTGCCGGACATAGTGCTCGACTTTCGCGGCCTCTTTCACGTCACCCTCGTAGGCTACGTCGATGCGGTTAACTCCCGCGTCCGCACCACCTTCGCCAGGGTTCCGGATGCTCCGGTTACCAAATTCACTCTCAATCTCAATGGCGGTAAAAAGGGCCTGCTGGTCAACAACAGAAATCTCTGCTCCCACATGCTGCGCTCAAAAGTCAACCTGACCTCCCAGAGCGGAAAAACCTACAATACCCATCCGGTGCTCAAGACCAGCTGCGCCAAGCCCAAGGCGCAGCGTTAACTAGCCGTATCCTAGTGCCGTTTGAGCGCCATCGTTCTCGCGCGCAAAGGCACGCGCGAGAAGCTGTCACTGGGCAAATGCAGGACCAAACCGCCGGGGCATTAGTCCCGAGAATCGGCGGTTCTGACTAGCTCGTCTACCGCGACCAGGTTGAGCAGGTGTAGGTAGTAGGCGGGGCGCGGAATTGCTCCCGGCCCCGCTTTCTTATGCCCCTTAAGCCATGATCGCGGCGGCTTGACTTTCGAGGCAGCGACCTCCGTCCTTTGACGTAGGGCCATTCCTTGACAAATACTAGGTCATACCGATAAGGTACCTTGACTCGGCTGGGTCCGAGCGGGGAGATCTGGAGGGAACCATCGGATATATCGAGCGGGGGATCTCGACGATGAGTCCAGTAGGTGGGGTCGGGGTAACTCCGCGATCTGCGGCCATCATCCGCCCGCCTTCGGGTTCCGACGGGCTCTTCCGTTCGTCGCAGCAAGAAAAAAGCAGGAACGCATCGCTACCGCTAATTCCACAGGGAGGATTTGATGATTTTACGAGTCCACAGACATCTCGGGACGGCCGGCTTGATAATGGCCATCGTCGCTCTCGTTGCGGCTCTCGCCGGTGGCGCCTACGCCGCAAGCGGTGCCCTCACTGGCAAACAGAAGAAGGAAGTCGAAAAGATCGCCAAGAAGTTTGCTGGTAAGCCCGGCGCGCCCGGCACTAACGGCGCCCCGGGCTCCGCCGGACCCGCCGGCGATCCGGGCAAACAGGGCGATCCGGGCAAACAGGGCGAACGTGGCCTTGTCGGGCCGGAAGGCAGCCCCTGGACGGCCGGCGGAACCCTACCCGGTGAACACACTGAGACTGGCGCGTGGACTTTTGGCTACGTGGTACCGGGTGAAGGTGGCGCTCTGCCGGCGGTCGTTCGGGTTCCGATCTCCTTCTCAATTCCGCTTGCGGCCGAGTTAACCGGTACGGGATGCAACGTCAACCCTCCGGCCGCGACTTGCCATGTTCATTACATCAACGAAGCAGGGCTGGAAGTAGTCAATGCCATCACCCAGGAAACGGTGACTTCGACGGCCTGTCTCGGCAGCGCATCAGCGCCTACCGCGGAGCCCGGGAACCTCTGCATCTATGCCGCCCTTGTCGGAGGAGGAGCTGTGTCCGCGGGTAATCGGATCGGCAAAGCTGGGGACGAAAATGAATTGCCCGGTGCATCGACCGCCGGCGCCATCCTGAAGTTTGCAAATGCAGGTGACGAAGCCGCCGGCTCCGGCACCTGGGCGGTGACGGCTGAAGAAGAATAGTGCTCGCATCTCCTGGCAATCGCAATCGCGCTCCGGATCCGATGGGGCGCGATTGCTTTCATGCGGGTAACCAGCGAATTCATACTCCGTTCGTGCATTAATTAGCATCGTTCAGTCCAGTAGGGGACATAAACGCGCCGCGGCGTAGCCTCAGGCGTGGAGCCGCGCCGAGACCGAGGCGATTTATGAGCAGGGCCGTGAGACGGTGGTCGCGGTGCTGCTGCGGGTGGATGAGCAGATCCAGCAGCTGAGCAGGCAGGGTCGCCAAGCAGGACAGGCGGATCGTCGAGCTGGAGCGTCGCCTGAGTCGCAACTCGCGCAACTCCTCGGTCCCACTGAACCAGGACCCACTAGACGCACCGCAGCGCAAGCGGCCCGACCCGTCGGGGCGCTCACAAGGCGCCCAGCCGCGGCAATGGCCGGGGGCTCTCGCCGATCAAGGCCGTCAACCGGGTGGCCGAGCACTGGCCCGAGAGCTGTGGGTGCGGATACCGCTTCGCCGCAGGCGAGCGGGAGAGATCGGCCGACCCGCCCGCCACCAGGTCACCGAGCTGCCCGAGATCGCAGTCGAGGTGACCGAGCACCGCCACCGCCGTTGCCCGGGCTGAAGGAAGGCGACCCGGGCCGAGCTGTGCCATCCGATGTCCCCGCCGGCGCCTTCTGCCCCTGCCTGTAAGCGGCCGTGGCGACGCTCGTGGTGCGCAACCGGGTCTCCCGCCGTGACACGGTCGAGCTGGTCGGGAACTGTTCGGCGCCAGGCTCGCAAGCGGCACAGTCGATGCGATCCTCGCCCGCGCCGGGCAGGCGCTGGCGGAGCCCTACGAGAACCTGCTGGTCCACATCCGCGCGGCCCCGGCGCTCAACGTCGATGAGACCGGATGGCGATTGCGCGGCGACAGGCGCACCCTCTGCGCCGCCGTCACCCCACAGGCGGCCGTCTTTCGGATCGCCCCCGACCGCCACGAGCGCGAGGCGGCGGCCTTGCTCGGCGATGACTTCAAGAGGATTGTCGGCTCCGATCGCTGGTGGGCCTACCGCGGCTTTGATCCCGACCGTCGCCAGGTCTGCTGGTCACACCTGATCCGCGACTTCACCGCTCACGCCGAAGGGCTCCCCAGAAGCGCTTTGACGAGGCCGGCCTGGAGATCGCCGGGCGACCGCCGGCGCTTGAGGCGCGAGGTGGCGCCGCTCAAGCGGGAGTTGAAGGCGCTGCTGGAGCATGGCTCCAAAGGCCGCCCCAACAAGCTCACCTGGGGCGCCTCCAAACCTGCTCAAGGTCTTCCTGGCGCTCTGGACCTTCACTGAGATTGAGGGCGTAGAGCCGACCAGCAATGTCGCCGAGCGTGCCCTACATGGGCCGGCCATCTACCGCAGCTCACTCGGCAGCCAAACCGTGCGTGGGGAGCAAACAACCCAGCGCCCTGCTCTTTGCCTCGGTCGCCTATCCGCTGCAAGATCGCTCGCTCTTTGTCTACCAGGCCGACGCGCTTGGCGATAGAGACTTAACGCTTGTAATTAATTGTAGTGTTCAGCCTCAATCCCTCCCGCGCCAGGAAAGGAGCCCCAGGCCAGTTGACATAACGAAGGACTGGGCTCAGCCGCGTCGAACTCGACAGCGATGGAGGGCGCTGAAGCCGAGCCAGCTATGATGCCGGCCACGAGGCCTGCGTGAGTTTCTCGTCGAGCTGACCGCTCGCTACGAGCGCCAGGTCACCCGGCTGCGGCGCGAATCGAGCGCCTCGGGGAGGAGTTGCAGAGGACTCCCAGAATTCCCTTCGCGGCCACCCTCGGCCGACCCGCTGGCCAAGCGACCGCTGCCCGCAACCCCCGCAGGGCCAGCGCGGCCACGAGGGAACGACTCGCAAGCTCGTGGCCGAATCGGAGCTCGAATTAGGTCATCGACCCCACTGCCCCGGCTTCGGGCAGGACTTCGATCCTAGCTCGTACGACCTCGCCGGCGCGCCTCACTGCCACCAGGTCACCGAGTTTCCGGCGATCGCGGTCAACGTCGCCGCAGAGAGCTCTTTGGCGCCCAGGTCTCGACCGGCTCGGTCGACGCAATCTGCCAGCGCGCCTCCGGGCACGCTGCGTCTCCCTGCGCCGAGCTGGGTGAGCCGGGCAAAAAGCGCACCCCCTGGGGCGCCATCACCGACACCTCTGCCGCCTTCCACATCGCCGCCGACCGCCACGAGCGCAAGCTGCCGGAGCTGCTTGGCGAGAGCTTCGCCGAGATCGGCTCCTCCGATCGCTGATGGGCCTATGACTCCCTGGACCCCGCCCGCTGCCAGGTTTGCTGGGCCCACGCTGCGCCTTCCGCCGCCACTCCGAAGGGCTGGCCGAGCAGGGTCGCATCGGGGTCGGAGGGGCTCTGCCACGAGCTGCTCGCGGCCTGGGATGCCTTCACCACCCACGCCGATCGGAGCGCCTGGCCCGCGAGATCGCTCCGATCAGGCGCGGTCTGAGAGCCCTGCTTGAGCCCCACCAGGTCAAGAGCACTCGCGACCGTCAGTTCGCACCTTCGCCCGCAACCGCTTGAAGCTCTGGCCGACCCCTACCTTGACTCTGCTCCTTCGCTGGTTTGAGTGGGAGGGAGGGAATCTCAAGCGTCATTGGGGGTTGAACGCCTACAATTAATGGCCTATTTGCAGGTAAAACCTGCGGGTTCCTTGACATAGAACGATCCGTTCCGATACGGTCCTCAAAGGGATTTACTTCGGACGAATCCAAAAGCACTGGCCCTCGCGGCGGGGCTCGAGAGGTTGAGGCCGGAATCGCACCCGTCGCACCCGGCACCGCCCGCTGCGACTTGACCTTCATCAAAAGAGATCAGCAACAGTCGAAGCAGTGAAACTGAAACCAGTTAGGGAGAGAGCCATGAATTCAAAACATGTTACGAAGGCGATCGGGGCCGCCGTAATGGCGCTAGTCGCCATCGCAATGGTGGCACCGATGGCCCAAGCGGACACGCCAGCTGCAGGATATACGCAGTTCGCTGGCTGTCCCAGCATCAAAGAAAATCCGGTTATGTCGACCTGCATCCGCTCGGTTGTCAGCAGCGGCCATTTCAAAATGGGCAGCAAGGATGTGCCGATCGAACATCCCATCACGCTCAGCGGAGGAGCGGATGAATTCCTTGGCAACTTCGCCGCCAACTCCAAAGGCGGTATGCCTCCGGTCAAACAGAAAGTACCGGGTGGAATTATCGGCCTGACCGGCTTGACTTGGTTGGCTGAATTTCTCGGCATCGAAGCTTTGACCCTGTACGCGGCGACCGAATTGGCCGGCGCACCTTCATTCAGTGGCTTCAACAACATTACGCTGCCGATCAAAGTTCACCTGATCAACGCTACGCTGGGTAATAGTTGCTACGTGGGCTCGGTGACGAATCCGATTACCCTCCATCTGACCACCGGGACGACTAGCCCTCCGCTTCCGGCGAAACCGATTACCGGTGTGCCTCCGAAATTTACCATTGACGAAAAAGAAATTATTCATCTCGACAATGGGACTTACGTCGACAACGCATTCTCGGCTCCGAGTGCGAGTGGCTGCGTACTGACGCTGTTCGGCTTCATCCCGATCAGTATCAATGGCTTGGTCAACACGCAGTCTGGCTTGCCGTCAGCAGCAGGTAACAATGAAACGTTGCAGGTTCTCAGCACCGAACT
The DNA here is from genome assembly GCA_035996525.1 of Solirubrobacterales bacterium. Lineage (GTDB taxonomy): Bacteria > Actinomycetota > Thermoleophilia > Solirubrobacterales > 70-9 > VAYN01. The sequence goes on from DASYJK010000133.1 coordinate 29,260, forward strand.
GGTGGATGTCCGCCTGGTCTACCCGTAAACCACGACGAATCTAGTTTCAGAGCGCGCGGCGGAGTTTCTGCCGCGCGCTTTTTTGTGTTCGGCCTCGGCGTGGATAGCCGGTCCATAGCCTCCCTCGGCTGAAATCGTGTAGTCTAGAAAAAGTAATTAGTCAAAGACTACGTGCTCAATGCCAAATATCATCCCGATACTCATTTTCGCTGCAATCCTAGCGCCGCTTGTCTTTGGGGTGGGCTGCGGCGAGGACAGCGGTAGCGTCGACGTAGCGGGGGGGCAGACGCTGGCGCCCGTGACGAAGGCCAAGTTCATCCAGCATGCCGACGAAATCTGCTCTCTGGCCGATAAAAAGCAAGAAGAAGCTCTGCAAGCATTTCAGCAGAAGAATCCCGAAACGAGCTCCAGGGATTGGGAGGAAAGCGCGGTGTTCAATGCAGGGTTGCCCGTGATCCAGGTAGAGGTGGAAAAGCTCGCTGCGCTCTCGCCTCCGCGAGACAATGCAAAGGTAGTAAAAGTGATCTTCAGAGGAATCAAGGAAGCGGTCGAAGAAGTTCAAGTCCAGCCGAGTTCAATTCTGATCGAAGGCTCGGCGGAACCTTTCACCGGCGTCGCAAGGGTGGCACGAGAGTACGGCTTTAAGGCATGCGGAGTGCCTTTCTAACCCAGGGCTGTGGGACAGATGGCCAAGAAGCGGATCCTAAGCCTCGCAGCCGTCGCCTTGGTGCTGATAGCCGGAGGCTGTGGCGGGAGCGACAGTGGAGCGACCAGGGAAGACACTGGGCTCCCTCCGCAGGAACGTACGGCGTCTCCCTTCAAGGAAGGGACTGGGCCTCTGTCCAAGGCCGAATTCATCAGGAAGGCAGACCGAATCTGCAGCAAGGCAGATGACACGCAGGACAACCAGGCGAGAGCATATCGCGAAGCCCATCTGAAGGAGCTGAACGAGCTCTCGGCGGTCGCAGCAGAGGAAAAATTGATCCGCCTTTTCATCTTGCCTTCTGCCGTGGAGCAGATCAAAGCGATCAAGGCTCTCGGCGCGCCCAAGGGGGAACGCAAGGAGGTGAAGAAAATTATGGTCGGCCTCGAAGTGGCGGTGAAGAAGGCGAGGAAGAACCCGTTTGCGATCGAGGACGAAAATCCTTCCAAAAACCCCTTCCGGGTTGTCGACGACCTGGCCCGCGCGTACGGCTTCTTATATTGCAGGAACGTCGGCTGAATTGCGATCCTCTTCATCGATCGTCGCAGTGAGCCAGGGGGTGCTTCCTCGGCAACGTTCGCTCTCGATCTCCATGAACAGGCCCATCAGCTCGGCCTCGCAGGTGCGGTTGCCGGCCATCCAGGCCTGGCAGGCTGAGGTTGAGCACCTCGGCGGCTTGTTCCAGCAGGCTCGGACATCTGTTTTACGAAGCGGAAAGGGTGTCGGGGTCGGCCCGACCACTGAAATCGGTCCACGGGGGTTAGATCAGGCGGACCGATGAAGGGGTCCGGTCAAACCGCCTCCCGACACGCCTTCTCCGTGACCGCCGGCGCCGCCAGCGTGCTTCCTCGCTGTCTGTCGTCGGCACTGGCTCCGCGGCGGGCACCTGTGATCAGCGAGCCGGCCGGCATCGATTTCGGCTCGAGCTGCGCCCCGGCAATTACGCCGATGGCTCCATCGTCACCCTGTGCGCTTATCCTGCCTCCGGCTCGCCGCGGCTCCATAGTGTTCGCGGCCGTGGCACTGCTGGCCAGCCGCGCCACCACGACTGTCGCCTTCACGCGAGTAGGCGGTGAATGATCTTCACCTCGTTCCTCAGCCCCGCCTGCAAGGCACGGGACCGGTTAGCCGTCCTCCTTTTCCTCCAGCCACTTGTGCGCTTCCTCGGCGACGTCGGAGCGGATCTCCATGAACAGGCCCATCAGCTCGGCCTCGCAGGTGCGGTTGCCGGCCATCCAGGCCTGGTGCAGGAAGCCCCACATGCCGATCGTGCCCGGCAGGCTGAGGTTGAGGGTGTCGGCCGAGTCCTCCATCAGGTCTTTGAAGTCGGCCTCGAAGTGCTTGATCGCGACCGCCGGGATGTTCGGCTCCCGCTCCTTCGCCCGGGCTTCCATCTGGGCCTTGCCGGCCCGCAGGCCGGCGCACCAGGCGAGGTCGAGGAAGTCCTCCATCGCCTCGGTCTGCGGGTAGCCGAGCTGCAGCGCGTCCTCGCTCTGCTCGCGCAGGGGCTTCAGATCCCGCTCTTTCGCGACCAGGAGATCGTTCCCGAACTCTTTGCCATCGCGCGACGACACCGCGCCAGTCTATCCAAATAGAAATGCCTTGGTATTCCTTTATGTACAAGTGGAGTCTTCAAACGGGCGTTCGACGGGACTGGGCTCGCCCCAGCCGCCGGAGCTCGATCATCCCACCGCCGGTGAGGATCAGCCCGGCGCCGTTACCGGTGAAGAAGAGTGAGGGCTGACTGTTACGGCGAGGATGGCGGTCACGATCAGTCGCCGGGGGCGGTGGAGGTTCGGACGGCTCGAGTGGGCCGATCCGCCGCAATCGGGGCTTCCGATCGTCACCATCCTTGCGCTCCCACTCACCGGCGCTCACGGTCGCCCCCTGACTCCATTGCGCTGCAATGGCTATTTCCCACTGCTCTCCGCTTCTTACTGTGTTACCGCGTGGCTGTCGCCACCTTGGGTAACAATTTCCCCTGTCTAATCGGCGTCGAAATCCCAATCCAGTTCCAAAGCGACAGTGGAAGCACTGTATCGGTACGGTCAGGTACCTGTCAAGAAGTACTTTATTTTCCACCGGTAAATAGTTAACGTCTACTCATTGCCTAAAGTAACACTGAGTAGTGAGGTTCAGCCGTCTGCTGAATTGACGCGGCGGTGCCGGGCCAGCGAATCCGTCGCTTAGAGCCCGGCGGGGTGGCGCGCCACGAAGCCGCGCGCGTCGACGCTGGCCTGGTGCCAGCGCGGGCCGGAGACGCCCGGCGGCGCGTCGCGGGTGTCGAAGCGGAGGCCCGCGACGACCATGAAGACATGCTCGTCGTTGGCGTAGACGGTGATCCAGCGGCCGACGCCGGCTTCTCCCCAGTAGGCGAGCTGGCCGGAGACCATCGTCGTCGCCAGCAGGTCGGCGCCGTGGAGGGCGTAGCCGACCGCGCCTGAGCAGTCATAGCCGCGGGTGAACCAGCTGGTGTGCCCGCCGCCCCATACATAGGGGCGACCGTCGATCTGGTTGGCGGCGGCGATCACCCGCTTGACCAAGGAGGGAGCGCCCGCGGGGGCGACAGCGCGACCGTCGACCAGGCTGGCGCCGCAGCTGGCGCTGGTCCGCTGCGAGCCCGGCGGGTCGGAGGTGCAGCCCGCGCCCCAGGGCACCGCCGCGCTCGCCGTGGCCGTACCGAGGCCCGCCGCCAGCGCGAGCGTGATGCCGGCGGCCGCCAGAGCCAGGTTCTTTCTCGTCGCGAACAAGTCACCGGGCAGGCTAGTGGCCCGGCGGGTGCCGCGCTACCGTCTGAAAGCTCTTTAGTAGCAAAAGAGTATGAATTAGTGACTATCTCTTGATTGTTGGAGTATCGTCCGTTCCCAGTGAGCGAGGAAATGGCAGAGGTGGCGGTCGAGCAGATCGCCGAAGAGGGGGAGGAGCTGGAGCCGCGGGCAGCCGAGGAGTCCGTCGACGCCGGGCTGGCGGCAACGCTCGAGCGGCTCGATTCCCGGCTCGAGGAGTCCCAGCGCCTGCTCGCCCGGCAGTCCGATCTGGTCGATCGGCTGCATGCCGAGAACCTGGAGTTGAGGGCGGGGGAGCTGCGGAGCGCGCAGCTGCCGCTGGTCCGCGACCTGCTGCGCCTGTACGACGACGTCGGGCGGATGCGGGAGGCGGCCGGTGAGGACGGCGAGGACCTGCGGCTGGTGCGGGAGAGCCTGCTCGACACCTTCGCCAGGAACGGGGTCGAGGCGATCACTCCCGAGACCGGGGAGCCATTCGACCCCCAGCTGCACAGTGCCGCCGGGATCGAGCCGACGGACGACGAGCTCCTCGACCGCTCGGTGGCGATGGTGACGAGGCAGGGGTTTCGGTGGGAAGCGGGGGACGTGATTCGCGTCTCCGAGGTTCGCGCGTATCGCTATTCGGGCGCCGGCTGAGCCGACGCTCTCAACGCAGGCAGATCGCAAGCTCTACAGGTCGGGAGGCCGCTGATGATGGAAAAAGCTGATGGTGAGAAGTCGACGACCGTTTGGGGTATCGATCTCGGAACCACCTACTCGTGCATCTCCAAGGTGGACGACTTCGGCCGCCCGGTGGTGATCAACAGCCGCGACGGCGATCCGGTGACGCCGTCGGTGGTGATGTTCGTCGGCCCGGATGACATCCAGGTCGGTAAGGACGCCAAGCGCCAGATGCAGCTGGAACCGGAACTGGTCTGCGAGCTGGTCAAGCGACACATCGGCGAGGCGGACTGGCGCTTCGACGCGCACGGGACCGAGTGGAGCGCGCCGGAGGTCTCCGCCCACGTGCTCCGAGCCCTCGCCGAGGACGCCGAGCTGCAGACCCGGGAAGCGGTCGAGAAGGTGATCATCACCGTCCCCGCCTACTTCGGCATCGCCGAGCGCGAGGCGACGATCGCCGCCGGCAAGATCGCCGGCCTCGAGGTGATCGACGTGATCAACGAGCCGACCGCGGCGGCGATGTCCTACGGCTTCGCCCAGGACGCCGGCGTCGACGAAACGGTGCTGGTCTACGACCTCGGCGGTGGCACCTTCGACGTTACCGTCATCCGCCTCGAACCGGCGGAGGCGGGCAGCCACATCCGCGTCGTCGCGACTGGCGGCAACGCCCGCCTCGGCGGCTCCCAGTGGGACGAGCGGATGGTCAACCTGCTGGCGGAGAAGTTCGTCGCCGCCCATCCCGAGGCCGGCGATCCGCTCGACGACGAGGTCGCGACGGGGGAGCTGCGGCTCGCCGCCGAGGAGGCGAAGCGGGCACTGACCCTGCGTGACTCGCTGAGTCAGCTGGTTGTCTCCGGGACGGTCCGCGACACCGTCGAGGTGACGCGCGAGGAGTTCGAGCAGGCGACCCAGGACCTGCTCGACCAGACCATCGAGTTCACCCGCAAGACGGTGGCGGAGGCGAAGGAGCTGGGGGCGCCCGAGATCGACCGGGTGCTGCTGGTCGGCGGCTCCTCGTTCATGCCCGCCGTCGCCGCACGGCTGGCGGCGAACTTCGAGGGCTGGGCACCGGAGCTGGAGGACGCCAACCAGGCGGTCGCCAAAGGCGCGGCGCTGCTGGGGTTCCAGGCGGAGCTGCGGGCCAAGCTCGACGAAGCGGCGGCGGCGGACGGCGGCGCCTCCGCGCCCGAGATCGAGAAGCAGGTCGCGGCGGAGATGGGAGTAGGGATCGAGACCGTGCAGCGGGTCAAGGACACCAGGGTGACCAACGTCTGCTCGCGCGGCTTCGGGATCAAGGTGATGCGCGATGGCGTCGACCCCGGCTCCGAGGACCCGGCCGACTTCAGGATCGATCACGTGATCAGGCCGAACACCCCGCTGCCGGGGGAGCCGGATCCGGAGACCTACGGGACCATCGTCGACAACCAGCCCAACGTCCGGGTCGAGCTCTGGGAGCAGTCGGGCGAAGAGCTCTCCGAAAGCCTCGCCCACAACAAGGAGATCGGCTACGGGATCATCACCCTGCCCGGAACCGATCCCGCCGGGACCCCGATCACGGTGACGCTGGCGATGGCCGAGAACGGGGTGCTGCGGGTGCGGGCCTCGCACGGAAGCGGCGCCAACCTCGAGTTCGAGGTCGAGTCCGAGGGCGCCGTCCATTCCGACGAGGCCGTGGCCGCCTCGACCGAGCGGGTTGCCTCGATGCGGCGTGCCTGAGCTCTCCCATGCGCCCGTTCGACCCGAAGACCTATCTCGCGGAGGTGGTCGCTCCCCACGCCGGCTCGGCTGAGCTGCCGGGTCTGTTCGAGCGCTACCTGCTCGACCTCGACGACGGCGACGACGCGGCGATCGAAGCGCGGATGACCGAGGTCAAGCGCTACTGGGACAAGAAATCCACCCATCCCAAGTATGGGACGACGATCGAGACCCTGCGCGAACGCCACGGCGAAGCGCTGCTCAGCCTCGGCGACGCGCGGGAGCGCGCGAAGGTCGTCGACGAGGCCCGGGAGGGCCAGCGCCAGGCCGCCGAGGGGGCCCGGCGCGCGGTCGAGGACTGGGACCGGGTGGTCGCCCAGCTCGCCGCCGCCGGCGGCCTCGATCCGGCCCGCCGGGCGCAGCTGGAGAAGCTCGCCGACCGGGCCGGGATCCCGCGGGAGACCGCCAGGGCCAAGCTCGACGCGGTGCCGGCGGCCCCCGAGCCGGAGCTGCTGGACGCGAGCCAGCGCAGCGTCATCGCCGCCGCCCTCGCGGCTCTCGCCCGCGACCTGCGCGAGCCGCGCGTGCGCCTCAGCCTCTTCCACGCCTTCGGTCTCGACCTCGACGCCGGGCGGGAGGCGATCGCGGCGCGCTGGCGCGAGCGCTCGGAGGCGAGCAGGCGCGACAGCCACGGCAGCGCCAAGGCGAACTGGGACCGGGTCCTGGCGCTGGCCAAGATCCACCTGCTCGACAACGACCCCCGCGGCTACGTCCACGGTCTGTCGCTGGAAATCCGCGAGGCGCTGGAGCCGGAGGCGATCAAGGCGGTCGCCGACGACGGCCAGATCGACGAGGTCGAGGCCGAGCACCTGCAGCGCCAGGCGGTGGCGCTCGGCCTGACGCCGGAGCTGGCGCAGCAGGCGATCGCCGAGCTGGCGCGGGAGAACGGGGCGGTGGTCCGCAGCGGTGGCACCGTCGACGTCGTCGCCTGTCCCAACTGCAACCGGCCGCACTCGCGTGGCGGCGACGACGAGCGCTGCCAGAGCTGCGGCACGGCGCTCTTCATCGCCTGCCCTGGCTGCGGGCGGCGCAACGACGCCACCGCGGCCAGCTGCGGCGGCTGCGGCACCGACCTGCACCGCCACGCCGCCGCGATCAGGGCCCTGGCCAAGCTTGGCGCTCTGCTGGAGGAGGGCCGCGTCGGGCAGGCACGGGAGGATCTGGAGGAGGCGACCCGGGTCCTCGGCCCGGCGGCGCCGGAGGTCGCGGCGGCGAGCCGGGAGGTGACGCCGGCCGTCGAGGCGGCGAAGCGGTCCTGGGCGGAAGTCGAGGCGGCGACGGCGGAGCGCCGGCCCTACGCGGCGCGCCGGCTGCTGATCGAGCTCGGCCGCACCGCCGCGGACTTCCCCGGCCCGGGCGGCGACCTGCCGGCGAGCGCGCGCGCCGCCGCCGAGGGGCAGATCGCGGAGGCGGAGGAGCTGCTGGCCAGGGCCACCGGTCTCAGCGGCCAGGAGCGGGAGCGGGCGCTGGTCGCGGCGCTGGGCGCGGCCGCCGATTGCGAGCGGGCCGAGCGCGAGCTGGACAAGCTGCCACCAGCGTCGCCGGGCGCGGTCGCGGCCGAGCCGAGCGGCGCCAGGATGACGATCGGCTGGGAGCCCTCGGTGACCGAGGGGGCGCGCTATGCCGTGACCCGGGTCTCGGCCGCGGGCGGTGGCGAGATTCTGGTCGGCGAGACCGACCGCCCGCGGATCGAGGATCCGAAGGCGGTCGCGGGAGCGGTCGTCCGCTACTCGGTGGCGGCGGTGCGCGGCCGCGCGCGCTCGGCGGCGGCGACCAGCGAGCCGGCGCTCGTCGCCCTCGAGGTCGCCGACTTCGCGCTCGTCGCCGGCGACGGTGAGGCGCGGCTCTCATGGCGCCCGCATGGCGGTGCCGGCCGCGTCCTGGTCGAGCGCCGGGACGAGAGCGACGGCACCGAGACGGCGCTGACCCCCGACGCCGCCGGCCTCACCGACCGCTCCGTCGTCAACGGCCGCCGCTACACCTACCGGGTCCGGGTCGAATATCCGCGCCCCGGCGGGGAGGCCCTGCGGACCCCGGGAGCCACCGCCTTCGCCGAGCCGGTCGAGCGGCCGCGGCCGCTGCGGGACCTGGTCGTGCGCTCGGACGCGGGCGCGGTCAGCATCGACTTCCAGCCGCCGGCCAGCGGCACCGTGGTGGTCGTCAAGTGCCGCGAGGATCCGGCGCTCGAGGTCGGCGCCGACCTCGACCCCGCGCGCCTGTCCGCCCTGGGGGAGTCGCTCCCGGTCAGCGGCGCGACCGCGACCGACGGCGATCCTCCTCCCGGCCGCTGCTTCTACCAGCCGCTGACCCTGGCCGGCGCGACCGCGATCGTCGGCGAGCCGGCTCGCCACGTCGCCCTGCCGGAGATCGCCAACGTGCGGGCGCTCGCCAACGGCCGCCGGGCCCAGGTCACCTGGCAGTGGCCGGAGGGGGTGACGCTCGCCCGCGTCGCCTGGCGCCACGACCGTCAGCCGGTCGGGACCGAGGATCCCAAGGCGACCGGCGTCGACTACCGGCTGGGGGAGTACCGCGACCGCGGCGGCTGCTCGCTCGACCTCGGCGAGCAGAGCTCGATCTTCGTCGCCGTCTACCCGGCGCTGCGGGTCGAGGGCGAGATCGTCTACGGCAGCGCCGCCGGCAAGGGAGCGCGGGCGACGCTGCGCAGCGAGCGCAAGACCGAGGTGCGCTACTCGGTGCGTCGCGCCGGGCGGCTGCAGAAGCGGCTGGAGATCGAGGTCAGCGAGCCGGCGGAGGGGGTGCTGCCAGAGCTGGTCCTGGTCGGCCGCGAGGGCGACATCCTGCCCCGGGCCGTCAGCGACGGTACCGTCCTCGCCCGCCTCGGCGGCGATGGCGGTCCGCGCGCCTCGAGCCTGGAGCTGCGCGGCCTGGCACGGCCGCTGGCGGTGCGGCTGTTCCTCGACTCCGCCGGCGCCGGCGGATCGCACGTCCTCTTCGACCCGATGGCCGACGAGCTCCTGATCGGCTGAGCGATGGCCCGCCCGCGCACCGTCCTCTGCCCCTACTGCTTCGAGCCCTGGTCGACCAAGCTCGCCGCCTTCCGCTGCACCAGCGGCGACGCCGCCCGCTGCCCGCGCCAGCCCGACGAGCCGCAGGGGCGCCTGCGCGGGACCGAGCCGCCGCTGGCGCCGCGCGTCCTCCAGCGCCAGGGGCGCCTGGGCCAGGCGTTCGCGGTCAAGCGCGGCAGCCCGGTCCGCTGTGAGTGCGGGGCGCCCGCGCGGCCGGTCTGCCCGAGCTGCCACTCCGACCTGCCGCAGCGCTTCGCCGAGGCACCGAGCCGCTCGATGGGCCTGATCGGGACCAAGGCGGCGGGCAAGAGCAACTTCATCGCCGTCGCCCTGCACGAGCTGGAGCACCGGGTCGGGCCCCGCTTCGACGGCTCGCTGATGCTGCTCGACGACGCCACCCGCGACCGCGTCGACCGCGAGCTGATGCCGCGGCTGTACCGCGAGGGGGCGGTGCTGGAGGCGACGCGCTCGGCCCGCGGCGACGCCACGGTGAGGGCCCCGCTGGTCGCCCGGCTCACGCTCGGAGCGGGTGGGGAGTCCTCCCAGAGCAACCTGGTCTTCTTCGACAGCGCCGGCGAGGATCTGCAGTCGCTCGACGTGCTCGAGCGCGAGGCCCGCTACATCACCCAGTCCCACGGCCTGATCCTGCTGCTCGACCCGCTGCAGATTCAGGCCGTCCGCGACGAGCTCGGCGGTTCGGTCGAGCTGCCCGAGGCGAGCGCCGACGCCTACACGATGCTGGGCCGGGTCTCCGGGCTGATCCGGGAAGCGCGGGGCATTCCCGCCGGCAAGCCGATCGACGCGCCGCTGGCGATCGCCGTCTCCAAGTTCGACGCGGTGCGGCCGCTGCTGCCGGAGGGGCACGCGGTCTTCGCGCTGCCCAGCCACGACGGCCGCTTCGACCCGCAGGTCGCGCGCAGCATCAGCGCCGCGGTCCGCAGCGATCTCGGCGGCTGGCTCGGCGAGCGCTTCGACTCCTTCGTCAAGCAGGAGTTCTCCGAGTTCGCCTACTTCGGCGTCTCCGCCCTCGGCGCCAGCCCGGTCGACGGGCGGCTGCCGAACGGCGTCGCCCCACTGCGGGTCGAGGACCCGGTGCTGTGGATGCTCGACGCCTGGGGGGCGATCCCGGGCCGATGAGCTACCGCCAGGCTTTCCACACCTCCTGCCGCACCGGGCTCTCCGGCCATCCGGGGTTCCAGTACAACGCGGCCAGCGCCGACCTCGCCGAGCCGCTGCTGGCCGACCTCGCCGCCACGCATACCGGCTACCGCGCCGCTCCGGACGCGCCGCTGGAGCCCGCTGCCGAGGAGATCGCGGCGCTGCCGGTGACCCTGCGCTACCTGCCGGTGGAGGGGGCGGGGCCGGTCGTCTCCCGGACCGCCTACGTCGGTCGCGAGTTCCGCGGCGCCGAGGGCGAGCCCGACAGCGGCCGCTATGGCAACTACTTCTCCCACATCGTCGTCGGCGATGGCGACGGTTTCGGAGGTCTGCTGCCGATCGAGCTCTGGGGGGCGCCGCACTGGTCGACGACCGAGGTGGCCGGGACGGCCCTGGCGGGGCTGGCGGGGCTGGAGCCGGGGCCGCTCGACCTCGACCGGGTGCTGGCGCGGCTCGCCCCGCGCGGCGACGCGGCCCCGGCCGCCGTCCTCGATGCCTGCCTGCGGGCGGTGCTCGGCGGGCCGCGGGCGGTCGTCGTCGAGGCCGACGCGGCCCTGGCCGCCGACTGGATCGCCTGGGCCTCGTTCGCGCTGCCGCGCGACCGGGTCGCGGCGCTGACCTTCTCGACCTTCGACGGTCGCCCGCGCGTGGCCGACGCGGTGCGGGTCTGCGTCTGCACCCCCGCCTGCGACGTCGATTTCCCCAGCTACGAGCTGGGCAGCGCCGTCACCCTCGTCGACACCGCGACCCCGGCCAGCGGCGGCGTCTGCCTCTACGCGCGGGTGGCCACGGCGCTGGCGGGCGCCGGCTCCGAGGCGGTGGTGGCGACCACCCGGGAGCTGGGCCCGGGGCTCGACCTGGCCGCGGCCGGCGCCCGGCTCGCGGTCGCGGCCGAGCGCACCGATCTCGCCGACGCGAGCGAGGCGCCGAGCGTGCTGGCGGCGCTGCGCGAGCGCCTGGGCGGGGTTCCCGCCCCCCGCCTCGCCGCGATGGCGGCGGCGCTGCCGCCGGCCGCCGGCTCGGCGGCGGCGCTCGCCGAGTGGTCGCGGCTGCACGCGGCGGCCCGGCTCTCCACCGACCCCGAGGGAGTCGACCTCGTCGACGAGTCGCTGCGACGCCTGCTCGGCTCGCTCGAGGAGGCGGGGGGATCGCTCAGCCCGGTCGCCTCCAGCGCTCCCCTGTCCCCCTCTGTCGGCCTGCTCGCCAACTGGCTGGAGCTGGTCTCCGCGGCGGCCGGGAGCGAGCGCCTGGGCCCGACCGTGGCGGCCGGGGCGACCCTGGGCCTGGTCGGTCGCAACACCGCCCTCGACCGGGAGCTGGCGAGCGTGATCGCGACCGCGCTCGACGTGCCCGAGGTGCGGGGCGCCTTCGAGCAGATCGGCCGTGCCGGCAACGACCGCGTGGTCGAGTGCGTGGCGCTGGAGCTGGCCGCCGCGGCGGGGAGGGGCGAGGGGCTCTCCGCCCTGCGCTACGTCGCCGCCGACCCGGTCGCGCGGGCCGCGGTGCGGGCGAACGCGGTCGAGGACGGCGGCTTCGAGGCGCGTGCGGCCTGGGAGCTGCTGCGGGTGGAGGAGGACCCGGCGCGGCGCGGTGGCGCCGTCGCCACGCTCTCGGCGCTGGCGAGGACCGAGCGGCAGGCGGCCATGATCCGCGAGCTCTACGGCGACGGCGGCCCTGGCAGCGCCGTCGAGCACGCCGAGTATCTCGGCGCCTGGATCCAGGCCGGGCGCCGGGCCCCCGGCCCCGACTACCGCCGGGCGCTGGATTTCCTCGCCGCCCAGCCCCTGGCCGCCGACGACGAGCGGGCGCAGCTGTTCCGGGCCCTGCGCAAAGCGCCCAAGGAGGTCCAGTCCGAGCCCGAGTTCGTCGCCTGGTGGCTGCTGGCCGAACGCGCACCGGCGCGGCAGGAGTTCCTTTACTGGGCCGGCATCGCGGCCAAGCTCGACCGCTATCCCGGTGCGCCGCTGACGCCGTCACGGCGGCGGGAGGTCGGCGCCCTGGCGGCGCGGGTGGCGGCGGACTCGCTCGCCGAGGCCGACTACGCCGCCGGCCTCGAAGCGCTGCTCGACGGCTTCGGCGAGGACTGGCCGGCCGAGTTCGGCGACGCCCTCGGCGACTCGATCGCCGCCAGCCCCCGCCCCGAGAAGCGGGTGGCGACGGCGTTCGTCGAGCTCGGCCGGGTCGGCCGTCACCGCGAGCGGCTGTTCGAGGTCGTGCTGCCGCGAGCGACCCGCGACCGCTCCCCGAAGCAGCTGGAGGCGGTCGCCGAGAGGCTCGGGCCGGGCGCCGCCGAGCGCTGGGAAGAGTGGCTGGACGAGCACCCGCCCCGGCGCGCCGTCTCCCGTGCGATGCGCGGCGTCCTCCGACGTGGCGAGCGCGAGTAGCGATGGCCGGCTCCCTTCGCGCTGTCCGTCTGCGCCTGCTCCTGCTCTCGGCGGCGGTGACCGTGGTCGCGATGGCCCTGCTCGCCGGCCTCGCGCTCAATGCCGAGGACGTCGCCGGGACGATCGAAGCGGGCGGCGTCGCCGAGCTGCCGCTGATGTTCGCGGCGATCGCCCTGCTGACCCCGGCGCTGGTCTCGGCCGGCCTGCTGGCCGCCGCGGCCGGTTACGCGCTGGGCCTGCCGGTCGGCTTCCCGCTGGCGCTGGCCGCGCTCACGGCCGGAGCGCTGCTGGCGGTGCTGCTGGTCCGCGCGGTGGGCTCGCCGGTCGCGGCCGAGGCGCTCGGCCCGCGCGTCGCCCGCCTTGCGCGCTGGCTCGAGGCGAGGCCGTTTCGCAGCGTCGTCTTCGCCCGCCTCTTCCCGGGCCTGCCGTTCGCGCTCACCAGCTACGTCTGCGGGCTGACCGCGATCTCGCTGCGCCGCCTCGCGGCGGGATCGGCGCTCGGCTTCGCGCCGCGCTGCTTCGTCTACACGGCCCTCGGCGGCAGCCTCCGTGACCTCGGCAGCCCCGAGGCCAGGGCGGCGATCGCGGCGACGCTGGCGATCGCCCTCGGCTCGCTGCTGCTGCCGCGGATCTTCCCGGCGCTCGATTTGGGACCGAAAACCACAACCGAAGTGAGGTACCGATGGACGACCTGATTGGCGGTTTGCTGGCACTGACGCTCGCGGCGATGGCGGTGATGATTGTCGCCGCCGCCGCGATCGCGGCCTTCGCGCTCGGGGCCGCGGGAGGGGCCCTGGTCGGGCTCTGCCAAGGCAGCAGCGCGTTCGTCGTCGACCTCAGCCGCTCGGTCTCCACGCGCGGCAGGGCCAGGCGTGAGCCGCTGGCCCCGGAGCCCGCCTTCCAGCTCTATGTCCTCGGCCAGCTCAAGGACGACCTCGGCGCCGCCCTCGACCACGCCTGGAAGGCGATGCTCACCTTCCGCACCAACTGCGTCAACTTCTCCGAGCAGTACAAAAAGGGCGTCACCACCCCGCTCGCCTGGGGACTGGTCGCGGGCGGCTATATGGCCCCGATCATCGGCGCCGCCCTCGGTCTCATCATCGCCGCCCCGATCCTGCTGGTCGCCGGCATCCTCATCGCCGGCGCCTGGTTCCTGGTCGGGGTCCTGCGGCTGCTCGAGGCGGCTCGGCGGCGCCTGCGGCGCACCGCCTATGAGTGCCCGCACGACCACGAGCGCTTCCCGCTTCCGGTCTACGTCTGCCCCGGCTGCGGCGCCGAGCACCGCGAGCTGGTCCCCGGCCGCTGGGGCATCTTCCGGCGCGAATGCGCCTGCGAGCAGGTCTCGCTGCCGACGACGGTGATCGGCGGCCGCCAGCGGGTCCCTCAGAAATGCCCGTCGGGCCACCCGATGTCCGGCCTGATCGGCTTCGCCGAGACCCTGCGGATCGCTCTCGTGGCGGGTCCCAGCGCCGGTAAGACCACCTACCTGGCGGCGGCGATGCTCGAGTTCGAGGAGATGGCGAAGGAGAAGCACCTCGCCGTCGACGTTCTCGCGGAGAGCAGCAGCGCCTACGGCGAGGTGATCGGCGGCCTGCGCCACGGCCGCCTGCCGCAGAAGACGCAGATCTCCGGCAACCCGGCGCTGGTCACCGAGGTGCAGGGCGACGACCGCTCGCGCGTGCTCTACGCCTATGACGTCGCCGGGGAGAGCTACCAGAGCTCCGAAGAGCTCCGCAACCTGCGCTTCCTCGACGTCCCCTCGGGCCTGGTGCTGCTGGTCGACCCGCTCTCGATCGCGCGGGTCGCCGAGGACCATGCGGCGGAGCTGGACGCGGTCCGCGACGCCGTCCGCCCCTCCTCGGAGGGTCCGGTGCGGGTGCTCGAGCGAACCGTCGCCGCCCTGCTCGAGGGCGGCGCCAACCCCAAGGACGTCCCGGTCGCGGTCGTGATCGGCAAGACCGACGCCTTCGGGATCGACGCGGAGATCGAGGGCCTGCGGGCGAGCGTCGGCGATCGCGCCCCGCGCGCCTGGCTGGAGGCGAACGGCGCCGGCAACTTCGCGCGGGCGGTCGAGCAGGAGTTCAAGCAGGTGCAGTGGTTTGCCTGCAGCGCCCTCGGTCGCGTTCCCGCCGGCGAGGACGCGCGACCGTTCGAGCCGCGGGGGGCGACGGCGCCGCTGCTGTGGCTGCTGGCCCGGCGCGGGGTGGTGCCGGCGTCGCGGCCCTTCGAGGCCTCCCGCACCGCCGAGCGCCTGGCCGGGGCCGACGCCTCGACCTTCGCCCCGATCGGCAGCGGTGGCTGGGCCTGGCGGGTAGCCGCCTCGAGCCTTGCCCTGCTGCTGATCTTCGGCGCCATCGCCTTCGGCCTCGCCCAGCTCGGCGGCGGCTCCGGCTCGGGTGACAGCGCTGTCGCCGCCAGCGCCGGGGCGGACTACGAACTGGACAGCAGCGAGGAAGAACTCGGCGAAGTCGTCGAAGAATCCGAACCGGCCTCGAGCGAATACGCGGCCGAACCGGCGGTCGACGCCAGCGGCTTCCCCGAACAGTCACGGCCGCAGATGCAGGAATACATCCGCCGGCTCCTCCTCGGCTACCACGAGGCGGTCGTCGACGGCCAGTTTCAGGACGCCTGGCAGCTGCTGAGCAAGCGCAAGCAGCGGCAGGCGCTGGACGAAGACGGGTACGCGCAGTGGCGGCAGGCCCAGGCCTCCCTCTCTCCCTACCTCGAACCCGATGGGGTCAGGGCGACGATCGACGCGCTGGAGGACGAAGGCGTCGCCCGCGTCTACGTCAGCGGCATGGGCTGGTCGGCACCCACCTCGCCCTGCTCGGAATGGTCCGGGCTGACCTGGGTCAAATACGAACGCGGGGCGTGGTACTACGACCCCGGTTACTCGACGACCCCGCAGCGCGAACGCCAGTGGGACGGTCGCTATGACCAGCTGATGGGGGTCGGCTGTTGAGTCGATCCCGGCGGCGCCGGCGAGCGATACGCCGGCGCCGGGCTGTCGCCGCTGCGGTCCTGCTCGCCGCTGCCGCCGGGCTCTGGCTGGTCGTCGCCGGCGGTGGCGGCGGTGCCGCCGCACCCGCTCGGGCGCACAGCCGCTCCGGTGCCGAGGCCTCCCGCCCGCCGACCGCGCGTGCCGACATCGAGGCCGCCCTCGGGCGGGGGGTGCGGCGCTCGGCGGCGCTCGGCGGCAGCGTCGAGGCGGCGGCGATGCTCGGTCCCTGGAGCGAGCCCGCCGTCGCCGCCTCGGAGCCGGACGGGGTGGAGCGGGAGATGCGGATGTGGAGCATGAGCAAGGTGGTGACGCTGGTCACGCTGCTGCGCGAGCGCGGCTGGGGGGACGAGCCTGGCGAGCCGCTCTCGGCCGAGGTCCGGAGCGCCCTGCTGGCGGCGATAACGCGCTCGGAGAACTGCCCGCAGCGGCGCATCGTGCTCGAGCTGCAGCAGGCCGCGGGGTCCCCGGAAGCGGCCCGCGCCGCTGTCGCCGAGACGCTGCGCCGCGCCGGCGCCGGCGTGGAGGTCAGCAGCGAAGTGGAAGGCCCCGATCCCAGTTGCATTGCCTACCTCGAAGGCGAGCACGGGATCGCCGACCCGCTGGCGCCGGCGCTGCTGCTGGGCACCTCGACCTGGCGGGTCGGCGACGCGGTCCGCTTCGCCCACGCCCTGCGGGCCGGCGTCTACGGCAAGGCGATCCGCGACTACGCGCTCACCCTCATGCGCGCCCCCAAAGAGCGCAGCCGCGAGGTGGCGCCGAGCGAATTCACCGCGCCGCTGGACTGGGGCGCCGGCCGCGCCTTCGCCGGGCTCGACCCGGCCTACAAGGCCGGCTGGGGCGGAACCCAGCAGGGTGAATTCATGGCCGGCCAGATCGCCCTCGTGGATCTGCCGCGAGGCGGCTGGGCGGCTGTCGCGGTGATGTTCCACCCCTCCTCGCAGCCACCTGTCGACGATCCCGGTCTGACCGTGGCGCCGCGAGGACTGGAGCTGACGATGGGCTCGCTGGCCGCGGCGCTGGGCGCGGACCGGACAGCGCCCCGGTCCGCCCGCCGTGGCTAGGCGCGCTCGTAGGTGAGGATCGCGATCCCGGCCCCGACCGCCTTCGAGCCGGCCAGCTTCAGCGGCACCTTCTCCTCCGCGGCGCCGAAGAGGCGCTTGCCGCTGCCGAGGACGACCGGGAAGACCATCAGCCGCAGCTCGTCGACGAGCCCGTGCCCAAGCAGGCCCTGGACCAGCTGGGCACTGCCGGCGACGAGGATGACGCCGTCGACCTCGTCCTTCACCCGCTCGATGTCCGCGACGAAGTCGCCGGAGAGCACCGTCGTGTTCTCCCACTCCGCCTCCCCGAGGGTGGAGGAGACGACGTACTTCGGCATCGTGTTCATCTTCTCCGCGAACCCGGCCTCGTCTTTCATCGCCGGCCAGGCGGCGGCGAAGCCCTCGTAGGTGCGCCGGCCCAGCAGCTGCGCCTCGGCCTCGAGCAGCTCGTCGAGCTTGAACTTGTCGCCCTCGGCGCCGCGATCGATCTCGAAGGTCCAGCCCTGGTGCTTGTAGTCCTCGCCCCCGCCCGGCGCCTCGATCACTCCGTCCAGTGAGATGAACTCGGTTACGACGATCTTGCCCATGGCTTCTCCTTCTCGAGTTTGGCTTTCAAGCGGACGACGAACGAGCGCCGGCGAAATCGACACGGTTGCAAAGATTTTGCAGGGTGCGCACCACCCGTAACGTCTTGTCTGCGATGGTGGCATCATGGAGCCGATGCGGGAGAGCTGGACCGACAAGCGCCTGGACGACCTCAACGAGAAGGTCGACCGCGGCTTCGAGCGCGTCGACGCCGACCTGCGCGCGCACCGGGTCGAAACGAGAACCGAATTCGTCGCCCTCCGCGGGGAGATGAAAGCCGGCTTCGACCGTGTCGACCAGCGCTTCGACCGTGTCGACCAGCGCTTCGAAGGGATCGACGGCCGCTTCGAAGGGATCAATGAGCGCTTCGACGCATTGCACCGCCTCCTGATCCAGTCTGGCGTCGTGCTCTTCGCGACTCTCATCGGCCTGCACTTTCTTTAGCGGGCGCCGCTTCGGAGTCGGCGCCGAACGGTAGGTTCGCACCGTGGAGGCCCACCGGTCATTCGAGCGCTTCGAGCAGGGGCACCAGGTCGCGAGCGACGGCGAGGGCCACGTCGGCCCGCACTACGGGCGCAACGCGGCGCTGGTCGTCGCCGTGATGGCGGCCTTCCTCGCGGTCGCGACCTTCCTCTCCAACGAGGCGGTCAAACATGTGATCACCGGCGAGACCCACCGGGCCGAGGCTTCGGCCCGGCTGGAGACCAACCGGATCCGCATCGACGTCGCCGAAGGCAACGCGACGATGCTGCGCGTGCTCGGCGCCGGCGGGCCGAGCGAGCACCAGGCGGCCGTGGCCGCGGGCGCGCACGAGGCCCGGATCGTCAAGGAGCTCGAGCCCGCCGACGCCCACCTCACCGCCGAGATCGAGCACCGCGAGCACGAAACCGACCACGCCAACACCCAGCACATCGACTACGAGCTGGCCGAGGTCGGCCTCCAGGTCGGGATCGTCCTCGCCTCCGTCTCGATCATCGCCCGCCGCCGCTGGCTGCTCGGTGCGGCGGGGGCCGCCGCCACCGCCGGCGTCGTGCTGCTCCTGGTCGGCCTGCTGCTCGTCTAACTCGAAGCATTGCTGTCGCCAGGACAGCAGTAATCCTTCGCGTTCAGCCGCGGGCGAGGTGCCGCAGCGCCGACTGCGCCGCGTTGAAGCCGCCCATGCCGTGGACGCCGCCACCCGGGGGCGTCGCCGCCGAGCAGATGTAGTGGCCGGCAATCCCGATCGCATAGGGGTCGAGAGCGAGGCGGGGGCGGATCGTCATCTGCCAGGGGGTGTTGGCGCCGCAGACGATGTCGCCGCCGACGTAGTTGAGGTTGTGCGCCGCGAACTCGGCGGGGGAGTGGGTCGAGGTGGCGACGATGCGCTCGCGCAGGCCGGGAGCGAAGCGTTCGACTTGGTCGAGCACCGCCGTCTCGCCGTCGCCGTCGTAGCCGTTGGGCACGTGCGCGTAGGCCCAGATCGGGTGGATGTCGCCGGCCGAGCGCTGGGGGTCGGCGAGGTACTGCTGGCAGAGCAGGACGAAGGGCCGCGCCGGCATGCGGCCGCGGTTGGTCTCGCGCTCGCTGGCGACCGCCTCCTCGAAGGAGCCGACCACGTGCACGGTGCCGGCGCGGCGGCAGGCCTCGGCCGTCCACGGCACCCCGCCCTCGACCGCGAGGTCGACCTTGAAGGCGGCCGGCCCGTGCTTGTAGCGGCGGTAGGCACGGGCGACTCGAAGCGGCAGCCGGTCGCCGGCGATCGCGGCGACGGCGCCGGGTGCGAGGTCGAAGGCGACGACGTCCGGGGATCCGAGCTCGGCCAAGGCGCTGACCCGCACCCCGGTCTCGATCCGGCCGCCGTTCTCGCGCAGCTCGGCGGCGAGCGCGTCGGCCAGGGACTGCGAGCCGCCGGCCGCGACCGGCCAGCCGACGCTGTGGCCGGCCGCGATCAGCGCCATCCCGACCGAGGCGCTCAGCGGCTGCGTCAGTGGGCTGAAGGAGTGGGCGGCGACACCACCGAACAGCGCCCGTGCCCGCGCCGTCTTGAAGCCGCGGGTCAGCAGCGAGGCCGGCGCCGCGGCCGGGATCCCGAAGCGGGTGAAGAGGAGCGGGTGCCGGGGCCGGTGCAGGACCGGCGCCATCAGGTCTTCGTTGAGCGCGTCGAAATGGCTCGACGGCGACCCGAAGAGGCGGCGCCAGGCGGGACCGTCCTCGCCCAGCCCGGCCGCGGTCTCCGCCAGCGAGCGCACCATCACCACCGCGTCGCCGCCGTCGAGCGGGTGGGCGAGGTCGACCTCGGGCTGGCACCACTCGAGCCCGTGGCGCTCGAGCCCGAGCGAGCGGAAGAAGGGCGAGGCCGCGGCCATCGGGTGGCCCGCCGCGCAGACGTCGTGGATCACTCCCGGCACCGTCAGCTCGGCGCTGCGGGTACCGCCGCCGATCGTCTCCGCTGCCTCCAGCACCGTCACCTCGACCCCGGCCCGCGCCAGCGCCACCGCGCAGGCCAGCCCGTTGGGTCCGGAGCCGACGACCGTCGCCGTGCTCATGCGGGCACCGCGGCGGTGGGCGGCCTCGCCGGCTCGACCCGCCGCTCGACCGCGACCGGGAACTCGAACGACTCTTCCAGCCAGGGCTGGCGCTCGACCATGTCGGCGACGGCGACCGAGCCCTCCTCGACCAGCCCGGTCGCGGCGTCGTAGATCGCGTAGCGCTGGCGGCCGCTGCCGACCGCTTCGGACTCCAGCGTGATCACCCGCACCTCGCCCGGCCCGAAGCCGCAGCGCTCCTGCACCGCCTCCAGCAGCTGGCGCCCGTGGAAGTGGCCGTCGCCGAAGTTCCAGCCGTTGACGACGTTGGAGATCAGCTCACCCTCGCGCGCGTCGTAGGCCTCGACGTCGTCGACGGCGTGGGGGAGGAGGGCGTTGAGCGCGCGCCCATGCGAGTGCATGGCGCGGAAGGCGAGGCCCTTGTTGAGGAGGAAGTCGGCGGTCTCGCGGTCGTAGATCTCCGCCACCTGGTCACCGACCACGCGGGCCGGCTTCGTCATCCGCTCGTCCAGCCTCGCTTCGGCGCCGCTGCCCTTGCGGAACAGCCACTGCGTCGTCGCCCAGTTGCCGGCGTAGTAGCGCATCGAGGGCAGGAAGGAGACCTTGTCGGGGCGGAAGTTGCCGAGCACCGGCAGCCCGAGGCAGACGATCGCGATGCCGGCGATCAGCAGCGGGTCGTCGAGTGAGGTCAGCGGCACGTCGCCGTAATGGCCGAAGAGGGAGAGGGTGCCGAAGATCATGAAGATGTTCCACTCCAGCGGCACCGCCAGCGGGAACATCGAGGTGATGTTGAGGTGGAAGAGGATCATCCCGACGATCGCGATCGTACGTACCGTGTTGTTGTCCACGGTAAGCAGCAGCAGCGGCCAGCCCAGCTCCTGCACGGTGCCGAAGTGGGAGATGTTGGCGGCCAGCTTCGAGGGCCGCATGTCCTCCGGGTAATCGCGCCACATCTTCCGTTTCAGTGCCTTCGGCCCGACCAGCGGCGCGTTGCTGATCATCACCGAGACGACGAAGGGGAAGTGACGGTTCAGCTTCGAGGAGGCGGCGCCCCACCAGATGAAGATGAAGACGAACTGCCAGGCGACGATCCACTGGCTGACCGGAAACAGGCCGACCGCCAGCATCGTCGCGTAGATTTCCGGCCGTGCGCCGAGGAAGGAGACCTTGTCGCGCAGACCGAGCAGGGCGAGGAGCCCGAGCAGGATCGCGATGCCGGCTTTGGGCATGACGCCACCGTCAGGCGAGGAGAAGAGCAAGAAGAGACCGGCGATGAGCACCCCGGCGTAGAGCGCCACGTCCATCGCGCCACGCCGGGTGCCGCGGGTGAACGGCACCTTGTCCGGCCACGGCGGCAGCCGCACCGTTCCCGGCCGCAGCCAGTAGAGCGGCCCGCCGATCGGCGGCATGAAGCGGAAGCTGAGCGGCATCGAGCCGGCGCCGAGCCCGAGGATCTCCCACAGCAGCGTCCAGACCGCGAACTTCTCGAAGACGATCGGCTGCGTCCACCAGTCGCCGAAGTCGCCGATGCCTCCGAGCCCCGGCGTGGTCGAGATCGCCAGCAGCGCCCCGCCCGCGTAGACGACCAGCTTCAGCGCGTAGAGCAGGTAGACGAACGAGGGCGAGCCGAACCCGTTCTCCCCCCAGTCCTGCACCAGCGGCTTGAGCCGCGCCAGGTGCGGCTTGCGCTTCCACTCCTCGAGCTCGAACGGCGGTGGAGCTGGCGAGAGGAAGCTCATCCGCGCATGCTCTCACCACTTCACCCATTTCAGATCTACATCTTGATGTTAAAGTGCGTTGATGCCGAAAACGCGTACCACCGTCACCCTTGACGAAGAGGTCTTTCGCGCCGTCAAGATCAAGGCGGCGCGGACCGGCAGGCGGGATTCGCAGGTGATCGAGGAAGCGCTGCGCCGCGACCTCGGTCTCGAGGGCCTCGAGAATCTATGGGCGCGGGTGACCGCGACCTCTGAGGGCGAGGGCATCGCTCTCGCCGACGCCGAGCTTCACGCGATGCGCGAGGAGAAGCGTGCGCCGGGTCGTCCTTGACCCCGGCGTCCTCGTCTCTGCCCTGATTGCCTCGGAGGGGTCGCCGGCAAGACTGCTGCGGGAGATTCGGACCGGCGGCCTGGAGCCGATCGTCTCACCGCTGCTGCTGGGAGAGCTGGAGGATGTGCTGGCCCGGCCGAAGTTCCGCCGCTACGCCGACCTGGCCACCGTGCGTGAGTACGTCGCTCTCCTGCGGCGGCAGGCGCTCGCCGTCCCCGACCCGGACGATCCGTCGCCCCTGCGGTCTCCCGACCCCGACGACGACTATCTGATCGCCCTTGCCCAGAGCCAGAACGCCGTCCTCGTCTCCGGTGACAGGCATCTCCTCGACATCGGCGGTGGCGCCCCGATCCTTGCTCCGGCTGACTTGTTGGGGGAGGTCGCGCCGTCGTGAGGGTCGCGCTGGCTGTCGTCCTCGCGGTTCTCCGCTGACCGTGCCCTCCGCCTCGACGAGGCATCTCCGGCGGCGGACGCGCGGATCACCGAGGTCTCTTTCGACGGCGCGGTCCACCACGGCCGGCTGGTTGTCAACCACGCCGCCGCCGCGGCGATGCTCGGGGCGATGCGCGCGCTCTTCCGCCTCCACTATCCGATCCGGCAGATGCGCCTGGTCGACGCCTACGGCGCCGTCGACGACCGCAGCATGGACGCCGACAACACCTCCGCCTTCAACTGCCGCTTCGTCGCCGGTAGCGGTGGCGTCTGGTCCCAGCACGCCTACGGGCGAGCGCTCGACCTCAATCCGCTGGAGAACCCCTACGTGACCGAATCGGGCTGCGTCTCACCGCCGGCGGGGGCGCCCTACGCCGACCGCTCGCGCCACGCCAAGGGCCTGATCCACCGCGCGACGGCCCGGTGGTCGCCGCCTTCGCCGCCATTGACTGGGAGTGGGGCGGCAACTGGGCCTGGCCCAAAGATTTCCAGCACTTCTCGGCGACGGGGACCTGAGCCGAACTGCAACAGATTCGTAGTCTTCCAGACGTCGAACGTGTTGCAGTTCGTCAGACCTAGTCTTATCGGCACCTCGCGGCCAGACCTTTAGCCTTTTTCGAAGTTAATTTCGAAAAATCTTCAAAGCCGCCTGCAGAGCCAAAATTAGGCGGTTAGCCCGGCGCTCAGAGCGAGATCACGTGGGCGGAGTCGGGCGCGACCCGGCCCTCGAGCACATCGAGATAGGCCTCGCGCACCCCGTCGAAGCCCTCGCCGCGGATTGTCCGCAGCCAGCCGCCGGTCCACTCGCAGAACGGGTGCCAAGCGTCGGCCACGCGCTGTTCCAGCGCGGCCCGGCCCCAGTCCTGGGAGCGCTTGACGACGCGGTCGGGGGCGAAGAAGAGGCGCGGCGCCGGGCCCGGCAGCTCGCCGCCGCCGTCCCCGAACTCCTCCCAGTGGGTGACGCCCACGGCCATGCTGTGGGCGAGCTCGTCGCCGAAGTGGGAGTGGACCGCCTGGCGCACCGCGGCATCGCCGGCGACATCGACGTAGGTCGCCGGCCCGCGCTCGAGGGTGTCGATCGCGTCGTAGGTGACGGTGCGCCCGTAGATCCCCAGCTCGGCGACGAGCTCGGCGCCGCGCGGGGAGGTCAGGCCGACCAGCTCGACCCCGTCGCGCTGGGCGAGCAGGAAGGCGGCGGCGATCGCGGTCTTGCTGGAGGCGCTGGAGATCAGGATCGGCCCGCGCTCGGTGAGGCCGTCGTCGTCGAGCTGGTCATCGATCAGGAAGGAGGTGAAGAAGAGCGGCCGCAGCAGCATCTGGATCTCCTCCGTGCCGGGCCGGTAGAAGGGGTCGACGCCGGTGGCGAGGTAGCGGTGGTAGGCGGAGGGCAGCGCCGCCCGGTGGGGCGAGCCGTCGACGAACCCGGCCGGGTCGACGCTGACCGGCGTCACCAGCAGCCGCGAGGACGGTGGCAGGTAGCCGTAGACGCGCGTCCCGGCCTCGACCCCGGCCGCCTCGCTGCGCTCGACCTCGGCGAAGCCCCACATCGGCACCCGGCCCCAGCCGTCGGCGGCGGGGAAGAAGTCCCAGTAGGACATCGCCTCGCCCATCACCGCGTAGGTGATGTTGTTGGCGGTGAGGCCGAAGTTGTCGACCCGCAGCAGCGCCTGGCCCGGCTCGAGCTCCGGCGGCGCCGACTCGGCGACGCGGCACTCGCGCAGGTCGTCGCGCTTGACGAGAAAGTCGCTCATCCCAGGGGGGATGGTCTCACGGCTTGCCGCGTTTGTAGAGCCAGCGCTGGAACAACGGCCCGAGGTCGCGACCGGAGACTTCTTCGGCGAGCGCGATGAACTCGGCGATGTCAGCGTTGCCGTAGCGGTGCTCGGCCGCCCAGAGGCGCAGCGTCTTCAGCATCTTCGCCGTCCCGATCTTCAGCCGCAGCGCCTCCAGCGCCATCGCCCCGCGCACGTAGGTGGAGGTGGCGAAGATGTTCTTCGCCGTGCCCGGGTGGCCCGAGGGCGGGTCCCAGAACTTCGTGTTGGTGGCGGGGACGCGGTAGAGGGTGCGGAAGGTCTGGACGGCGGGGGCGCCGCTGTGGCGCTCGGCGTAGTACCACTGGGTCCAGGTCGCGAAGCCCTCGTTGAGCCAGATATTGGGCCAGCGTTGGAGCCCGACCGAGTCGCCGAACCACTGGTGGGCGGTCTCGTGGACGAGGGTGGTGAGGTCGGGGACGAAGGCGTAGATCGGCCGCGTCTGCGTCTCCAGCGCGTAGGCGAAGCCGGCGACGTCGACGATCGAGCCGGCCGTGTCGAACGGGTAGGGCCCGAAGACGCCGCTCTCGAAGTGGATCACCTCGGGCAGCTTGCGCAGCACCGGCCAGGAGTCGGCGGCCATCCTCGGGTCGACCAGCGTCCAGCTCGGCTTCGGCCCCACCTTGCCGCGCACCAGCTGGCCGCGGCCGATGTCGATGCCCGCCAGATAGGGGGCCATCGGCTCTGCCGCGCTCCAGGCGAAGGTGGTGTGGGCGCCGCGCCGGGTCACCCCGGTCAGGCGCCCGTTGGCGACGCCCTTGAGACCGCGCGGAACGGTGATCGCGAAGCTGAAGATGGCCTTGTCGGTAAGGGTGTTGTTACAGGGGATCCAGGTCGCGGTGCCGACCGGCTCGCCGACCGCGAGGGCGCCGTCGTCGGTCCGGTACCAACCCTCCTGGGAGCCGTCGGGGTCGGTCAGCAGCCGCGGCACGCCCTGGTAGTGGACGACGGTGGTGAATTCCTCGCCGCCGCTGGGCGGCACTCGCGGCGAGATCTTCAGCTTGCCGCGCCCGCGGATGAAGCCGGCCGGCTTGCCGTCGACGCTGACCGCGGTCACCTCGAGCCCGTTGAGGTCGAGCGAGAAGTGACCGAGGCGCTGGGTGGCGCGCGCCTCGATCGTCGCCGTCGCCTTGATCTTGCCGCCGCGGGGCTGGTAGGCGAGTTCGACGTGGTAGTCGGAGACGTCGTAGCCGCGGTTGCCGCTGCGCGGAAAGAAGGGGTCGCGGGCTTCGCTCCCGGCCGCCGCCGCGCTCGTCGCCAGCAGGCTGGCGAGGCCGAAGGCGAGGCAGAGTAGGTGGCATGCGAGCCGGGTCCGTTGCAAGCCCTGATCCTACGCGCCGCCGGACGACCCGCAGAGCGCCGCCGGCTAGGCTGTCGGCGATGACCGATCCGCAGCTGCCACTGACTGGGGGATGCATGTGCGGCGGCGTCCGCTTCGAGCTCTCCGAGCCCCTGCTCGGCGCTCTCTTCTGTCACTGCAAGCGCTGCCAGCGGCGCACCGGCACCGGCGTCTCGACTACCGCCCTGACCGCCCCCGGCTCCTACCGCACGGTCGCCGGCGAGGAGCTGATCGGCACCTGGGACCCTGGAGACGGCGGCTACGTCAAGGTCTTCTGCACCACCTGCGGCAGTCAGCTCTACACCACCAACCCGGAGAATCCCGAGATCCTCGCGATCCGCATGGGCGCCCTCGACGACGACCCCGGGATCCGCCCCTCCGTCCACCAGTTTGTCGGCTCCGCCCCGGCTTGGGCGCCGGTTCCCGACGATGGCCTGCCGCGCTTCCCGGAGCGGGTTGGCGCCTCCGAGCCCCTGCCGGAGGGCTCCTAGGCATGGACCTCGAGCTCGCCGGCAAGGTCGCGGTCGTAACCGGAGCCGGCAAGGGGATCGGGCTCGCGACCATCGCCGTCGAGGAGCACGGCCGCGTCGTCGTGCTGGTCAACAACGTCGCCTCCGTCAACGCCTTCTTCCAGCCCGACGCCGCGACGATCGACTACGGAGCGGCGAAGGCGGCGCTGGTCAACCTGACCAAGACCCTGTCCCAGGAGTTCGGCCCGAAGGGCGTGCGGGTCAACGCGGTCTCGCCGGGGCCGGTCGCCACCGATCTCTGGCTCGGCGAACACGGGGTGGCCGAGACGGTCGCGAAGGCGTCAACTACCTGATCGACGGCGGCCGATCAAGACGACCTAGGCGAGGCGGCCGCGCTCAGGCGCGCCGCTCGTTCAGCCGCGCCGCCTGGGTCGTCAGGTACCGCTGCTCGGGAAGGCTGTTGGTGCGGTCGGCGGCGAGGCGGTACTCGGCGATCGCGGCGACGGCGTCACCCGACATCTCCAGTAGGTGGGCGCGGGTGGCGTGGAGGCGGTGATGTCCTTCTAGCGAGTCGTCGAGCTCGGCGAGCAGGACCAAGCCGGTCTCGGGGCCGTCGACCATCGCCGCCGCGATCGCGCGGTTGAGGGCGACCATCGGGTTGCCGGTGACCCGCTCCAACAGGCCATAGAGGCCGAGGATCTCGCGCCAGTCGGTGTCCTCGGGCCGCGCCGCGCGGGCGTGTTCGGCGGCGATCGCCGCCTGCAGCTGGTACTCCCCGACGGCGCCCTTGGCGACCGCCTTGGCCAGCAGCGCGACGCCCTCCTCGATCGGCTCCCGCTCCCAGAGCGAGCGGTCCTGCTCGGTCAGCGGCACCAGCCTGCCGGCCGCGTCGCTGCGGGCGGGGCGGCGGGCGTCGGTGAGCAGCAGCAGCGCCAGCAGGCCGGCGACCTCGGGGTCCTGCGGCAGTGCCAGCTGGGCGATCCGGGCGAGGCGGATCGCTTCGGCGGCGAGCTCGGCCCGGGCCAGGTCGGGGCCGGCGCTGGTCACGTAGCCCTCGTTGAAGATCAGGTAGATCACCCGCAGCACCGAGCGCAGCCGTTCGGGCCGCTCCTCCTCCGCCGGCATCCGGAACGGCTCCGGCGAGGCCTCGATGCTCTTCTTGGCACGGCTGATCCGCTGCGCCATGGTCGCCTCCGGGACGAGGAAGGCGTTGCCGATCTCGGCCGTGGTCAGGCCCGCGACCGCGCGCAGGGTGAGGGCGATCGCCGAGGCCGGGGTCAGGGCCGGGTGACAGCACCTGAACATCAGGAGGAGGGTGTCGTCGCTGCCGCCGGCATCACCGGGCTCGCCCGCGCCCGCGGGCGCCTCGCTGCGGTCGGCCGCGACCGCGTCCTCCCGCCCGCGCCGCGCCGCCTCGCTGCGGATGCGGTCGGTCATCCGTCGCGAGGCGACGTGGATCAGCCAGCCGACCGGGCTCTCCGGCACTCCCTGCGCCGGCCACTGCTCGGCAGCGGCGATCGTCGCCTCCTGGACCGCGTCCTCGGACTCGCCGAAGTCGCCGAAGCGCCGCACCACCGCGGCGAGAGCCCGCGGCGCGGCTTCGCGCAGCAGGCCCTCGGTGTCGGGAGGTCGTCTCACTAGTGCTCGATCGGGCCCATCACCTCGCGGACCTCGATCGCCTGCTGGATCGGGGCGCCATCGTGGGCGGGGGCGGCCGAGGCCCGGGCGGCGATCTCCAGCGCCCGCTCGGTCGACTCGACGTCGATCATCCGGTAGCCGGCGAGCAGCTCCTTGGACTCCGGGAAGGGGCCGTCGGTGATGACCGGGCTGGTGGCGCCGTCGGAGACGACGAACTTGGCCAGCTCCGGGGTGGTCAGCGCCTGCGCCTCGATCAGCTCGCCGCGCTCGCGCAGCTCCGCGTTGAGGTCCTTCTGGAAGGTGATGTGGGCCTCGATCGCCGCCGGCGCCCACTCGCTCATCACCGGCACGCCCTCGCGCATGATTCCGCCGTAGTCCTGCAGCAGCATGAACTTCATCGTCTACCTCCTCGTTCGTCGCGCCCGATTGGCGCGTTCACCAGTCTGTCGGAGCCGCGAGCCCGTTCTCGACATCGGCCCCGAAAAATCTTTCCGAAGTGCGCCGGCCCGGCCGGCGGCCAGGGCCTAGAGCTCGAACTCCGCCCGCCGGTCCTCCGGGACCAGGTCGGCGTACTCACGGTGGCGCTGGACGTAGGCCTTGACGAAGGGGCAGAAGGGGAGCACGGCGAGGCCACGCTCGCGGGCGTCGTCGAGGGCGAAGGCGATCAGCTTGCCGGCCAGGCCCTGGCCTTCGAAGCCCGCGTCGATCTCGGTGTGCTCGAAGGCGATCTGCCGCGGCCGGGCCTTGTAGGTGGCGAAGCCGGCGAGCTCCCCGTCCACGCGGATCTCGTAGCGCTCGCGCTCGCTGGCGTCGCTGACCGCGATCGTGGGGTCGTCGCTCACCTCCTGCCTACCGGCGCTGGAAGTCCCAGCGGAACAGCAGGTCGATGCCGGCCATCGTGTAGCCGTCGACCCGCGGTTCGCCGGCGGCGGTTATCGGGAAGAAGCCGGTGAGGAGCGGCGCTCCGGTGGCGATTTCGCCGACGGCCGGGGTCAGGTACAGCGGCAGCGTCCCCGGCCCGACCGCGCTCAGGGCGAGCCCGTCGGAGGAGTGGATGCGGTTCTGGATCGCCTTGCTGACGACGTTCTGGACGGGCACGTCGACCCGCAGCGTCGTCGTCGCGTTCGCCTTCGGGCGGAAGGCCGGGCCGACGTAGCGGGCGGTGCAGCAGGTGTAGGTGCCGGGGAGGTCTTCGCCGTTGAAGGTGCTGACCCGGCTCGACCCGGTCAGCACGGTGAGGCGCAGCCGCGCCGGGTTCGGCCCCGACTTGACCTGGATCCGCGTCACCCGTCCCGAGGCGGGGACGATCGAGGTCGGTCGCAGGGTGTTGAGGTAGCCGCTGTGCCGGTAGGTGCAGGAGCGCTGGTTGGTCGGTGCCAGTTCGACCCCGCCGAGCGCGCCCAGGATCAGCGCCGACTCGCAGCCGTAGGTCGCGTTCGCCGTCCCTTGCATGGTGCTCCCGTACCAGCGCGCGGACGCCGGCCCGGCGAGCGCCAGTGCCGACGCGACGGCGAGCAAGAGAAAGACAACACAGGACCTGGGACGCGGCACGGCGCCGATTCTATGCGTCGCGCTCGCCCAGCTCCCGCTCGCGCTCGTCGGCCTTGCGCTCGTTCAGCTCGGCCTCGGCGCTGGCGCGCTTGGCGCGCTCCTCGGCCAGTTGAGCTTCGGTGCGGGCGTCGTGCGCCTGCTCGCGGTGGTGGTCGACATCGTCGTGCTTGGCCTGGACCTGGGTCCGGGCGAGCCGCTCGGTGCGTTTGCGCTTGGACGCGGCCGAGACGAGCGCGGCGACGACGATCAGGACGACTACGACGATGATCACGATCAGAACAGTGGACATGCGATTCCTCTCTAGTAAGGCGGTTGCCTGGGATCGACCCGGTCCTCGACCGTGACTTCACGCCGCGCCCGTCGTGACCACATCCCCTGCTGGACGAATCCCAAGATCAGACCGGCAAGGCCGGCGATCATCAGGATCAGCCCGACGGTGTCGATGCTGACGTGGGCCACGCGCAGGTTGGTCGCGAAGTAGAGGATCGCGCCGACCGCGATCAGGAAGATGGAGCCCCCGATCGTCATCAGATTCGTCCCAGCAGGAGCAGGATCAGGAGGATGATCGCGATCAGCCCGAGGATCCCACCGGCGACGGCGACCTTGAGCAGGATCAGCACGATCGCGACGATGATCAACAGCCCGACTAACGCTCCAACCATGTGACTCTCTCCTTATGTAGGGGCCAGTCCGTACGACGAGTGACGGGCCTTTTGGATTGAAAATCTTGCCTACCCCGATTTGTCAATCCCAACTCATGGATTGGTCAGACAGGCGCTGACAGGCGCGGCGCGGCGCCCGGCCGTCTAGGGATCGAGCCGCGAGGCGGTGACCCCGGGGTGATCCGACGCCGCGGGGTCGATCGCGGAGTCGGCGGTCGCGTCGGCGAACTCGCCGGAGTGGCAGAGCTCCTCCGAGAGGCGGGCGATCACCGCGTCCAGCTCCGGCGCCTCCGGCTCCCAGTCGGCGACGAGGCTGGCGAGACTGCGCTCGCGCGCCGCCAGCAGGCGGCCGCGCATCGCCACTCCGGCGGCGGTCAGGCGCGCCGGCGCCGCGGTGGCCTCGACCAGTCCGCGTCCGCGCAGCCGCTCCATCCCTTCGCGCAGCCGGCGGCGGTCCTCGTCCTCACCGGCCTCGAGCGCGGCGGTCGGGATCGCCCCCTCCTGCGCCCGCCCCAGCAGCCAGACCTCGGCCGGGGTCAGCTCGACCTCGGCTTCGGCGATCACCCCCTCGATGAAGCGGCGGGTGCGCTCGCGCCCGACCAGGCGGCTCAGCTCGCGGGTGAGCTCGCGCAGCGAGTCGGTGTCCTGGGGCGCGGCGAAGGCGTCGCCGACGTCGCGGTCCTCGATCGTCTTGCGCAGCGGCCGCTCCTCGAGGAACCAGGCGAGCAGGAAGGCGATGCTGACGACCGCGGCGGCGATCAGGAAGACGGTTGAGATCGAGTCGGTAAAGGAGTGCACGTAGCTGTCGTGCAACGCCGCCGGCAGCGCCTTCAGCTGGGCCGGGTCGATCTGACCGGCGGAGAGCCCGGCCGCCGCGGGCGAATTCGCGGGCAGACTCGTGGCCAGCTCGCTCGCCAGACGGTTGGCGAAGATCGCACCGAGGATCGCGGTCCCGAGCGAGCCACCGATCGAGCGGAACAGGGTCGCCGAGGAGGTGGCGACGCCGAGCTGAGAGTAGGGGACGGCGTTCTGGACCGCCAGCACCAACACCTGCATGACGAAACCGAGGCCGGCACCGAGGATCAGCATGTAGAGGGCGGCCTCGGGCGAGCTGGTGCCGGGCTCGAGGCGGGAGAGCAGCAGCAGCCCGACCGCGGCGACGGCGGTGCCGATGATCGGGAAGCGCTTGTAGCGGCCGTTACGGGAGATCAGCTGACCGGAGCCGATCGAGGCGACCAGCAGCCCCGCCATCAGCGGGACCAGCTGCAGGCCGGAGGCGGTCGGGCTGAGCCCGCGCACCACCTGCTGGAACAGCGGCAGGTAGGTGAGGGCGCCGAAGAGGGCGAAGCCGACGACGAAGCCGATCGCGCTGGTGATGCGGAAGACCGGGTTGCGGAACAGCTCCGGCGGCAGCACCGGCTCGGCCGCGATGTGCTCGACTCGGACGAAGGCGGCCAGGGCCAGCAGCGAGAGCAGGCCGAGGCCGATCACGGTGGCCGAGTCCCAGGCGTAGGTGGTGCCACCGAGCGTGGTCAGCAGCACCAGCGAGGCGAGTGAGACACCGAGCAGCGCCGTGCCCAGGTAGTCGACCTTGTGCTGCTTGCGCTCGCTGGCGCCCGGCAGCGCCACCGCCAGCACGGCCAGCGCCAGCAGCCCCAGGGGGATGTTGATGTAGAAGATCCAGCGCCAGCT
Organism: Solirubrobacterales bacterium; assembly: GCA_035996525.1. Classification (GTDB taxonomy): domain Bacteria; phylum Actinomycetota; class Thermoleophilia; order Solirubrobacterales; family 70-9; genus VAYN01. The sequence goes on from DASYJK010000133.1 coordinate 60,527, forward strand.
GGCGTGGCTGGTGAAGAAGCCGCCGATCAGCGGCCCGGCGACGCTGGCGACGCCGAAGACGGCCCCGAACAGGCCCATATAGCGACCGCGTTCGCGCGGCGAGACGACGTCACCGACGGCGGCCTGGGCGCTGACCATCAGCCCGCCGCCACCCAGCCCCTGGATCGCCCGGAAGGCGATCAGCTCGGTCATCCCCTGCGCCTGCCCGCACAGCGCCGAGCCGATCAGGAAGAGGATCAGCGCTCCCTGCAGCACCACCTTGCGCCCGTAGAGGTCGCCGAGCTTGCCGTAGAGCGGGGTGACGATCGTGATCGCCAGCAGGTAGGAGGTGACGACCCAGGAGAGGTGGTTGAGCCCACCGAGCTCGCCGACGATCGTCGGCAGCGCGGTCGAGACGATCGTCTGGTCCAGCGCCGCCAGCAGCATCGCCAGCATCAGCGCGCCGATGACGATCAGGACGCGCCGCCGTGGCGCCGCCTCCCGGCTCTCCGCTGCGGTCGCCTCGACCATGGCGGTCAGGGTAGCGGCGGCGGGATAGGCACTGACAGATGGGCCGGGCACCCGTTGAGGAATTGAGCGGATTGCCCCTACCCTTTTGAACGGATGACATCCCATGCAGGCAGCGGCAGGTGAGCGAGGCGGTGGCAACGGGCGGGGGCTGGCGCCCGGGGATGATCCGCGTGCTCTCCGACGACAGCTTGGCGCGGCGCGCGGCCAGGGGCGAGGAGCGCGCCTTCGCGACGATCTTCGACCGCTACCACCAGCGGCTGTACCGCTACTGCCTGGCGATCGTCGGCGACTCCCAGGACGCCCAGGACGCGCTCCAGAACACG
>DASYJK010000134.1:0-6551 GCA_035996525.1 Solirubrobacterales bacterium
TCGGCTTCACGTCCTACTGGTCGGTCTTCGACGCGAAGGCGCTGAAGGAAAAAGAAGCGAACAAGCGGCCGCTGCTGGAGCAGCAGCAGATCCGCCGCGGCCGCATCCTTGCCGCCGACGGCACCGTGCTCGCCAAGTCGGTCGCCAAGGGCAAGGGCGACTCGCTGCGCTTCGTCCGCCGCTACCCGGAAGGGACGCTCTACGGGCACCCGATCGGCTACAGCTTCGTGCGCTACGGCGACAGCGAGTTCGAGCGGTTCCACAACGACCAGCTGATCGGCGAAGAATCGGAATTCGGCTCGATCCTCGATCAGCTGCTCGGCCACAGCCAGGAAGGCAACGACATCGTCACCAGCATCGACCCGGGTGCGCAGCGGGTAGCGCTCTCGGACCTAGAAGAAGCCGGCTTCGGCGCCGTGGTCGCGCTCGAACCGAGCACCGGCGCGGTCAAGGTGATGGCCTCGAACAAGCCCTACGACCCCAACCGGGTCCCCTACGAATATTCGAAGCTGAGCACCAATGAAATCGAAACGCCGCTGCTGAACCGGGCCACCCAGGGCCTCTACCCGCCGGGGTCGACCTTCAAGGTGGTGACCGCCGCGGCGGGCCTGGAAAGCGGCACGATCACGCCGGAAACTCCGATCGACGCGCCCGGCACGATCATCGACGAAGGCCACGAACTGGCCAACGACTTCAACGAGGACTTCGGCCCGATCACGCTCGACACGGCGCTGACCAACTCCGTCAACACCTGGTTCGGCCAGCTCGGCCAGCAGCTCGGGAACGACAAGCTGTTCGAAACGATGGAAAAGTTCGGTTTCAACTCGAAGCCGCCGATCGACCTGCCCGAAGACGAGGTCGAAGCGAGCGGCGTCTCCGGCGAAGACGGGCTGCTGACCGCCAGGGACCCGGTCGACCTGGCCCGGGTCGCGATCGGCCAGGAGCGGCTGCTGGCGACGCCGCTGCAGATGGCGATGGTCGCCTCGGCCGTCGCCAACGGCGGCGAGCTGATGAAGCCGCAGATCTGGAACCGGGTGGTCGACCCCGACGGCCGCGTCACCGAACGCCTCGATCCATCCCAGTACAGCCAGCCGATCAGCGCCGAGACCGCGGCAGAGCTGACCACGGCGATGGAAGGCGTGGTCTCCGAAGGGACCGGCACCAACGCGGCGATCTCCGGCGTCTCGGTCGCCGGCAAGACCGGGACCGCGGAAACCCCCGGCAACGAATCCTGCGGCGGCGGCGAAGAAGAGAACCAGGCCTGGTTCATCGGCTTCGCCCCGGCGGAAGACCCGAAGATCGCGATCGCCGCCTCGGTCGAGTGCACCGAACAGTTCGGCAACGATGTCGCGGCCCCGATCTTCCGCGACGTCGCGGAAGCGATCCTGAATGGCGAATGAGTTGAAAACGAGGAGGACCTAAGTGCCCGAGGTAAACGAGGGGAGCGTTGTCGACGGCCGTTACCGGGTTCTGCGCCGGCTCGGCAGCGGCGGCATGGCCGATGTCTGGCTGGCCGAGGACACGCATCTGCAGCGGCAGGTGGCGCTGAAGGTTCTGCACCGGCGCTTCGCCCAGGACCAGGAGTTCGTCCAGCGCTTCCAGCGCGAGGCCGAGTCGGCGGCGGCCCTGCAGCACCCCAACATCGTCTCCGTCTTCGACCGCGGCCAGGTCGAGGGGACCTATTACATCGCCATGCAGTACATCGACGGGCCGACGCTGAAGCAGCTGATCGACCGCGGGCTGACGCCGGAGCAGGCGGTGGCGCTGATCCGCCAGGTGCTGGAGGCGGCCCGCTTCGCCCATCGCAACGGCATCGTCCACCGCGACCTCAAGCCGCAGAACGTGATCGTCGACGCCGAGGGCAAGGCGGTCGTGACCGACTTCGGGATCGCCCGCGCCGGCGTCTCCGAGATCACCCAGACCGGCTCGGTGATGGGGACGCCTCACTACCTCTCACCCGAGCAGGCCCAGGGCTTCGAGGTCACCGCCGTCTCCGACCTCTACTCGATCGGGGTGCTGCTCTACGAGGCGCTGACCGGGCGGGTTCCGTTCGAGGCGGAGTCCGCCGTCGCGGTGGCGATGAAACAGGTCTCGCAGACGCCGCTGCGGCCGAGCTCGATCAACCCCGCCGTCTCGCCGGCGCTCGACGCCGTCGTGATGCGGGCGCTGGAGAAGGACCCCGGCCAGCGCTTCCAGAGCGCCGACGCTTTCATCGCCGCCCTCGACGCCGCCCTGAAAGCGCCCGCCACCGGTGGCACCGCCGACTTCGCGGCGCTGCCACCGGCGGTCGCCACGCCGGTCGAGGAGGAGCAGCTCGATCCCGACGAGGAGGCGCGCAAGCGCCGTCGCCGCTGGATCGTGGCGGCGCTCGCGGCCGTGATCGTCGGGCTCCTGATCGGCCTGCTGCTGACCCGCGACACCAGCACCGAAGTGCCGGACGTGACCGGGGAAATGCGCAGCGCCGCCACCCAGCGGCTCGAACGCAACGGCTTCTCCGTCGCCAAGGTGATCGAAGTCGAGCGCCAGACCAAGGCCAACGTGGTCCTCGAGCAGGACCCGGCCGCCTCGCCGCCAGCCAACGAAGCGGAGCTCGACTGCGCCTTCCTCACCCTCTTCTGCTCGAAGCCGAAGGTGACCCTGACCGTCAGCGCCGGGCCCGGCAGCAGCGAAGTCCCGGTCACCGCCGGCCTCAGCCGCGAAGCGGCGACCGAAGAGCTGGAAGCGGCCGGTTTCGGAGTCGAGGCCGAAACGGTCAGCTCCGACGCGGTCGAAGAAGGGCTGGTGATCCACTCCGAACCCTCGGCGGGCGAAACCGCGACCAACGGCTCCGACGTCACCATCGTCGTCTCCGCCGGCCCGAAGCGGGCCAAGGTGCCGGTCCTGGTCGGCAGCCAGCGCCGGCTCGCGGTGCAGCAGATCCGCGGCCGCGGCCTCACCCCCAGCGTCGCCGAAGAAGAAAGCGACTCGGCCGCGGGCGAGGTGATCAGCCAGTCGCCGAGCGCCGGCAGTGAGGTCGAAGTCGGGTCGACCGTCTCGATCACGGTCTCCTCCGGCAAGAAGCAGGCGAAGGTCCCGAACGTGGTCGGCAAGCTACGGGCGGAAGCGGTCCAGGCGGTCCGTGGCGCCGGCCTCAGCCCGACCGTGGAAGAAGAAGAAACCGAAGTCGAAGCCAAGATCGGCCACGCGATCGACCAGTTCCCGCCCTTCGGCTCGGAGTTGGAACCGGGCGCGACGGTGACGATCGTGGTCGGCAAACGCGCCGCGGCCGCGCCGGAAGCCGAAGAGTGAGGATCGCGGTCCTCAGCGGCGGCCGCTCCTCCGAGCACGACGTCTCGCTGCGCTCGGGCGCCTCGGTCGCGCGCGGGCTGGGCGAGGCCGGCCACGAGGTCGTCGCGGTGACGATCGAGCGCGAGGGGCGCTGGCGGGTCGACGGCGCCCCGGTCGCGCTCACCCCGGCTGGCGGCCTGCTCGGCGCCGACGCTGTCTTCCCGGCCCTGCACGGCGCCTTCGGCGAGGACGGCAGCGTCCAGGGCCTGCTGGAGCTGCTCGACGTCCCCTACGTCGGCTCCGACGTGCTCGCCTCGGCGGCCTGCCTCGACAAGCTCACCCTGAAGCGGCTCTTCGCCGAGGGCGGCATTCCCCAGGTCGAGTTCGCCGCCGCCGGCGAGGCGGACTGGCGCCAGCGCTGCGAGGAGATGGGGCTGCCGCTCTGGGTCAAGCCCTCGCGGATGGGCTCCAGCGTCGGCATACATAAGGTTGAAGATCTGGCGGACCTTGAGGCCGCAGTGGGGCTGGCCCGCCGCCACGATCCCCGAGTGATCGTCGAGGCCTCGGCCGAGGGTCGCGAGGTCGAGTGCTCGGTGCTCGGCAACGAGTCGCCGCTGACCTCGCTGCCGGGCGAGATCGTCGCCAACGCCGAGTGGTACGACTTCGAGGCGAAGTACGAGGAGGGCGGGATGGAGCTGCGGGTGCCGGCACCGATCTCGGCGGCCGAGTCCGAGCGCGTACGCGAGCTCGCCGCCGCGACCTTCGCCCTCGCCGGCTGCTCCGGCCTCGCCCGCTGCGACTTCTTCGTCGAGCCCGACGGCGAGGTGCTGGTCAACGAGATCAACACGATGCCCGGCTTCACCGAGACCAGCGTCTACGCGAAGCTGCTGGAGGCGAGCGGGATCGGCTACGCCGAGCTCTGCGACCGCCTGGTCGAGCTCGCGGTCGAGCGTCACCGTCGCGCCCGCTCGCACCAGTTCTGAGCCCCCGGGCTCAGCCGACGAGCCGCTCGAGCGCCAGCCCCAGCACCTCGGAGCGGCTCCGGGCGGCGTGGCTGGCGGCGATGAAGTAGCTGCCGATGAAGAGCGAGAAGGCCAGCAGGGCGCGGACCTCGGCCTCCTCCTCGTCGAGGCCGAGCTGCCCGAACAGCGTGCGCAGGTAGTCCATGCGCCGGTTGTCGATCCGCCGTACCCGGGCAGCGACCTCGGCGTCCCGGCGCGCCCACTCGCGGACCGCCAGCTCGGCGGCGAAGTCGACCGACGGCGCCAGCGCGAACAGCTGCCGCAGCTTTGCCCGCGGCGGCGCCGGGGTGCTCTCGATCTCGGCGATCACGTCCTCGGCCACGTTCCGCTCCCAGCTGTCGAGCATCTCCTCCAGCAGCGCCCGCCGGTCCTTGAAGTGCCAGTAGAAGCCGCCCTTCGAGACCCCCAGCGAGGCGGCCAGGGGCTCCACCCGGACGGCGTCCGGGCCGCCCTCGGCGAGCGCCTTCAGCCCCGCCCCCACCCAGGCGCCGCGGGGAGTTCGGACCTTGGCCATCGGCCTATCTATACGGGACCGTATTGACAGATGCAAACGTCCTTCCTAAGATCCATACGCCAGCGTATAGATAAAGGAGGGAGATGCGATGAGGCTTCCCAACGCAGCACACGAATCCGGGCCGTGGCGGATCCGCGAGATCGTCCCGGACTTCACCCTGGAGGACGTCTGGGCGCTGCCGGCCCAGGGCGGCCGCGAGGAGTTCCGGGACCTGATCGAGCTGATGGCGTCCAGCGACCCGGCCCACGCCGACTCGCTGCCGACCCGGGCCCTCTGGCGCCTGCGCGACCGCCTCGGCACCTGGCTCGACCTCGGCCGGATCTCGGCCCCGGACGAGACCTTGGGCCAGCTGCCGATCCCGGGCGCCGCCGCGACCTCCCTGGCCGGCCGCCTGCCACCCAACCTGCGCGGCACCGCGGCGGACGTCGACTTCGGCTCGCTGCCCTTCGTGCCGCTCTACCGCACCGACCTCGAGTTCGCGGCGGAGATCTCGAACCGCACCGTGCACGGGGTGATGCACCTGGCCTGGGTCGCTCAGGGTGGCGATCGCTACCGGGCCCAGATGGCCGTCTACGTCAAGCCCCGCGGCCTCTTCGGCAAGGGGTACATGGCGCTGATCAAGCCTTTCCGCTACCTGATCGTCTACCCGGCGCTGACCCGGCAGACCGAGCGGATGTGGAACACGCGGCCTACTTCAGCAGCTTGACGTCGCTGATCTCGACCTGGAAGCGGCCTTCCTGGTCGCGTGCCGGGGCCGCTTTGTTGAACCAGATCAGGAAGTACTTGGCGGGTGCCGGCGGGTCGATGTCGGCTTCGACGGTGGCGCCGGCATCGGCGATCTCGCCGATCGGTTCCCCCCATTCGGAGAGTTCTTCGGGCGGTTCGGAGGCGGTGGCGTAGATCTCCGCGTCCCAGCCCGGGGTCGGCGTCCTCACCACCAGCTTCGAGGGTGAGGCCGGTGACTTCGTCGTCACGTAGAGGCCGACCCCCGGGTCGGGCCCGGTCTTGGTTCCGGCGAAGGTGTCGGTGTCGTAATGCTCGGTGCTCCAGGCGGTGCCGGTCGGGTTGCCGTCGACGGTGAGGTTGACCGTGGTCGGGTCCTCTTCGCCGTCGCCCTGGGGGTCGTAGTCGGTGGCCGAGGAGATCGCCACGGTCGCGCCCTTGTCCTTGAGCGCGCCACCGCCACCCCCGCCGTCGCCGATGAACTTGACCGCGACCAGGACGCCGGCGGCGACCAGGACCAGCAGCGCGATCGCGGCCCAGGACCAGCGCCGGCGGCCGGGCAGCTGGCGCTTGGGCGGCGGCACCGCGTCGAGCACGCTGGTCGCCTCGCCGGTGGTCGACCCCGCCCGCGCCGCCTCGACCTCGAGCGCGGTCGAGAGATCGTCGATCATCTCGCCGACCTCCTGATAGCGCTGGTGCGGGTCCTTGTCGGTCGAGCGCTCGACCACCAGCGCGGTCGCGGCCGAGATCTCCGGCCGCCGCTGCTGCACGTCGGGCAGATCCTCGTTGACGTGTTTCATCGCCACCCCGACCTGGCTGTCGGCGTGGAACGGGACCTGGCCGACCAGCATCTCGTAGAGGACGACGCCGAGCGAGTAGATGTCAGAGCGAGGGTCGGCGCCGTGCCCCATCGCCTGCTCGGGGGCGACGTAGTCGGTGGTGCCGAGCACGCGGCCGGTGGCGGTCATCCCGTCCTGCTCGAGCTGGCGCGAGATCCCGAAGTCGGTCAGCTTCGCGCGCCCCTC
>DASYJK010000135.1:0-3065 GCA_035996525.1 Solirubrobacterales bacterium
GGCACTCCCACGCCGAGCGGATTTGATCTGGCGAACTTCTCAGGCAGTGCCGGTCCGGCGCCCGGCCAATGTGGTCAGATAAGTCGCTAGCTTTTGCCTAACTGGTAGGCAATTGATGAATTGGCTTCTGGCCAATCTCAAGTCCGCGTGCGTTTAAGGAATTTCGGATCCTCTGCTCGACGGCGACTTGGTCAACAGACCCGGATCGTGTCCATTGAATCCCTGGGCGATCGTCTGCTCGTCGATGTGGAGACGGCGGTCGGCGCGACCGGAGGACAGACGGAGGCGGTAGCGGCCTTAGTCGAAACCACGGTCGCCTTCGTCGTCGCCGACCCGGCGGGAGGGCGGCTCCTATTCGCGGAGAGCCTGGCTGGGGGACAACCCTCTCTGCGCCTACGCGAAGAGCTGGCGAGGAAAAGCGAGGCCCTGATCGAAACGGCCTGGGCAAGGGCGCCGCGGGAGGAAGCTGTCGTCCGTGCATCCGTCGACTTGAACAAGATGGGGCAGTGAGCGACTTCAAGATCGTCGTCCTCGCCTCCGGCTCCGGCACCAACCTGCAGGCGATCCTCGACACGCTGCACCGGCGCGAGGGGATCGAGGTGGTCGGGGTCGGGGCCGACAAGCCCGATGCCTGGGCGCTGGAGCGGGCCCAGGTCGAGGGCGTGGCGACCGGGGTCTTCGCCGCCGACAAGTACGAGGACCGGGCCGCGCGCGACGCCGACATGGCGGAGTGGATCGAGTCGCGGGGCGCCGACCTGGTCGTCCTCGCCGGCTACATGCAGCTGCTCAGCGACGGCTTCGTCGCCCGCTTCCGCAACCGCATCGTCAACGTCCACCCCGCTCTGCTGCCGGCCTTCCCCGGGCTCGACGCGATCGGGCAGGCGCTGGCCGCGGGGGTCGAGACCACCGGGGTCACGGTCCACTTCGTCGACGAGGGGGTCGACACCGGGCCGCCGATCCTCCAGCGCGAGGTGGCGGTGCCGGCGGGGGGCGATCGCGAGGCCCTGGAGAAAGCGGTCCACGCGGTCGAGCACCGGCTCTACCCGGAGGCGATCCGCATGATCGCGGAGGGCCGGGTTAGGATCGACCCCGACGATCCCCGGACCGTCGTGATCGATGACTGAGACCACCGCCGACACCCGCGAGGAGACCGCCGACAACGGCGCGATCCGGGTGCGCCGGGCGCTGATCTCGGTCTCCGACAAGACCGGCGTCGCCGACTTCGCCAAGAGCCTGGCCGCGCTCGGGGTCGAGATCCTCTCGACCGGGGGCACCGCCAGCGCCCTGCGCGAGGCGGGCCTGACCGTGACCGACGTCTCCGAGTTCACCGGCCAGGAAGAGATCCTCGACGGCCGCGTGAAGACGCTGCACCCGCGGCTGCACGCGGCGCTGCTGGCCCGGCGCGACGATCCCGAGCACATGGCGACGCTGGCGCGCGAGGGGATCGAGCCGATCGACGTCGTCGCCGTCAACCTCTACCCCTTCGAGCAGACCATCGCCGGCGCCGAGGTCGCGCCCGAGGTGGCGATCGAGAACATCGACATCGGCGGCCCGACGATGATCCGCGCCGCCGCCAAGAACCACGAGGGCGTCGCCGTCGTCGTCAAGCCCGAGGCCTACGACGCGGTCTGCGCCGAGCTGGAGGAGTCCGGCGGTGAGATCTCTGCCTCGACCCGTCACTGGCTGGCCAACGAGGCCTTCGCCCAGACCGCCCGCTACGACGCCGCGATCAGCCGCTGGTTCTCGACCGAGTACGAGGACTTCCCGGAACACCTGGCGGTCGCCTACGAGAAGGTGCTCGACCTCTCCTACGGCGAGAACCCGCACCAGCGGGCGGCGCTCTACGCCGATGCCGGCGCCCGCAGCCACATCCTCTCGCGGGTCTCGAAGCTGCACGGCAAGGCGCTCTCCTTCAACAACGTGCTCGACCTCGACGCGGCCCGCGGGCTGGTCGACGATTTCGATGAACCAGCCTGCGTGATCGTCAAGCACAACAACCCCTGCGGGGTGGCGATCGGCGAGGACGGGCTCGAGGCCTACCTGAAGGCGCTCGCCTGTGACCCGCTCTCCGCCTACGGCGGCGTGATCGCGCTCAACCGCGCGGTCAGTAGCGAGCTGGCCGAGGAGCTGCACAAGAACTTCGTCGAGGTGCTGAGCGCGCCCGACTACGAGCACGGGGCGCTGGCGGTACTGCAGCAGAAGGAGTCGATCCGGATCCTCTGCGAGGAGGAGCGGCGCCAGGCCGACCCCGGCGAGCGCGATGTCAAACGCGTCCACGGCGGGCTGCTGATCCAGGACCGCGACGGCGACCCGGAGCCGCGCGAGCTGATGGAGGTGGTGACCGGGACGCAGCCGAGCGAGGAGCAGTGGGCCGACATGCTCTTCGCCTGGACCGTCTGCCGCCGCGTCCGCTCCAACGCGATCGTGATCGCCAAGGGCGGCGCCACTCTCGGCATCGGCGCCGGCCAGATGTCCCGCGTCGACTCGGTCCGGCTCGCGGTCGAGAAGTGCCGCGATGCCCGGGGCGAGGACGCCGACGCCCTCCTGGCCGGCTCCGCCGTCGCCTCCGACGCCTTCTTCCCCTTCGCCGACGGTCCCGAGCTGGCGATCCGGGCGGGATCCAACTGCGTGATCCAGCCCGGCGGCTCCAAACGCGACGGCGAGGTGATCGCCGCCTGCGACGAGGGCGGCGTGGCAATGGTCTTCACCAAGCACCGGCACTTCCGCCACTAGCTTGGCGCCAGCTGCTTCTGGCGCGCGCTGGCGCGGCGCACGTGGTCGCAGACTTCCTCGGGCGTGTCGGCGGTGACCAGCAGCTCTTTGTCGGCGGGGCCGATCATGCCGTCGTCCTCGAGCGAGTCGTCGATCCAGTCGAGCAGGGGCCTCCAGTGGGCGGCGTCGACGAGGATCGTCGGGAAGTGCTGGATCCGGTTGGTCTGGATCAGGGTCAGGCTCTCGAACATCTCGTCGAGGGTGCCGAAGCCGCCGGGCATGATCACGAAGGCGCGGGCGTAGCGGACGAACATCAGCTTGCGGGCGAAGAAGTAGTGGAAGTTGAGGCTGCG
>DASYJK010000136.1:0-17437 GCA_035996525.1 Solirubrobacterales bacterium
CTACATCGGCATCGTCATCATGCTGTTCGGCTTCCGGATGATCGTGAAGCGGGGCGAGCGCAGCTACTTCACCCTTCCCGGTCACCAGCACGCGCCCAGCGCGACGCTGCCGATCGAGCAGATCAAGTTCGAGTCTCGGCCCGCCGAGACGCAGCAGCGCCCCTGAGAACGCCTCTCAGCGCCTCTGGCGGCGAGTTCGTCGAGCCTGTCGGCTTCCGCAGTTGATGCTGCCCCTCAGTCGAACGGCAGCATCGCGTTGATCCCGGTCGCGCTGCGGCCGATGATCAGCTTCTGGATCTGCGAGGTCCCCTCGTAGAGCGTCGTCACCCGCGCGTCGCGCAGATAGCGCTCGACCGGGTAGTCGTCGACGTAGCCGGCGCCGCCGTGGACCTGGATCGCCAGGTTGGCGCACTCGACCGCCGCCTCGGTCGCATACAGCTTGGCGACGGAGGTCTCCATCGTGTTCGGCTTGCCTTCGTCCTTGAGCATGCCGGCGCGGTAGACCAGCATCCGGCTGGCGTCGCGCTTGAGGATCATCTCGGCGATCATCTCCTGCACCAGCTGGAAGCGGGCGAGGGGGACGCCGAACTGCTTGCGCTCCGTGGCGTAGGTGACGGAGGCCTCGACGCAGCCGTCGCAGATGCCGACGCAGCCGGCGGCGACGCTGTAGCGGCCGTTGTCGAGGGCGCTCATCGCGACTTTGAAGCCGTCGCCCACCGCCCCCAACATGGCGTCCTCGCCGACCTCGACCTCGTCGAGGGCCAGCGAGGCGGTGTCGGAGGAGCGCAGCCCGAGCTTGCCGTGGATCTCCTGGGTGGAGAAGCCCTCGCTCGCGGTCGGGACCAGGAAGCAGGCGAGGCCCTTGTGCTTCTTCTCCGGGTCGGTCTGGGCGAAGATCAGCGCGACCTCGGAGAAGTTGCCGAGGCTGATCCACATCTTCTGGCCGCTGATCGACCAGCCGGCGTCGGTCTTGGTGGCGCGCGTCCGAAGGTTGGCGGCGTCGGAGCCGGTGTCGGGCTCGGTCAGGCCGAAGCAGCCGAGCGCCTCGCCCGAGCAGAGCCGCGGCAGCCACTGCTGCTTCTGCTCCTCGGTGCCCCACTTCTCGATCGAGCCGGCGACCAGCGAGGTCTGGACCGAGACGACGGTGCGGGCGGAGGAGTCGGCGCGACCGACCTGCTCGACGATCAGGCCGTAGCCGATGTAGTCGAGGCCGCGGCCGCCGTACTGTTCGGCGACCGGGGCGCCGAGGTAGCCGACCTCGCCGAGCTTGCTGGCGAGCTCGCGGTCGAAGCGGGCGGCGCGATCGTTCTCTTTGACCCGCGGCGCGATCTCCTTGTCGGCGAATTCGCGCGCCGCTTCGGAGATCAGTCGCTGCTCGTCGCTCAGCTGGAAGTCCATCTCGCTCCTGTCTCGTCGAGTGCGGCAGTCCTTTGTGACGCATAGGGGCACAAAGGACTGCCGCGCCGTTTCGTCATCACAGTTCTCGCAGCTCGCGGCCGAGGGTCTCGGCGAAGGCCTGTTGGGCTTCGCGAGTGCGGGGGCCCGGGGCCGCGGACAGGTCGGTGCCGTCGATCGCGGCGACGGCCTGGATCTCGCGCGTGGTCGAGGCGAGGAAGGCCTCGGAGGCGGCGCGCAGATCCTCGACGTCCCAGCTTCCCTCGACGACGTCGAGCGCCTTGATCAGGCGGTCGCGGGTGATCGACTCGAGCACGCCGTCGTCGAGCGCCGGGGTGCGCAGCTCACCGCCGGCGGAGACCCAGAAGATCGCCGAGGTCGGCGGCTCCAGCACGGTGCCGTCGGGGCGGACGAGGACGGCCTCATCGGCCCCCCGTCCTTTTGCCAGCCGGCTGGCCTGCATGTTGGCGGCGTAGGAGAGCGACTTGACGCCGTTGAGGATCACCGTCGGGTTGTAGGTGACGGTCGCCAGCGTCAGCGTCGCGCCATGGCTGGGGATTGGCTCGGTAGCGGCGATGCGGCGGCCGCCGCGGGTGACGATCAGCCGCAGCTGCCCGTCGACCGGGCCGGCCTGGTCGAGCAGGGCGGCGATCTCCGCCTCCAGCGCGGCGCGGTCGAACTCGAGCTCGATCGTCGCGGCCGAGCGGGCGAGCCGGTCGAGGTGGTCGACCAGCGCGAACGGCTTGCCGTCGTAGAGGCGGATCACCTCGAAGGCGCCGTCGCCGCGGTAGAGACCGTCGTCCTTCATCGGCACCATCGCCGCGGCCGTCGGGGTTACGGTCCCGTCGACGCTGGCCAGCTCTGTGAAGCCCGGAGTCACCGCTGGCGAGGCTACCTGAGACCGCTCCGCGGTTACCCGCGTTTGGTCTGGTAGTGGCAGCTCTGGGGGTGGTTGCTGGTGTAGCAGCGGGTGCTGACCCGCCTGAACACGAAGTGGTTGTCCCAGCCGACGGCGTTGTTCTCGAGCAGGTAGAAGACGGTGACGTCGGCGAAGTAGACCTTCGACCCGTGCAGCCAGGCCAGTTCGCACTTTGCCCGGATCGAGCTGAGTCGACCGCAGCGTCCCCGCAGCCCGCGGCTCTGGAGGAAGAGGTTGCCGAGCTTGGTCCTCAGCAGGCCGCCGACGAAGCTCTGGGTGCTTTCGGGGGTGAGCCGCGGCAGTCGCGGTTTCAGGATTGGGGCGGGGGCGCCGGTTTCGACCGCCGCGACCCATTCCGCGGCCCAGGTCGAGACCGTGTCGACGCGGGTGAAGATGTTCGGCAGCTTGGTGCTGCAGTTCGGGGCGCCGGTGCTGGTGATCCCGATCTCGACCGGCGAGCCGTCAGCGCGCTGGGCGATCGCGGGGCCGCCGCTGTCGCCGAAGCAGCCGCCGTTCTTGTGGTCGGGCGGGTCCGTGGTGCACATCTGCAGAGCGCTCGAGAAGGACGGGTTGAAGCGGCGCGCCTGCTGCTTGCAGGAGGTGCCGTTGAGAACGACGGTCGAGGTGGTGTGCAGCGTCTCCGGTGGGGAGGTGGCGTTGGCCCTGGTCAGTCCCCATCCGGCCAGGAGCACCGGCGCGCCGCCGTCGTAGAGGGTGCTGTCGGCGGCCGTCGCCAGCGGCATCGGCGGCGCCGGGCTGGGGCTGGAGAGGACCAGCAGCGCCGCGTCGCTGTGGGCGTTGCCGGGATCGAAGCCGGGGAAGACGTGGGTTTCGCTCACCCGCAGGACGTTGCCGGTGGCGTCCTGGTGCGGAGTGGCGCGGCCGGTCGCGACCGCGTAGTCGGCGGCGGGGGTGAAGCCGCCGATGTCGAGGTCCTCGACGCAGTGGGCGGCGGTCAGGACCAGCCGCGGCGCGATCACCGTGCCGGTGCAGGCAAACCCTTCTTCCTTGCCGGTTTCGGCGGCGATGTAGGTGAGCGAGGGAAAGGCCTCGATCGTGGCGACGTCGCCGCCGATGATCGAGGCGTGAGCGCTCGGCGCGGCCGGCGCCGCGGTCGCGAGCCCAGGCAGCGCGAACAGGCCGAGCAGCATGGCGCTGACGGTTCCGAGTGCGGCCGATCGCTTCCTCGCGGAGCTGCTCCCCAGCTTCATCCAACCCAGAGGCTAGTGGTTACTGAGCGCTCAGGGCGTCTAGACGACTTCGAAGACCGTCGCCAGACCCTGGCCGACGCCGACGCAGAGGCTGGCGACGCCGTACTTGCCGCCGCGGCGGCGGAGCTCGCGGACCAGGGTGCCGCCAAGGCGGGCGCCGGAGCAGCCGAGCGGGTGGCCGAGCGCGATCGCGCCGCCGTTGACGTTGAGGCGCTCCTCCTCGATGCCGAGCTCGCGGGCACTGGCGAGGACCTGAGAGGCGAAGGCCTCGTTGATCTCGACCAGGTCGATCTGGCCGAGGTCGAGGCCGGCGTTGGCGAGGGCGCGGGGGATTGCCGCGACCGGGCCGATCCCCATGTAGGCGGGGTCGACGCCGGCGACGCCGGTGGCGACGACCCGGGCCAGCGGCTTGACGCCGAGCTGGGCGGCCCCCCGCTCGGAGGCGATCAGCAGGCAGGCGGCGCCGTCGTTGAGGGTCGAGGCGTTGCCGGCGGTGACGGTGCCGCCCTCGCGGAAGACCGGGCGCAGCCCCGCCAGCTTCTCCGCCGAGGCGTCGGGCCGGGGCCCCTCGTCGGCCTCGACCAGGACGGTCTCGCGTCCCTTTGGCGCCTCGACCGCGACGATCTCCTCGGCCAGCAGGCCGGACTCGGCGGCGGCGACGGCGCGCCGGTGGCTGCGCAGGGCGAAGGCGTCCTGATCCTCGCGGCTGATCCCGTAGCGGGCGGCGACGTTCTCGCCGGTCTCGCCCATCGACTCGGTGGAGACGCCGAGCCCGGCCATGCGCGGGTTGATCATGCGCCAGCCGAGGGTGGTGTCGTGCATGGTCTGCGGGCCGCGGGGAAGGGCGCGCTCGGGCTTCTCGACGACCCAGGGCGCCCGACTCATCGACTCGACCCCACCGGCCAGGTAGAAGTCGCCCTCGCCCGCCATGACCGCGCGGGCGGCGCAGTTGATCGCCTCGAGGCCGGAGGCGCAGAGGCGGTTGACGGTGGCGCCGGGGACGCTCTGGGGAAGGCCGGCGAGCAGCGCCGCCATCCGCGCCACGTCGCGGTTGTCCTCGCCCGACTGATTGGCGGCACCGAGGTAGACGTCGACGATCCGCTCGGGGTCGACGCCGGTGCGCGCGACCACGGCGGCGATCGTGTGGGCGGCGAGATCGTCGGGGCGGACCCCGGAGAGCGAGCCCCGGTAGCCGCCCATCGGCGTG
Source organism: Solirubrobacterales bacterium (assembly GCA_035996525.1). GTDB lineage: Bacteria > Actinomycetota > Thermoleophilia > Solirubrobacterales > 70-9 > VAYN01. The sequence goes on from DASYJK010000136.1 coordinate 4,733, forward strand.
CGCAGCGCCTCGATTACGTATGCGTCGGACATCCGCGGGAACCGTATCCTGGTCGCATGCTGTACATCCTGGGGACCCTGGCAGTGGTTGCGTTCATGATCGGTGTGCTCCTCCTCGTCGGGCACTTCTATCCGGGCTCGTCCGCCGATCTCGTCGACTGGAAGCCGACCCGCTCGCCCGAGGTCGAGGCCCAGAACGAGATCGACGACATCCGGCAGATGATGGAGGCGCAGAACGAGATGCGCCGTCGCCGCGGCGCTCCCGAGATGACCGAAGCCGACTTGCAGCGCGAGGTCGCCGAAGACGAGCGGCTGCGGTTGCGCGACCGCGGCCCGTTCGAATCGGCTTAGACCGGCGCGTATCCAGAGTTGTCCTGGCTATAGCGGGGACAACTCTGGATACGACAGTTTTCATGCGGCGCTTTGTTGAGGGGCCAGCTCTGGCGCGTCACGCCGGGCCGGAGCGCCGACCGGACCGAAGGCCAGGGCCAGCGCCGCGGTGCCGAGCCCGGCCGCGAGCGAGAACCACCAGCCGCGGCGCAGGCCGGCGAGCAGGTCGCCACCCGTGCTGTCGTTGAGCAGGGCGACGAGGACGGCGACGCCGATCGCGGCGCCGAGCTGGCGGGCCATGCCGAAGACCGCGGTGCCGGTGGCGAAGCGGTCCGGCGGCAGGGTCGCGGCGGCGACCGCCGGCAGGGTGCCGAGCGTCATCCCGACCCCGGCGCCGCCGAGCATGAAGCCGGGCAGGAAGGTGGTGGCGTATTCGGGCGTGGCGCCGACGGTGGCGAGGATGTAGGCGAAGCCGGCGGCGAAGGTGAGGCCGCCGGCGACGGCGACCGGGCGCTGGCCGATCCGGCCGCCGAGGCGGCCGGCCGGGACCGAGAAGGTCGCCGCCATCAGCGGGCCGGGGGAGAGAGCGAGGCCGGCTTTCAGGGCGGAGAAGCCCCAGAGTTCGGTCAGCAGCAGAACCCCTCCGAGCAGCATCGCGCCGAAGCCGGCGAAGAAGACGGCGGCGGCGAGGTTGGCGAGGGCGAAGGAGCGGACCCGCAGCAGCGGCAGCTCGATCACCGGGGCGTGGTGGTGAGCGGAGCGGAAGACGAAGGCGACGATCAGCGCCGCGGCGCCGGCGAAGGAGCCGAGGGCGCGCGGGTCGGCCCAGCCCCATTCCGGGCCCTTGACGATGCCGAGGGTGAGCAGGGCGATCCCGAGCGCCAGCTCGGCAGCTCCGAGCAGGTCGGGGCGGCCGTCGTCGGGTTCGCGGATCTCGTCCAGGGCGCGGAAGGCGACGATCGCGGTGATCACCCCGATCGGGACGTTGACGACGAAGATCCAGCGCCAGCTGAGGGTGACCAGGAGACCGCCGATCGGCGGGCCGAGCGCGGCGGCGACGCCGCCGACCGCCGACCAGATCCCGATCGCCAGGGTGCGCTGCTCGACCGGGAAGGCGGGGAGGATGAGGCCGAGGGTGGTCGGCAGCATCATTGCTCCACCCGCCGCCTGCAGGACCCGGGCCGCGACGAGGACGTCGAGCGAGGGGGCGAGCGCACAGAGGGCGGAGGCGCCGGCGAAGAGCAGCAGTCCGGAGATGAAGACGCGCTTGCGGCCGACCCGGTCGGCGATCCGCCCGGCGGGGACGAGCAGGGCGGCGAAGACGATCGCGTAGGCGTTGAGGACCCAGGAGAGGCTGGGCAGGGAGGCGCCGCTGAAGTCCTTCGCCATGTCGGGGAAGGCGATGTTGACGATGAAGAGGTCGAGGCTGGCCATGAAGAGGCCGACCGAGGTGATCGTGAGGACCTTCCAGCGCTTCTCCATGCCCGCTCCGTTCCAGTCGCTTGCAATTCGAAAGCCACGGTAGCAGGATTGGCTTGCAAAAGAAAAGTAACTGGCTAGACTGGCCCCATGGCAATCCAGGCCTTCGCCGATCTCAACTGCTCCGTCGCCCGCCCGCTCTCCTTCCTCGGCGAGCGCTGGGCGCTGCTGGTCCTGCGCGACCTCTTCCTCGGCCGCCGCCGCTTCGACGAGATCCAGGACTCGCTGGGGGTGGCGACCAACGTGCTCAGCCAGCGGCTCGCCACCCTGGTCGAGGAGGGCGTCGCCGAGCGCCGGCGCTACAGCGAGCACCCCGAGCGCTTCGAATACCGCCTGACCGAGAAGGGCCGCGACCTGCAGCCGGTGCTGCTGGCGATGCTGGCCTGGGGCGACCGCTACACCGCCGGTCCCGAGGGGCCGCCGCTGGAGACCGTCCACGACGGCTGCGGCAAGGCCTTCCACATGGTCCCGACCTGCTCGGAGTGCGGTGGCGAGCTCGACTCCCGTCATACCCACAGCCGGCCCGGCCCGGGCGCGACCGACGAGCAGCGCCGGCGAGCGGAGGCGCAGAAGCAGCGCGCCGCCGAGCGCCGGGCCGCGTAGCCTCGGGCTCTTGGCGCGAGCGTTGATCATCGGCTGCGGCTGCCGCGGCAGGGAGCTGGGGCAGCTGCTCCTGGACGCGGGCTGGGCGGTGCGCGGGACCAGCCGCCGCGAGGAGGGGTTGGCGGCGATCGAGGCGGCCGGGATCGAGCCGGCGCTGGCCGATCCCGACCGGGTCGGCACCGTGCTGGAATTAGTTGGCGACGTCGCCGTCGTCTTCCACCTGCTCGGCTCCGCGGCGGGGGAGCCGGAGGCGCTTGCCGAGATCCACGGACCGAGACTGGAACGGCTGCTGGAAAAGGTCGTCGACACGCCGGTGCGCGGGTTCGTCTACGAGGCGGTCGGCAGCGTCGACGCCGCCGTGCTGGCGGGCGGCGCGGAGCTGGTGGAGATCGCGTCGCGGACTTGGAGAATCCCGGCCGAGACCGTCAGCAGCGATCCGGGCGACCCTGGCAGGTGGTCCCAGGAGATGAGGGATTTGGCTCTGAGCCTGCTTTCACCGGGCCCACGAAGTCAAATAGCTAAACTCGGATAGGAATTTAGGTAGATAAACGGACCGACGAGAGGACAATGCGATGGCCTTGCAGCTAGGCGACGTAGCACCGGATTTCGAGGCCGAGACCACCGAGGGTCGGATCAAGTTCCACGATTGGATCGGCGACTCCTGGGCGGTCCTGTTCTCCCACCCCAAAGACTTCACCCCGGTCTGCACGACCGAGCTCGGGTACATGGCGAGCATCGAGCCCGAGTTCGCCAAGCGCGGGGTCAAGATCATCGGCCTCTCGGTCGACCCGCTCGACAAACACGAGCAGTGGGTGGACGACATCGAGGCGACCCAGGGCGCGCGCCCGGACTACCCGATCATCAGCGATGCCGACTTCGAGGTCGCGAAGGCCTACGGGATGCTGGCGGCCGATGTCTCCGGCGACCCCGGCGACCGCACCCCGGCCGACAACCAGACGGTCCGCAACGTCTTCGTCATCGGCCCCGACAAGAAAGTCAAACTGATCCTCGTCTACCCGATGACGACCGGGCGCAACTTCGACGAGGTGCTGCGGGTGATCGACTCGCTGCAGCTGACCGCCAAGCACAAAGTCGCCACTCCGGCCCAGTGGCAGCAGGGCGAGGACGTGATCATCGCCGGCTCGGTCTCCAACGACCAGGCGAAAGAGATCTACCCGGATGGCTGGGAGGAGCCCCGCCCCTACATCCGCATCGTCCCCCAGCCGAAGGGCGACTGACCTAGTTCAACCGTTCTAAAAAGTCGCCGAGGATCCGCGCGGTGGCTCCCCAGATCAGCTGCCCCTCCACCTCATAGGTGGGGGTGCGGATGGGGACGCCGCGGCGGACCAGGCGGCGCATGCCGTAGCTCTCGCGCAGCAGCGCCAGCGAGAAAGTGAGGACGGTCTCGACCTCGGACGGGTTGGGCCGCAGGTTCAGCTCGGAGGGGTGGGCGACGAGGCCGACGAACGGGTGGACGCGGTAGTTGGTGACGAAGGTCGAGACTGGCGGCAGGGCGCCGACCAGCTCGACCCGGGCCGGCTCGAGGGCGATCTCCTCCTGGGCCTCGCGCAGGGCGGTCGTGGTCAGGTCGGCATCGACCTCGTCCTGGCGCCCACCGGGAAACGAGATCTCGCCGGCGTGCCGGCGCAGGTCGGCGCGGCGCTCGGTGAAGACCAGCCCCGGGTCCTCGGGCCAGCCGTAGAGCGCCAGCAGCACCGCGGCGTCGGTACTGCCGTGGACATCCATCGTGGCGGCATCCGCCGGGGAGAGCAGGAGGGTCCGCAGGTCGTCCACTTTTCAGATGATCACTTGGACGGTGCCCCCGTCGACCGACCAGGCGGCGCCGGCCACGTAGGAGGCGCGCTCGGAGCAGAGGAAGACGATCGCGGCGGCGATCTCGGCGGGGTCGGCGAGGCGGCCGATCGGGCGCTTGGCGCCGGCCTCGGCCAGCGCCTCCTCGCGGCTGGCGGCGCCGCTCAGCGCCTGGGACTGGTCGAGCAGGCCGCCCGGGTCCATCCACATCTCCGATTCGGCTGGGCCTGGGCAGATCGCGTTGACGAGGACGCCCCGCTTCGCGTAGCGGTCGGCGAAGAGGCGCGAGAGCGAGAGCTCGGCCGCCTTGGCGACCGAGTACTCGGGCATCGCCGAGGAGGGGCGCTTGCCGGCGGTGGAGCAGACGTTGACGACGCGGCCCCAGCCACGCTCGGCCATCGCCGGGGCGGCGGCCCGCATCGCCCGCAGCGGCGCCATCACGTTGAGCTCGTACTGCACCCGCCAGTCCTCGTCGGGAACGTCGTCGAGGTCGCGCCAGCTGGCGGCGCCGGCGTTGTTGACGAGCACGTCGAGGGAGCCGAAGTACTCGGTTGCGGTGGCGAGGATGCGCTCGCCGGCGTCGGCGAGGGTGACGTCGAGGGCGAGCACGGCGGCGCGGCCGCCGGCCTTGGCGCCGGCTCCAACCGCCTCTTCCTGGACCTCGCGCAGCCGTTCCTCGCCGCGCGCCACGAGCAGCACGCTGGCGCCCTCGGCGCAGAGCCCGATCGCGGTCTCGCGGCCGATCCCGCGGCTGGCGCCGGTGACGGCGCAGGCACGTCCTTTGAGTCCGAGGTCCATCAGAGCGCCTCCAGGCGCTCGGCCACGGTGACCGTGGTCTCGCCGGCCAGGACCTTGTGGACGGGGCATTTGCCGGCGACCCGGAGCAGCAGCTGGCGCTGCTCCTCGCTCAGCTCCTCCGGCAGCTTCAGCGCCACAGCGTAGGTGGACGGGATGCCGCCCTCGTAGGCGACGTCGACGTCGACCTCGATCGGACCGAGGTCCCAGCCTTTGCGGTCGGCGTACATCTCGACCGTGATCCCGGTGCAGCCGGCGAGGCTGGCGGCGAGCAGCTGGGTCGGGCGCGGGCCGGTGTCGGTGCCGCCGCGGTCCTCGGGCTCGTCGACGACGAGCGTGTGGCCGCCTTCCAGGTCCACCTCGTGGGCGAATCCGCTGGCGCGGCGGGCGACGACTCTCACGCGGTCAGCCCTTGCCCCGGCCCTCGAACAGGGCCGGGTCGTCGACGTCGGCCCAGCGGGCCATCGCGTAGGCGAGATCGGAGGCGCGGTTGACGAAGTGGATCACGGTCTCGCCGTTGAGCTCGCCGGCAGCGGCGAGGGCGGAGATGTGGCGCTCGGCGCGGCGGATCACGGTGCGGGCGACGTCGAGCTCGGCCGAGAGCCGGTTGCCGCCGGGGATCACGAACTTGGGCGGCAGCGTCACCTCGTCCATGTAGCGGTCGATCAGTCGCTCGAGCTCGGCGACCATCGACTCGGTAACCCGGCTGACCCCGTCCTCGAGTCGCTCGGAGGCCTCCGGCGCGGTCGCCAGTTCGGCCCCGGCGACGAAGAGGTCGTCCTGGAGGCGGAGGATGTCGGCGGCGAGCTCGGCGTTCTCGGAGCCGCAGAGGGCGCGGGCGACGCCGAGCAGCGAGCAGGCCTCGTCGAGCGAGCCGTAGGCCTCGGTGCGGCCGTGGTGCTTGGGGACGCGGCCGCCGTACCAGAGCGAAGTGGTGCCGTCGTCGCCCTTCTTCGTATAGATCTTGACCACGGGTCGATCCTACGCGCCGGCGCTCAGCGAACCGGGTTGAAGGCGAAGCCGGTCATCACCTTGGGGAAGAAGTAGGTCGACTTCGGCGGCATGTTGGCGTCGGTCTCGGCGACGGCCTTGACCTGCTCGACCGGGACCGGGCACTGGATGAAGGCGACGTCGAAGCCGCCGCCGTCGACCATCGCGAGCGCGTCGGGAACGCTCTTCGCGTACTCGAGCCCGCGGCGCTCGTCGATGTCCCCGTCGCTCATCCCGGCCAGGCCCTTGAGCACCAGCGTCTCGAGGATCGCCGAGTCGAGGCGACGGTAGGACTCGGGCTTGCCGTGCAGGCGGCGGTCGAGGTCGGCGGTGTCCTTCAGCCGCAGCCGGTAGGCCTGCTTGTGGAAGTTGTCGTAGAGGCCGAAGACGCCGACGCCGTCCTCACCGCCCGGGTCGATCTGCTCGCGGGTGACCTCGGTGATCTCGAACAGCTCGCGCAGGCCGGCGCCGAGCCGGCGCTGGCGCTCGGGGTCGGCGGCGAAGCCGGAGAGCAGGCGGTGGGTGGGGAAGACGGTGAGGCCGGGGTCGTCGAGCCCGGTCAGCGCCATCAGCGTGTAGTTGTGCGGGCCCTCGCCACCGATCTCGTCGCGGTAGGCGCGGGCGGTCTCGTAGCGGTGATGGCCGTCGGCGATCAGCAGTTCGGCATCGGCGAGGCGCTCGCTGACCGCCGTGTAGACGGCCGGATCGGTCACCTGCCAGACGCGGTTGACGGTGCCCGTCTCGTCCGTCGCCTCGCCCCAGGGCTCGGCCGTCAGCGCCGGCTCGACCAGTGGCCAGGCGTCCTCGGTGCTGAGCGAGAAGATCGGCGAGAGGTTGTAGCCGGTGGCCCGGGTCAGCTGCAGCCGGTCCAGCAGCGGGCCAGGGTGGGTGCGCTCATGCGGGCGCACGCCTTCGTCGTAGTCGACGACCCGGACCCGGGCGAGGATGCCGTGGCGGCTGTGGCCGGAGCCGTCGGGCGCGGTGTAGTCCTGGGTCAGCGCCCAGATCGAGGGCCGCGCGTCGGTGACCAGGGCGCCGTCGGCGCGCCAGGCGTCGATAGTCCGCGCCGCCTCCTCGTAGGGATCGCCATCGGGATCGCTCGCCGGGTCGGCCGGGTCGAACGGCTTCGGCAGGTCGATCGCCACCGCGTTGTAGGGCGAGCGCGCCAGCAGCGCCGCCCGCCCGGCGGCGTCGATCACGTCATAGGGAGGGGCGGCAACCGCGTCCAGCGAGCCGACCACGCCGAGGTCGTAGTGCAGCGCCTGGAACGGCTGGACATCCGCCATGGGAACTCACTCTAGACTGACCCGGTCGGGGTGTGGCGCAGCCTGGTAGCGCGCGGCCTTTGGGTGGCCGAGGTCCTCGGTTCGAATCCGGGCGCCCCGACTTATCTGCGTTTGACCCCTTCGCCGCTGAGCTGGGTGGAGAGCCCTGGCTGCGCCCCGTCGGCGCGGGTGATCGAGATCGAGCCGGCCTGTGCCCCCACGGTGGTGGGCCGGAAGCTGACGACGTAGGCCCGCGTGTGACCGGGGCGGAGGCGGAAGTGGATGCCGTCGGTGCCTGCCCGGGGGAGGGAGAAGGGGGCGCCGGAGGCCTGGATGACGCCCTCCACCGGGGGCGTTCCGCGGGCACCGCTGTTACGTACGGCGATCAGGCGGACGGCGCGGTGGCCGAGGCGGACGCGGCCGAAGGAGTGGCTGGCCGGCGAGACGGTGAGCGGGCCACCCGCGGGTGGGAGCAGCGGCGGCGCGACCGTGACGATGCCCGCGTCGGCCGTCCCCGGCTGGCCGATGTCGTCTTCGGCGACGATCTCGATCGCGTACTGCTTGGCGCTGGCGTCGGCGTTCCCCGGCACGTCGAAGACGCCTTCGAATTCGCTCGCGTTGACCGGTTCCATGTCGATCTGAGTGGTGCCTCCGCCGGGCATGGTCACGTTCGCGTGGACGAAGGAGATCGAGCGGTTGTCGGTCGCGGTGGCGCGGATCTTCACCGGGCCGCCCAGTGCCGTCAGTTGGCGTGGGGTCACGGTCGGGTTGGAGACGAACGGCGCTTCGTCGAACTGGGGCTGTTCGGCGACTTCGATTTCGCCGGCGAAGGCGGTGGCGAGGGCGCCGTTGGTGTCGGTCGCCTGGATTTCGATGCCGTAGCTGAGCGGCGCGTCGGTGTAGTTCGGCGGCAGGTTGAGGGTGCCGCTGTAGGTGGTGACGCCGGCGGGGTTGATCGCCGAGGGGATCAGCTGCACGCTTTCCCAGATCCCGCTGGAGCCGAAGACCTCGGCGTAGACCATGGTGATGCCGAAGTCGTCGGTGACATCGGCGTCGATCGCGACGCTGCCGCCTTGGTAGGTCAGGGTGCTGGGGCTCACTCTGGCGTTGGACACGACCGGCCCGGTGTCTTCTTCGCCGGCTTCCGCGGCAGCCCGACCCGGGCCCAGCAGCAGCGTGACCAGGGTCAGGATCAGGATTCCGAGCAGCAGGCCCCGGTGCTTCGACTCGATCGCCGACGGTCGCGACATCTCAATTCCCCCCAGGTTGACGGCCGCCCCACGCGTCCGTTGCGGCGACTATACATCCGCGAATTGGACGCGGTTTTGATTTGCGAACCGGTCTGTTCCGTGGCTGGACTGGACGTTTGTACGATGGGCTTCGAGGGGATTGTGTCGATAGGTGCGGGAATGATCAACGAGGGAGACAACATCGAGCGCCGCGTCGAGCGGGCCGTGTTCGAAACGGACCGGCACCTGATCGTCGGCGACGTGACCCTGCCGCCGGCCGGCTACCAGAGCCGCTTCTCGGACTCGCTCAACCGCGGCGATCTCCAGTTCGTCTCCCTGACCAACGTCGAAATCACCTCGCTGCTCGACGGCAAGGTCAGCGAGCGCCCCTTCGTCGTCATCTCCAAGAGCCACGTTCGGCTCTCGTATCCCTACGCGCACTGAGCCAACGCCCACCGAGTGTAAGCGGCGCGGGACTCCGATTCGGTGTCGCCGCTCAGGCGCTGGCGCGCCGGGCCCGACCTCTGCTCGCGTAGGAGCCGAGGTCGATGAAGAAGGCGAGGATGACGATGAACCACTCGAAGCCGGAGACGCGGTTGGAGCTGCTCCACATCACCGCGTAGGCGAGCGTCGTCCAGGGCAGCAGGAAGAAGCCGAGGAAGGGCACGAACCAGCTGTCGAAGGCGCGGCTGAGCAGGTCGCTGAAGAGCCACAGCGCGAACAGCGCCAGTCGCGGCGAGATGAAGGCGAAGAGGACGACGAAGCAACCCACGGGTGGACCGTACCCGCTCGTCCGGGCGGCGGCAATCGACTACGGTCAGGGACGATGCCGGCCGAGGCGAACAAGGAGCTGGTCCGGCGCTTCTACCGCGAAGCGATCGTCGAACGCGCCGCCGCCGCCTGCGAGCGCCTGCTCAGCATCGACTTCGTCCACAACGGCGAGCCGCGCGGGCGCACCGGCCAGCGTCAGGCGGTCGAGTACTTCCTCGCCGCCTTCCCCGACCTCGACCACGCGATCGAGCTGATCCTCGCCGAGGACGACCTCGTCGCCGCGCACCAGCGCTGGCAGGGGGCCCACGGCGGCGAGTTCCTCGGCGTCGCGGCGACCTCGCGGCAGGTCGAGTTCACCTCGACGGCGATCCTGCGGGTGCGCGACGGCCTCATCGCCGAGGCCTGGGACGAGATGGACAGCGGCGCGATCCTGGCGCAGCTGGAGGGTGGCGATGGCTGAGAAGTGGACGGCGGCCGATATCCCCGACCAGGCCGGGCGGACGGCGGTGGTCACCGGGGCGAACAGCGGGCTCGGGCTGGCCGCGGCGCGAGCGCTGGCCGGGGCGGGCGCCGAGGTGGTGCTGGCCTGCCGCAATCTGGAAAAGGGGGAGGAGGCGCTCGCCTCGATCCGCGCTGAGGTTCCCGGGGCCTCGATCGACCTGCGGGAGCTCGATCTCTCCAGTCTCGCCTCGGTGCGCGCCTTCGCCGAGCGCTTCCGCGCCGACCACGGGAGTCTCGACCTGCTGATCAACAACGCCGGCGTGATGGCGCCGCCGCGGCGGCAGACCGCCGACGGCTTCGAGCTGCAGTTCGGCACCAACCACCTCGGCCACTTCGCCCTCACCGGGCTGCTGCTGGGAGAGATGCAAGGGCGTGAGGACGCCCGCGTCGTCACCGTCAGCAGCACCGCCCACAAATTCGGGCGCATCTCCTTCGACAACCTCGGCGGCGAGCGCTACTACTTCCGCTGGCGCGCCTACGGGCAGTCGAAGCTCGCCAACATCCTCTTCGCCCGCGAGCTCGACAGGCGGCTGCGCGCCGCCGGCTCCAGCGTCAAGAGCCTCGCCGCCCATCCCGGCTATGCCTCCACCAACCTGCAGACCGCGGCGCCGCCGCTGCTCGACCGCACGCTGATGCGGGTGACCAACCTCCTCGTCGGGCAGAGCCCCGAGATGGGGGCGCTGCCCGAGCTCTATGCCGCCACCCGCCCGAACCTCGACGGCGGCCTCTTCATCGGCCCCGACGGGTTCGAGGAGCAGCGCGGCCACCCGAAGGTGGTCAACCCGGTCGGAGCGGGGCGTAACGAGAGGACCGCGGCCCGCCTCTGGGAGGTCTCCGAAGAGATGACCGGCGTCAGCTACGACTTCGCCTAGTTCACCGGCTCGTTAGACCTCTGCCGTAGCCTCAGTGGCAAGGAGGAAACGACATGAACAGACTCGGAAAGCTGATGACGATGCTGAATCCTGAGAAGACGAAGATGCCCGCCCCGGAGGACACGCTGCCCGGCCGTAGCGAGCCCGCCTTCGCCGTTCCCGAGACCAACGCGGTGCTTGGCACCCCGCTCGAGCCGCCATTCCCGGAGGGGATCGAGACGGCTTACTTCGCGCTCGGCTGCTTCTGGGGAGCGGAGCGACTGTTCTGGGAAATGGACGGCGTCTACACGACGGCGGTCGGCTACCAGAACGGGACCACCCCGAACCCCACCTACGACGAGGTCTGCTCGGGCCGCACCGGCCACGCCGAGGCGGTCCTGGTCGCGTTCGACCCGGCGAAGGTCTCCTACGCGGACCTGCTCAAGGTCTTCTTCGAGGAGCACGATCCGACCCAGGGAATGCGCCAGGGCAACGACGTCGGCACCCAGTACCGGTCCGGCATCTACTTCGCCAACGACGCGCAGAAGGCGACGGCGGAGATGGCGAAGTCCGCCTACGACGCCGACCTCAGGGCCGCCGGCAAGGAGCCGGTCACGACCGAGGTCGAGCCCGCCGGGCCGTTCTATTACGCCGAGGAGCCCCACCAGCAGTACCTGCACAAGGTGCCGAACGGCTACTGCGGCCTGGCCGGGACCGGCGTCACCTGTCGCATCCCCACGCCCGCGTCCTAGCCGCGGCGATGTGCCGCGGGCGCGGCGAATAGCATCCCGCGCCCGTGGCACCCTCCTTCGGCTCCTACATCGGCGGCTGCCTCGCCGTAATCGGCATCGTTGCGGCGTTAGGCCTCGGCGGCTACTGGCTGCGACGCTGGATCGTGCCCGAATTCTCCGGTGCCCTGGCGCGGCTGGCCGAGGCGACGATCGCGGTCGGGCTGCTGGTCGTCTCGCTGGAGATCCTCGGCACCCTGAGCCAGCTGTATCTGGGTTGGATCGTCGTCTTCTGCATCGCGGTCGGGCTTGGCGCCGCCGCGCTGGGGCGTGCCAAGGCGCCGCGCGAGGGCCGGGAGGTGCCGGCGCCGAAAGTCGGGACGGCGGCGCTGATCATCGCCCTGGCCGTCGCCTCCTTCACCGTCGCCGAGTGGACCTTCCCCTCCCAGCTCAACCTCGACCTGGGGATGTTCGGCGGCGACACCACCTGGTACCACATGCCCTTCGCGGCGGGGATCGCCCAGGAACACTCGACGATCCACCTCCATTTCACCGACCCGCTGCGACTGGCCGCCTGGTTCTACCCGCAGAGCAGCGAGCTGATTCACGGCGCCGCGATCGTCATCTTCAAGAGCGACTGGCTCTCGCCGCTGATCAACCTCTTCTGGCTGGCGATCGCGTTGCTGGCCGCCTGGTGCGTCGGCCGCCCCTACAAGGTCGGCCCGGCGACGCTGGTCGCCGGCGCGATCGTGCTCGACGCGGGGGTGATGATCGAGACCCAGCCCGGCGAGGGGCGCAACGACATCATGGGGCTGGCCTTCCTGATCGCCTTCGCCGCCTTCCTGATCAACGGCCATCAGCGGCGCGCGCCGGCGGCGGGGGTGGTGCAGGACGCCCCCGAGAGCGACGCGCCGCTGCTCGACAAAGGACCGCTGGTGATGGCCGGGATCGCGGCCGGGCTGGCCGGCTCGGTCAAGTACACCTTCCTGATCCCGGTGGTCGCGATCACGGTCGGGGTCGTCCTCTTCAGCGGCCGCGGCCGGCGCTGGACGACCGCCTGGGTGATGACCCTGCCGATGCTCGTGGTCGGCGGCTATTGGTATCTGCGGGCGGCGATCAAGACCGGCGGCAACCCGATCCCGATCACCAAATTCGGCCCGCTCAAACTGCCGACCCCGAACCAGATGCCGCTCGACCCGCGGCCGCGCTTCGCCGTCGCCCACTACCTGGGGGAGCCGACGATCTACCGGCGCTGGTTCTTCCCCCAGCTCGACAACGCCTTCGGGCCGCTCTGGCCGCTGATCCTGATCGTCGCCGTGGCGGCGGCGGTCTTCATCGTCGTGCGCTCGCGC
>DASYJK010000137.1:0-6183 GCA_035996525.1 Solirubrobacterales bacterium
GCCACTCCGAAGCCGGCGAAGCCGAGGGCGGTGACGAAGCAGAAGAACGGGACCAGAAGCATGCCCCAGGCGGGCTCGAGGCCGAAGGCGAAGGTGACCAGCAGCGGGAAGCAGCCGTAGAAGCCGGAGCGTAAGGCGATCCAGAGCATCTCCGCCGTGACCAGCTCCTCGACGTCGACCGGCGCCGCCAGGATCGCTTCGTAGGTGTTCTGGAAGCGGTGCTTGACGAAGGTGCCGAACATCGCCGGCAGGGCGCTGGAGAAGATCACCGCGGTCGCGACCATGCCGGTGCCGACGAACTGGATATAGGGGACGCCTTCGACTTCGTCGACCAGGGTGGCGCCGAGGCCGAGGCCGAAGGCGAGCAGGTAGACGATCGGTTCGAGCAGGCTGGAGAAGGTCGTGCCCTTCCAGTAGGTGCGGAAGTTCGCCGCCTCGCGGCTCATCACGCCGGTGATCGCCGCCGGTTCCAGCCGCCGCATCTTGCGCGGCGCAAGAGGTGGGGTCCCGGCGCTCACTCGGCCTCCTCGCCGGTCAGCAGCACGAAGACGTCCTCGAGCGTGGCGGCGCGGATGACCGCGTCCTCGGGAACGATCCCGTCGCCGGCCCGCTCGGAACCGACGATCGCGATCGCGGGGCCGGCGGGACGCACCCGCAGGCCGCTCGCCTCGGCCCGCTCGCGCAGCTCGGCGAGCCGCTGCGGCGGCGCGTAGACCTCAGCGGTCTGGCGGCCGGCGTGCTCGGCGATCAGGTCGGCCGGGCGACCGCGGCTGATCACTTTGCCCTTGGCCACCACGGCGATGTCGTCGGCCAGGCGCTCGGCCTCCTCGATGTAGTGGGTCGACATCAGGATCGTGGTGCCGCGGGATTTGAGCTCGCCGATCAGGGTCCAGAGCTCGGTCCGGATCTGCGGGTCGAGGCCGACGGTCGGCTCGTCGAGCAGGACCAGCTTCGGTTCGTGGACGAGGCCGCGAGCCAGCAGCAGGCGCCGGCGCATCCCGCCCGAGAGCTCGTCGACGGCGTCCTTGCGGCGGTCGCGCAGGCGGGCCAGGTCGAGGCAGCGGTCGACCGCGGCGCCGACGTCCTTGACCCGGTAGAGGCGCGCGTAGACAGCGAGGTTGTCCTCGACGGTGACATCGACATCGAGGTTGTCGAGCTGGGGGACGACGCCCATTTCGGCCCGCGCCGACTTCGATTCCCCCGGCAGCTCGTGCCCCAGTACGCGCAGCTCGCCGCCATCGGCGATCGCCTGGCCGGTCAGCAGCCGCATCGTCGTCGACTTGCCGGCGCCGTTGGGGCCGAGCAGCCCGAGGCAGATGCCCTCGGGCACGTCGAGGTCGAGCCCGTCGACCGCCGTGATCGGGCCGAAGCGCTTGATTACACCGCTGAGTTCGATCGCCGCCATCGCTCGATGTTTTCACGGTCGCCTGCCCGGGTGCTTCTTAAGACGAAGAGGGGGTCTGTCGATAAGCCCGCATGCCAAAACGCGCGCGTCTCCTCCAGCTCGTCCCGCTCACCCTCGTCGCCCTGGCCGTGCTGGCGCTCGGCGGCACCGCGACCGCCAGGCCCCGCTACGTTCGCCCGGCCCCGGCCCCCGACGGCCGTTACGGCAAGCTCGAAGGCCGCGAGTTGATCGGCTTCACGGTCCGCGACCGCAAAGTCACCGACTTCTTCTTCAACATGGACATGCAGTGCCACAACTCGGAAACCGGCGAAGACTACGTGCGCGATTTCACCGGCCACGAAATCAGCGGCGGTCGCGCCAACCGCGAAGGCGTCTGGAAACAGACCTACACCCAGGTCGACGGTGGCCGCGAAGGCAGCGGCCTGGCCGAAGTCACCTTCACCCGCGGCCGCGGCGTCTACGGCTCGGTCTCGGTCGTCGCTCCGGCGGGCCCGGAAAGCTTCGAGGACTGCCACGGCTTCATCGACTTCAAAATGAATCGCGGCCCGCTGAGCTGATCGGCGGCCGCGATGCTCGATGAGCGCTGGATCCGCTCGCTGCACGTCGAGTCGATGCGGCGGGCGGACCTGCATGCCGAGCGCGAGCCGCACGTCCTCTTCCAGGCCTCGACGATCGGCGCCCTGCTCGCCGGCGCCTTCGACGGGGACCTCAGCTTCGCCGAGCTGGCCGAGCACGGCGACCTCGGCCTGGGGACGCTGAACCGGCTCGACGGCGAGATGATCGCCCTCGACGGCGAGTTCTTCCGGGCGGATGTCGACGGGCGCATTCAGCGTGTCCCAGCCACGGCGAGGACGCCGTTCGCCGTGGTGACGCGCTTCGAAGCGGAGATCGACGAACGGATCGAGGGCCGGCTCTCCCACCAGGGCCTGCTGGCGCGGCTCGATGCATTGGTCCCGGCTGGTGCCTCCTCCTGCGCGATCCGCCTCGACGGTCGGTTCGAGCTCGTCCGTGCCCGTTCGGTGCCCGCGCAGAGCCCGCCCTACCGGCCGTTGACCGAGGTCGTTGCCGACCAGCACGTCTTCGACCTCGAGGACGTCAGCGGCACGATGCTCGGCTTTCGCTTCCCGGCGTACGCCGAGGGGATCGAGGTCGGCGGCTATCACCTCCACTTCGTCGACGGGGCCCGCGCCCGCGGCGGCCACGTCCTCGACTCGCGCGCGGACGCGGATGGCCTGCGGGCTCGGCTCGATCCCTCCAACGACCTTCACGTCGAGCTGCCACCGCGCGTCGACCTCGCCGATCCGGACCTCGCCGCCGCCACTCACGCCGCGGTCGAAGCCGTCGAGAAGGGCTAGCAGCGGCGGTAGACCCGCCAGGAGTCGTTGGAGGCGACTTCGCGGAAGCCATGTGGGACGGCGAGGTGGAAGTTGGTCGGGTCGTTCGGGTCGAGGATGAAGTTGTGGATCACGAAGGGGCTGGCCGCTTCGACGAAGTAGCCGCGCCTGGGGATGCCTTCCTCGCTGGCGCTGACGATCTCGGTCGGCTTGAGGTCGAGGCCGAAGGCGAGGCGGGGGATGGCGCGGTGGTTGGGGACGGCGATCTTGCCGCAGTGCGGCGCGAAGGCGCCGGCATCGACCAGGTCGGTCAGGTCATTCTCGATTCGTGCCTGGTTGGTGAGGTCGGTGTCGACGCGGGAGTCGAGGTCCCACTGGTTCGGCAGCCAGACGAGGAACATCAGCGCCACCAGGCCGGCGAAGAGCTGCCAGCGCCGGCGCCAGCTGTGGCCGGGCTCGAGCAGCCGCCAGCCGAGCAGGGCGAGGGCGACGAAGATCGCCAGGATCGCCGCCGCCAGCATCGTGTAGCGGGCGATGATCGCCAGGCCGGCGGCGCCGAGCAGCGCGAAGGCGCCGAGCGCGAGCACGGCGGCGGCGATGCCGAGCGCCGAGCGGCGGCGCAGGAAGGCGAAGCCGAGGGCGACGCCGCCGAGGGCGCCGACCATTCCCGGCCACTGCAGCACTTCGCCGAGCGCTCGCGGGCCGTAGAGGACGACATCGACCGGCCCGGTGTGTCGCTTCAGCGCTTCAACCGTTTCCTGGGTTCCGGTCAGCGAGTAGAGGAAGTTGCCGGTGGTGATCCCGTCGAACAAGAGCCAGAGGGCCGGGCCGGCGACGGCCAATGCGATCAAGGGCAGAGAGGGGACGGAGAAGGTGTCCCTCGCCCGGACAAATGCCGGTCTAGAGAGACCGGCATTTTGAGTATCCGCCCGTTCGAGGGACACCTTCTCCGTCCGATCGGTGCCGCTAGGCGGGTTCCACGCCAGGTACGCCAGGTAGGCGAAGGAGAAAAGCCAGGCCTCAGGGCGCAGCAATCCAGCGGGGACGAGGAGGGCGAGGACGGGCCAGCCGGCGCGGGGGCGCTTGGCCTCGACCGTCAGCGCGGCGAGGCAGAGGGCGATGTAGGGCAGGTCGATGTAGGCGCGCAGGCCGTTGGAGAGGAAGGGCGCGCGGGTGAGGACGATCGCGGCGGCGACGGCGCCGATCCAGCGGTCGAACCAGAGGCTGCCGAGGCGGTAGACGAAGTAGCCGATCAGCCCCAGCGAGGCGTAGGCGACGACCATCGTCACCGTGATCGCGCCGTCGCCGAGCGGCGTCGTCACCAGCCCGATCAGGTCGGTCAGCGGGTGCGGCGTGGGGGGCAGGGCGGAGCCGTAGTCGGGGCTGACCCCGTGCGCCAGCTCGCGGCCCCAGACGAGGGCGTAGATCGTGTCGTAGTTGGGGAAGCCGACCGGGAAGACGACCAGCAGCGCCGCCGTCACCGCGGCGACCCAGGCGGCCGGCGTCAGCCAGCTGGAGACCCTCGATGGCACCGGCGCAAGGTATCGGTGCGGCCCCCGGGGCGCCGCCGGGCCGTGGATACACTGGCTCGACCTCCCCGTGACCGAGTCGACCTCCCTATATAGACGCCACCGCCCGGGCTCCTTCGACGAGGTCGTCGGCCAGCAGCACGTGGTCCGCACCCTGCGCAACGCGGTCGAGCAGGACAAGGTCCACCACGCCTACCTGTTCGTCGGCTCACGCGGGACCGGCAAGACCTCGATGGCGAAGATCCTCGCCCGCTCGCTCAACTGCGAGCGCGGCGGCCCGACCGTCACGCCGTGCGGCGAATGCGAGTCCTGCGTGACGATCGCCGCCGGCACCTCGATCGACGTGATCGAGATGGACGCCGCCTCCAACCGCTCCGTCGACGACGTCCGCGACCTGCGCGAGCGCGTCGCCTACGCCCCCGCCGGCGGCCACTGGAAGGTCTACATCCTCGACGAGGCGCACATGCTGACCAAAGAGGCCTGGAACGCTTTCCTCAAGACGCTGGAGGAGCCGCCGCCGAAAACGGTCTTCGTCCTCGCCACCACCGAGTCGCACAAGGTGATGGCGACGATCGCCGACCGCTGCCAGCGCTTCGACTTCCAGCGCCCCTCGCTGGAGCAGATCTCCGAGGTCCTCGACCGGGTCGCCGCCGAGGAGAAGATCGAGGTCGACGCGGGTGCCGTGGCGACGATCGCCCGCTCGGCCTCCGGCAGCTTCCGCGACGCGCTCGGCACGCTCGACCAGCTGGTCGCCTACGGCGGCGACAAGGTCGGCCTCGACGAGGTGCTGGAGATGCTGGGCGCCGCCGACGCCGAGCTGCTCTTCGACGCGGTCGACGCGGTCGTCGCCGAAGACCCGAAGGCGGTGCTGCTCGGGGTCGAGAAGATGGCGCGCTCCGGGCGCGACCCCTCGCAGTTCGCCCGCGACCTGCTGGCCCACCTGCGCTTCCTCCTGGTCACCCAGACGACCGGTGAGGTGCCCACCTCCTTCGTGGTGACGGCAACCGACTCGGCCCGCCTGCGCTCGCAGGCGGCGGCGGTCGGCCCCGCCGCCCTGGTCCGCACGATCGACGAGCTGGCGGCGGCGCTGACCGCGGTCCGCGAGGGGGACGACGCGCGGATGGCGGTGGAGATCGCGCTCCTGAAAGCGGCGCGACCGGACCTGGACCCGTCGACCGAGGGACTGTTGAGGCGGATCGAGAGACTCGAGGGGCAGCTGACGGGGGGAGCTCCGGCCACGGGGCCTGCCGCGGGGTCGGGGGGTCCTGCGGGCGGGGACGGGGTCTCCGTTCTCGGACCCCCCGACCCCACGCCACCCGCGGCGGAAGCACCTCCGGCAGACATCCCGGGAGCGGCAGAGCCGGCGAGTAAAAGTCCGCCAGAGCCAGAGCCAGAGCCAGAGCCAGAGCCAGAGGTCGCGGAGGCTGAGCCGGCCATCAAGGGCGATGTCGATTTGGAGCGGTTGAAGGAGCTTTGGCCCGCAATCTTGGATCAGTTGTCGAAGAACGCGCCGGCGCTGGCGGCGTTCTTCGAGGAGGCGCGGCCGGTCGGGTTCGATGCCGCCGAGAGCATCGTCGAGATCTCCTTCCCTGCCGCCGCCACCTTCAACAAGCGCAAGGCCGAGGTGCCCGAGCAGAGGGAGCGGGTGGGGGAGGCGTTGCTCGCGGTCACCGGCCAGGCGCTGAAACCGACTTACGTCCTCCTCGACGTGGAGAGTGAGGCGCCAGAGCAGGAGCAGGCGCCCGTCCCTACGGCCAAGGACGAGGGGCTTGACGAGGAAGAGCTGCTGGAGCGGCTGAAGAGCGAGTTCGACGCGGAGGAGGTCAGTTAGGTGGCACGCGGAGGCGGTCCCGGTGGGTTCGACGTGAACGCGCTGATGAAACAGGCGCAGCAGATGCAGGACCAGATGCTGGAG
>DASYJK010000138.1:0-9268 GCA_035996525.1 Solirubrobacterales bacterium
AGCCCCATCCTTGGAGGCAATTGGCCTGAACGCGTTGCATCCTCCGGTTCAAATGAGCTTGACGGGGGCAACGCCGTTGTGCTGGAGTTGATCCCAGGGAGCAGTTTTTCTCAGTCCGGCCGCAGACCCGTCCAGTCCGACTCGGAGGTTTTACCTTGAGAAAGCTTTGCGTTTCTATTCTGGTGCTCGGACTTGCAGCGGTGATGGCGATCGGACTGGCCTCCTGCGGCAGCGGCAGCTCCAGCGGCAAGGAGGGCGGCACGCTCAACGCGACCTTCGCCGGCCTTCCGGACTACCTGGACCCCGCCCTCTCCTACACCGCCGAAGGATGGAACGCGATGGGAGAGGTCTACATCCCCCTGCTGACCTACAAGCACGCCGAAGGCGTGGAAGGCAGCGAAGTCGTCCCCGGCCTGGCCAAGGAAATGCCGAAGATCAGCGACGGCGGCAAGACCTACGCCATGCAGCTCCGCCCCGGCCTCAAATACTCCGACGGCAGCGCGGTCAAGGCCTCTGACTTCACCTTCGCGGTCGAACGCCTCTTCAAGGTCGACTCCGGCGGCTCGCCCTTCTACACCGACATCGTCGGCGCCGAAAAGTTCTCGGAAACGAAGGCCGGCGGAATCCCGGGAATCGAAGCGAACGACAAGACCGGCGAGGTCGTCATCCACCTGGTCAAGCCGCGCGGCACGTTCACCAACGAGCTCGGCCTGATGTTCGTGGCGCCGATCCCCCCGGACACGCCGGACACCAACCAGTCGACCAACCCGCCCCCCGGGACCGGTCCGTACATCATCACCAAAGTCGACCAGAGCAAAGGCTGGGAATACGAACGCAACCCGTACTGGGCCAAAGCCAACGCGAAGGCGATGCCGGAATATCCCAGCGGGCACGTGGACAAGGTCAACGTCTCGATCATCCGCAACCCCTCGACCCAGGTGAACGGCGTCCAGCAGGGCAAGTTCGACTGGATGCAGACGCAGCCGCCGCCGGATCGCTACGCCGAAATCCGCAGCAAATACGAAGGCACCCAGTTCCGGCCGCAGCCGACGATCAGCACCTACTACTTTTGGATGAATACGAACAAGGCGCCGTTCAACGACCCCAAGGTGCGCCAGGCGATCAACTACGCGGTCGATCCGGCGGCGCTGGAACGGATCTACACCGGCTCGCTCAAAGGCAACCAGCAGATCCTGCCCCCGGGGATGCCCGGCTACAAGAAATTCGAGCTCTACCCGCACAATCTCGCCAAGGCGAAGGCGATGATCAAAGAAGCCGACCCGGCAGACATGAACATCACCGTCTGGGGCGACAGCGAAGCGGAAAACGAAGCCGCCGTCACCTACTACCAGGACGTGCTGACCCAGCTCGGCTTCCACGCGACGCTGAAGATCGTCAATCCCGACAACTACTTCACGGTGATCGGCAACCAGACCACGCCCGATCTCGACACCGGCTGGTCGGACTGGTTCCAGGACTACCCGCACCCGAACGACTTCTTCCAGCCGCTGCTCTCGGGCGAAAGCATCCTGCCGACCAACAACGGCAACTTCGCCGAAATCGACAATCCGAAATTCAACAAGGAAATCTCCAGGCTCGGTGAAGAACAGCTCGGCCCGGAACAGGAAAAGGCGTACGAAGCGCTCGATCGCGAATACATGAAGGAAGCGCCATGGGCCCCGTACGGGACGCGGACGCTCTCGACCTTCGTCTCCAGCGCGATCAACCTCGAAAACGTCATCTTCAACTCAACCTTCGGCCAGTACCTGACCAGCTTCGAATTCAAGTAGGCCAGCCGAGCGCCGGGTCAGAATAGAAGCGTGGCGTTCGAGCCCCAGCCGGATCCGGCTCTCCCCGCGGGGGAGCCGGACGAAGGTTTCCCCGCCGCGCCGGGCGGAGTCGACGCCGAGGGGCATAACCCCTGGTACCTCGCTTACAGGCGGCTGCGGCGCAACCGCCTGGCGCTCGCCTCGCTCGCCCTCTTCGGGCTGATCGTCGTCTTCGTCCTGGCGGCGCCGCTGTGGGCCACCCACGTCGCGCACACCGGCCCGAACACGACCCACACGACCGAGAAGATCACCGTCGACGGCGAAAAGCGCGAAGTCGTCGACGTCGAAGGCAAGCCGATCGGCCCGGTCTGGTTCGGCGCCGGCGGCAGATTCTTCCTCGGCGCCGACGGCGGCCTTGGTCGCGACGAGATGGTGCGGCTGATGTACGGCGGCCGCACCTCGCTCTTCATCGGCCTCACCTCGGCCCTGATCACGACGATCCTGGCGACGATCCTGGGGCTGCTGGCCGGCTATTACAAGGGCTGGACCGACGGCATCATCACCCGCACCCTCGACGTGATCTGGTCGTTCCCCGTGGTCCTCCTCGGGATCGCCCTCGGCACCGCGCTCGCGGTCGGCGGGCTGAAGATCGGTCCGCTGGAGCTGTCCGGGAACTCGATCTGGATCCCGATCCTGATCATCGCCGTCGTCTACACCCCGTACATGGCGCGGCCGATCCGCGGCGAGGTGCTGGCGATGCGGGAGAAAGAGTTCGTCGAGTCGGCGGTGGCGCAGGGGGCGGGGTCGCTGCGGATCATGTTCGGCGAGTTGCTGCCCAACCTCTGGTCGACGGTGATCGTCTTCTTCACCCTCAACATCGCCAACAACATGCTGCTCGAGGCCTCGCTCTCCTTCCTCGGCGCCGGCGTGCAGGCGCCCAACTCCTCCTGGGGGAAGATGGTCTCGCTCGGGGCAGAATCGATCTACACCTCGCCGCTGCTCGCCTTCGCTCCCGGGATCCTGATCCTGCTCACGGTGCTCTCGCTCAACGTCTTTGGCGACGGGCTGCGCGACGCCCTCGATCCGCGCTCGAAAGTGCGGCTGACCCGCGCCGAGGCGGCCGAGTCGGCGGCCGGGGGAGCGATCTAGTGGCCCGCTTCATCGTCAGGCGCCTGGCCGGGATGGTGCTGGTCCTGTTCGCCGTCTCGGTCCTCGTCTTCGCGATCTTCAACCTGATCCCGAACTCCCCTCCGGCCCAGCGCCTGGCCGGCAAGAACGCGACGCCAACGCTGGTCAAGAGCATCGAAAAGGACTGGGGCTTCGACGAACCGCTGCCGGTCCAGTACTTCGAGACGATGAAGAAGATCTTCACCGGCGAACTGATCTCCTACGGAGACCAGCTCAACGTCGACGAACGGATCGTCGAAGGGATACCCGCCAGCTTCTCGCTGGCGATCGGCGCCGCCGTGATCTGGCTCTTCTTCGGCGTTCTTTTGGGCTTCCTCTCGGCGACCCGGGCCGGCGGCTGGCTCGACCGCGCGATCACGATCGGCTCGGTCGCGGGGATCTCGATCCCGGTCTTCCTGATCGCCACCCTCTTCCTCTACTTCCTCACCTACAAGGTCGAACTGTTCCCGGCCAGCGGCTACGTGCCCCTGCTGGAAAACCCGATCCAGTGGGCCTACCACCTGCTGCTGCCCTGGTTCACCCTGGCGATCCTCAACATCGGCTTCTACAGCCGGGTGCTGCGCTCGAACATGCTCGACGTGATGCGGGAGGACTACGTCCGCACTGCCCGCGCCAAGGGCCTCGACGAACGCCGGATCATGATCCGGCACGTGCTGCGCAACTCGCTGATCCCGATCATCACCCTGTTCGGGCTCGACTTCGGCGCCACTCTGTTCGGCGGCGCGATCATCACCGAAGTGATCTTCAGTCTCGGCGGGGTCGGCCAGTACGCGGCCGAATCGATCACCAACCTCGACCTGCCGCCGCTGATGGCGATCACGATCTTCGGCGCCTTCTTCGTCGTCCTCTTCAACGCCCTCACCGACGTCGTCTACGCCTACCTCGATCCGCGGATCCGGCTCGGGAGCTCAGCCCAGTGAGCCCCGGCGCGCTGCTTTCCGCCAGGGACCTGCGGGTCGGCTTCGCGACCGAAGGCGGCCTGCTGCAGGCGGTCGACGGGGTCAGCTTCGACCTCGCCGCCGGCGAAGTGCTGGCGATCGTCGGCGAGTCGGGCTCGGGCAAGAGCGTCACCGCGCAGACGATCCTCGGGCTCACCCGCTCGCCCAATGCCGAGATCGGCGGCTCGGTCAAGCTCGGCGAGGTCGAGCTGCTGGACGCCAGCGACGCCGCGCTGCGCAAGGTGCGAGGCGAGCGGATCGGGATGGTCTTCCAGGACCCGATGACCTCGTTCAATCCCGTCTACCGGCTCGGCAGCCAGATCGTCGAGGCGATCCGCGCCCATCGCGGCGACGTCTCCAAGGCCGAGGGGCGGGCGCGGGCGGTGGAGCTGCTGGACTCGGTCGGGATCCCCGACGCCGAGCGCCGGGTCGACGACTACCCGCACGAATTCTCCGGCGGCATGCGGCAGCGGGCGATGATCGCGATGGCGCTGGCGCTGGAGCCGGAAGTGCTGATCGCCGACGAGCCGACGACCGCGCTCGACGTGACGATCCAGGCCCAGGTCCTGCGCCTGCTCGAGCAACTCAACCGCGAGCGCGGCGTCGCCACGATCCTGATCACCCACGACCTCGGCGTCGTCGCCGAGGTCGCCGACCGGGTGATGGTGATGTACGCGGGGCGGGTGGTCGAGGAAGGGACGCTGGACGAGATCTTCTACGACCCCCAGCACCCCTACACCTGGGGGCTGCTGGGCTCGCTGACCCGGCTCGACCGGCCGCGGCCGAAGCGGCTGCCGCAGATCAGCGGCGCGCCGCCGTCGCTGCTCTCGCTGCCGCGGGGCTGCTCGTTCCGGCCACGCTGCCCGCACGAGTTCGGCAAGTGCGAAGAGATGCCGGGGCTCGAGGCGCGCCTTCCGGACGCCCCCTCGCACTGCGATCGCTGCTGGCTCAGCCCCGAGCAGAAGCGGGAGAAGCGCCAGGTCGGCGGCCGGATCGGGCTGGAGGCGCCCGCCTGATGGCCACCGCCGAGCCGCTGATCGAGGTCACCGACCTGGTCAAGCACTTCCCGATCAAGGCAGGCCTGCTGATCGACCGCGAGGTCGATCAGGTGCGGGCGGTCGACGGGGTCAGCTTCAGCGTCCCCCGCGGCCAGACCCTGGGCCTGGTCGGCGAGTCCGGCAGCGGCAAGTCGACCGTCTGCCGGGTGATGCTGCAGTTGCTGGCGCCGACCTCGGGCTCGGTCCGCTTCGAGGGGCAGGAGATCGCCGGGCTCTCGCGCCGGCAGCTGCAGCCACTGCGGCGCGAGATGCAGATGATCTTCCAGGACCCGTACGCCTCGCTGAACCCGCGCAAGCGCGTCGGTCAGATCGTCGGCGACCCGCTGAAGCTGCAGGGCGTCGCCTCCGGCGCGGAGCTGCGCAAGCAGGTGCGGGAGCTGCTCGACCGGGTCGGCCTCGCCCCCGAGCACTACGACCGCTATCCGCACGAGTTCTCCGGCGGCCAGCGACAGCGGATCGGCATCGCCCGGGCGATCGCCCTGAAGCCGAAGCTGGTCGTCGCCGACGAGCCGGTCTCGGCCCTCGACGTCTCGATCCAGGCGCAGATCGTCAACCTGCTCGACGATCTCCAGGACGAGCTCGGCCTCACCTACGTCTTCGTCGCCCACGACATCGGCGTCGTCCGCCACATCTCCGACCGGATCGCGGTCATGCACCACGGCAAGATCGTCGAGCAGGGCAGCGCCGACCAGGTCTGTGAGCACCCGAGCGACGACTACACGAAGAAACTGCTGGCGGCGGTGCCGGTGCCCGACCCGCGCGAGAGCCGGGCCCGGCGCGAGCGTGCCGGCGCGGCCGGGTGAGCCGTACCCTCCCCGCCGCGTGACGCTCCCCCTCTCACCCGCGATCAAGCCACAGCTGGCGCTGACCCGGAAAGCGCTGCCGACCGGCGAGGAGTGGGCGTACGAGCCGAAGCTCGACGGATTCCGGGCGATCGTCTTCGTCGACGGCGAGGAGGCCTACATCCAGTCCCGCGGCGGCAAAGACCTGGGCCGCTACTTCCCGGAGTTGGCGTTCGCGTCGGGGCGCTGGGTGCTGGACGGCGAGCTGGTGATCCGCGACGCCGGCGGCAACCTCGAATTCGACGCTCTGCAGGAACGGATCCACCCGGCGCAGTCGCGGATCGACCGGCTCGCCAAGGAGATCCCGGCCGAGTACATCGTCTTCGACCTGCTGGCCGAGGGTGACGAATCGCTGCTGGAGGCGCCGCTGCGCGAGCGGCGCGAGCGGCTGGAGGCGATCGCCGCGACGGCCGGCCTGGAGCTAACGCCGCTGACGCCCGACACCGCCCAAGCGGAGAAGTGGCTGGGCAGCATCGAGGGGGTGATGGCGAAGCAGCTCGACGCGACCTACATCCCCGGCAAGCGCAAGGGGTTCGCGAAGGTCAAGCGCGAGCGCACGATCGACTGCGTGGTGATGGGCTGGCGCCCGGGCAAAGAGGAGGGCACCGTCGGCTCGCTGATCCTCGGCCTCTACGACGGCGGCGAGCTGCGCTCGGTCGGCCACATCTCCGGCTTCTCGGCGGCGGCGAAACGGAGCATGCGGGCGATGCTGGCGCCGCTGGAGACGGGCGAAAGCGGCAGCGCCGAGCCGAGCCGGTGGACCGGCGGGCGCGACCTCGAGTGGGTGGAGCTGCGGCCGGAGCTGGTGATCGAGGTGGGGTATGACCATGCGGCTAGCGGGCGGATAAGGCATGGGGCCAGGTTCCACAGCTTCAGGGATGACAAAGCGGCCATTGAGTGCAAATTCGAGCAGCTAGACGAAGGGGCCTAGCGCTCAGGCCGCAGGGGGTGACTCGGGGGAAGGCGCCTGCGGGCGAGGTTTACGTTCTCGGCACCTTCCCCCGAGTCACCCCCTGCGGAGTGGCGGCTTTGGGGACGGCTCAGAAGAGCGAGGGCTGGGGAGGGTCTTCGGGACGCGGGTTCGGGAGGGGTCGCGCTGGCGGCGATGGTGGGCCATCGGAGCGGTCGGCTAGGGAGTTGCGGAGGCGGTTGCGGCCCCAGCCTTTGAGGGCGCGGGTGGTTTGCTGGCGCTGCTCGGGCTGCATGTACGCGCGGCCTTTGTAGAGCTGCTCGTAACGGGGGAGTAAGTCCGGGCGTTTGGCTTCGAGCCAGGCGAAGAAGACGTCTTTGACCTCGTCGCGGAGGTGGAGGGCGACGCCGCCGAGGAAGGTGGCGTCGGCCTTGCGCGCGCGTTCGACGATCGGGCGGACCTGGTCGGGGTGGTCGTTGATGCCGGGCATCAACGGGGCGATGAGGACGCCGGAGTCGATGCCGCGGCGGCGCAGCTCGGCGACGGCGTCGAGGCGGGCGGCGGGGCTGGGGGTGTGCGGCTCGGTCGCCCGCCAGGCGTCCTCGTCGAGGGTCGGGACCGAGAGGTTGACCGAGACCGGTAGCGTCTTCGCCATTCGCTCGTAGATCTTGACGTCGCGCATCACCAGCGGCGACTTGGTCAGGATCGAGACCGGCGTCCGCGCCGCCTCCAGCGCCTCGAGGATCTCCGGCATCATCCGATAGCGGCTCTCCACCCACTGGTAGGGATCGGTGTTCGTCCCCAAGGCCACCAGCTCCCGCTTCCACCCTGGCCGCGCCAGCTCCGCCCGCAGCAGCTCCGGCACGTTGACCTTGACGACGATCTCGCGCTCGAAGTCACGGCCGGCGTTCATGTCGAGGTAGGTGTGAGTGCGCCGGGCGAAGCAATAAACGCAGGCATGGGTGCAGCCCCTGTACTGGTTGATCGTGTGGCTGAAGCCGTAGCGACCGCCGGCCACGTGGTTCAGCGCCGAGCGGGCGCGGACCTCGTGGAAGTTGATCCCCATCGCCTCGGGGGCATCGAAGGTGCGGGTGACGGTGCCGTCGCCGACTCCGGGCAACCGCAGATCGTTCTCGACTCGCTGCTCGTCCCAGCGCACGAACATACGTTCGCATCAGGGTCGGTCGGAAGGTTGAGGAGTTGACCCACCCAGAGTGGGGTCAACTCCTCAACAATGTCCGGGCTTAGAGGCTGGAGCCGGTCTCGTCGCGCTTGAAGTCCTCGAGCTGGCCGAGGGCCTGGGCGCGGGCTTTGGCCCGCAGCGGCGGCAGGAAGGCGACGAGGGTGCCCTTGGCGCCGAGGGCCTGCTTGGCCCAGCGGCGGAAGTCGAAGTCGTCGACGTGGTCGACGATCCGGCCCGCCTCGTCGAAGCGGAAGCTGGCCCGGATGTCGTTGACGACGGCGCGGCCGGTGGAGAAGGTGTAGCGGGCGACCCAGTGGGCGCTGCCGCTGTCCTCGCCGGCCTCGTGCTCGTGCAGCTCGATCTTCAGGTCGGTGGCGCGGCCGGTCAGCATCCGCCACATGGCGCCGATGTCGTCGCCCTCGAGGTCGCCGAAGGCGGGATCGTGGAAGTGGGCGCCGGGCGCGTAACAGGCGGTCATCGCCGAGCCGTTGCACTCGCCGAAGGCGGCGTAGAAACGCTTGATCGTCGCGTTGTTGTCGGCGGCGGGCACGAGCCCACCCTATGCGTTGGGCGGCCGGCTCGCCAGGAGCTAGCCCGGCAGCTCGCCGCGGATCACGTAGCGGAGCACGTCGACGACCTGCTCGGACTCGCGCGCCGTCGCCTGGGCGGCGCGGTCGACCTCCTTCAGCGCGTGGTCGAGATCGGGGTCGTGGACGGTGACGATCGGCTTGCCGAGGGCGGCGGCGAAGCCGGCGTCGAAGGCCGCGTTCCACTGCCGGTAGTTGTCGCCGAAGCGGACGACGACGAGGTCGGCCTCGCGGATGTGGGTCTGGGTGCGGATCGCGTTGACGCCGGCGCCCTTGTGGTCGGCCCAGAAAGAGTCGCTCTCCTCCCCCAGGGTGCCGCTGCCGGCGGCGTCGGAGGCGGGGTGGTCGGTGACCGGAGCCGAGAAGGAGACCGGCAGCCCGGCCTCGCGCGTCCCGGCTTCGATTCGCTCGCGCCAGTCGGAGTGGATCTCGCCCGAGAGATAGACGTTCCAGGTGCGCGCGGCCATGGCCGGATCCTAGATCAGCCCACGGTTGCTAACGTATCTGACGTGAACGTAAGGAAGAGATTAAGCGGCAGCGCGGGCGTTGCCGCCGACCACGAGCACTACAAGTGGTGGGCGCTCTCCTGCACCAGCCTCGGGATGCTCCTGGTCGCGACCAACTCGGGGACGCTGATCATCGCCCTGCCGGACCTCGAGCGGGCGCTCGGGACCAGCCTGCTGGAACTGGTCTGGGTGATCCTCGCCTACATGATCTCCTCGACCGTGCTGGTCCTCACCGCCGGCCGACTTTCCGACCTCTTCGGGCGCAAGAACGCCTTCGTCGGCGCCTT
>DASYJK010000139.1:0-9686 GCA_035996525.1 Solirubrobacterales bacterium
TTCGGCCGATCGGCCGCCTGTTGGCGGGTTATGCGCCCCGCCACCCGCATCGCCTGCAGGCTCGAGCGGTCGTGGATGCGGAGGACATCGGCGCCCTCGCGGACGGCCAGCGCGGTTGCCGCGACCGTTCCCCACTCGCGCTCTCCCGGCGACAGGCGCTCCTCCCAGGATCCGGCCAGGACGGCGCCGATGAAGTCCTTGCGCGAGAGCGAGACGTAGAGCGGCAGCCCCAGCGCCCGCAGCTCTCCCAACCGCCGCAGGATCTCCAGGTCCTGGTCGGGGCTGAGGTCGAAGTCGAGTCCGGGGTCGATGGCGATCTGCTCCTCGGCGACGCCAAGCTCCCGGGCCAGCTCGACTCTCCCCTCGAACCAGGCCCGGAGGTGGTCGACGACGTCGCCGTACTCGCGCCACGGCCGGTCGACCCGCGGCGGCCCCTCGATATGCATCAGCACGTATCCGCAGCCGCTCTCCGCCATCAGCCCGAACATCTCCTCCGAGCCGCCGGAGATGTCGTTGACCGCATGCGCCCCCGCCGCCAACGCTTGCCGCGCCACCCCTGGCGAGAAGGTGTCGGCCGAGATCGGGACCCCCGGCGGGACGAGCGATGCGTTTTCCGTCCCCTGGCCGGACAATGCATCGCTCGTCAGCCCGGAGATCGCCGGCACCAGCGCTGCCGCCTCGTCCTCGGCGCTCACCGGCGGCCCGCTCTTCGCCGCCACGGCGCCGACGTCGAGCATGTTGAAGCCGGCCTCGACCAGCGCCAGCCCGTCCGCCACCGCCTGCTCCGGGGTGCCGCTGCGCGCCCCCTCGAACATCGAGTCGACGGTGACGTTGACGATCCCCGCCGCCAGCGGCTGGGCGAGGTCGAGGGTCCGGTCAGCCAGCCGCCATCTCATCGTCGCTACCGTAGCGGCCGGGACCTATGGGACTCAGCTGCGTCTACACCGACCTCGACGGCACCCTGCTCGGCGCCGGGGCCTCGCTCTTCCGCGACGCGGAGGGCGGCTTCTCGCTGGCCCAGGCGCGCGGGCTCGAGGCCTGCCAGCGAGTCGGGGTCGAGGTCGTGATCATGTCCGGCCGCCGCGAGCCCCAGGTCCACGAGGCGGCGCGGCTGATGGGCCAGACCTCCTACATCTACGAGGCCGGCTGCGCCTTCGCGATCGACGGCGAGACGACGCTGCTGACCGGCGAGATGACGCCGAACGAGGACGGCACGATCTACGAGCAGATCGAGGGCCGGGGTATCCCCAAGCGGCTGTTCGAGCACTTCGAAGGGCGGCTGGAGTACCACGCCCCCTGGCACAGCGGCCGCGTCCTCTCCCACCTCTTCCGCGGCAAGGTCGACGTCGACGAGGCAAACGCGCTGCTCGGCGAGCACGGCGACGACGACCTACGCCTGCTCGACAACGGCGCCATCGGCCGGCCGATGCCCACCGTCGAGGGCCGCACCCACTGCTACCACCTGGTCCCGCGCCAGGTCAGCAAGGGCGCCGCCGTCGCCGCCCACGCCCGCGCCCGCGGCTACGACCCGGCCGACTGCATCGCCGTCGGCGACTCGGTCGAGGACCTCGAGGTGGCCGCCTCGGTCGGCCGCTTCTTCGTCGTCGCCAACGGGCCCGAGCGCGACCCGGGCCTGCGCTCCCAGCTCTCCCAGTGGGGCAACGCGACGGTCACCGAGGGCAGCATGGGCGACGGCTTCTACGAGGCGATCGTCTCGACCCTGGTCGAACGCCGCTAACGCGACTCCAGGTTTGAGGCCCCCATAGGGGCCCTAAGTCTGGATACGCGCGAGTCCCCGATCCGGTCAGACGGGGCCCGGCCGCAGCGCGTCCGGGTCGTGGCCCGGCCGCACCGTCGCGCCGCCGTCGCGCAGCTCCCGCAATCGCTCCAGCGAGCGCGCCTGCGCCTCGAGGTCGTCGCCGAAGGCCGGCAGGCGGCCGTCGTCCAGCGTCGCCGCCCAAAGGGCGACGTCGGCACCGATCACCAGGTCGCCGACCCGCACCGACTGGTGGCCGGGAGTGTGCCCGGGCGTGCTCAACAGCTCGACCGAGCCGTCGCCGAGCAGGTCGTGGTCGCCGTCGACCAAGACCAGGTTCCGCGGCTCCTCGGCGTAGTCGCGGGGGAGGAAGAAGGTGCGTTCGATCGCGCCCTTGTCGTGCCCTCCCTCCCACTCGGCCCGCTGGACCACGACCGGCACCGAATCGGGGATCAGCTCGAGGGCGCCGGCGTGGTCGAAGTGCAGGTGGGTGAGCACGACCCGGGTCAGGGTCGAGAGGTCGACCTGCTCGGCGATCGAGCTCTCCTGCTCGAGCGCGAAGAAGGCGATCGGCCCCGGTCCGTAGTGCGCCTCGGCGTCGGCCACCGCGGCGGGATGCAGCCCGGTGTCGACGAGGATCCGCTCGCTCTCGGTCTCGATCAGGTAGGCGGGCACGGGAAGGCGGACCGGGCTCTCGGGCTCGGGCTCCCCCTGGCGCCAGATCCCCACCGCGGCGGTCATCCAGCCGACGTTAAGCATCTCGATCCGCATTTCCACGCCCATTAGTATCGAGCAACCGCCCACGAGCCCGAAGAGGAGCGTTTTGTCCGCCGAGACCGCGACCGTCGCTGAGCAGGAGTACCTGGAGATCATGTTCTGGCTGGAGGAGGCCGGACTGCCGATGACCGGCGCCAACATCGCCCGCGCGATGCAGCTCTCGCCGCCCACCGTGCACGAGATGGTCGGCCGCCTGGTCGAGGACGGCTACGTCGATCGCAAGCCGGACAAATCGCTCTTCTTCACCGAGTCCGGGCGCGAGCACGCCAGCCACATCGTCCGCCGCCACCGGATGATCGAGCGCTTCCTCACCGACGTCCTCGGGATCCCCTGGGACGAGGTGCACGAGGAGGCCGAGCGGATCGAGCACGCGATGTCGCCGGTGCTGGAGGAGCGGATGTACGCCGCGATCGGCGACGCCACCACCTGCCCCCACGGCCACCCGATCGTCGAGGGCGCGCGCGAGCAGGGCTCGCTGCTGGCCGACGTCGAGGTCGGTGCCGACGTCACCGTCCTGCGCTTCGAGAACGAGGCCGAGGAGCTGCTGCACTACCTGAAGGAGTCGGGACTGCACCCCGGCCTCGAGGGCAAGCTCGAGAGCGCCGACGAGGAGCGGGTCACAATCGCCTCCGCCGACGGGGCGCACGAGGTCAGCCGCAGCGTCGCCGAGACCGTCTCGGTCCGCGCCGACCCGGCGCCGCCGCCGCGGGCGGCGATTCCGGAGCAGCTGGTGCTGTCCTCGGACCGCTACGGGCGCTAGCCGGGCGATAATCGGCGCCTGGGGGTGTCCTCGGTCGGACGCCTCGGGTCACGCACGGAGTGCGCTCGCCTCGTTGCCCTCCCTGCGTCCTACCCAGGCTCGGTTCTCGCCCGGCTATTGAACTGAAACCGTAACTATTGGAGCCGAGGTCGGCGACTCGCTGCCCCCTTTGGGCTCGGTCGTCACCATCACCAGTTCGACCCCGTCCATGTCGGGGAGTTCGGTGCTGGCCTGACCATTGCGGTCGGGCACGAACAGCGCTTCCACCGGTTCCACTTCGCCGTCGCGCTGGACCCAGGCCTCGAGCACGCGATCGTCGGGGATCTGCTTGACGTTGGCGAGATGGAGGGTGCCACCGCTGTCGGTGCTGACCACCTTGGCGGTGACGCCCGGCGCCTTGCCGGTGACGACGGTGCTCGTCTGACTGCTGTCGGAGCCGATCCCGCCGCCGATCGCGAACCCCGCCACTGCGGCGACGACCAGGATCGCGGCGGCGAAGCCGGCCACCGGCCGCAGGCCCATCGGGCCGGAGCCGAGCTCGCGCAGCCAGCTGGAGGCGCGGGAGAAGATCCCGGCGGCGGCCGGGTCCTCCTTGAAGACGGCCTCCGGCTCAGCGTCGAACCGCACCTCGGCCATCACCCGCTCGCGCAGCTCCCGCGGCGGCTCGAATCGCTCGACGCACTCCGGCAGCGTGTCCACCGCCGGGGTCATCCAGCGGATCTCGGCCTGGCAGCGCTCGCAGCCCTCGGCGTGGCGCTCCAGCTCCGCCACCTCGCCCGGCTCCAGCGCGCCCAGCAGGTAGGCGGCGATGTCCTCGCTCCAGCGCTCGTGATTCGTCTCGGTCATGCCAGTCCCTCCGCCAGTTCTCCCCGGATCTTCTCCAAGCCCAATCGCATCCTTCCCTTCACGGTGCCCAGCGGCACCCCCAGCATGCGCGAGATCTCCGACTGGCTGAAGCCGCCGAAGTAGGCCAGCTCGATCACCTTCGACTGCTCGCCCGGCAGCTCGCCGAGGGCGCCGCGGATCTCTGTGGCGGTCTCGCGCCGCATCGCCTCGTCGTCGGTCAGCTCCTCGGACGGTCGCTGCTCGAGGATCGCATCGTCGTCGAAGCTCAGTTTCGGCGCTTTGCCGGCGCGGCTGCGCAGGGCGTCGATCGCCCGGTTGCGGACGATGCTCAGCATCCAGGAGCGGACGCTGCCGCGAGCCCGGTCGAAGCGGGCACCACTTTTCCAGATCGAGATGAAGGCCTCCTGGGTCACGTCCTCGGCGGCTGCCTTCTCGCCGACGATCCTGTACGCCAGCGAGTAGGCAACACCGCCGTGGCGGTCGTAGAAGACCTCGAAGGCCTCGGGGTCCTTTTCCCCGATCAGCGGCATCAGCTCCTCATCGGCCAACCGCTCGGCCTTCTCCTTTCTAACGGTCATCTCGATCCATCATCCGCTCTTTGCTCTCTTCGCCGTTACCGCTCTAAGCGATGAACGGTTCGACGGCCTTCAGCACCTGCGCTTCGTCGAGCGAGGGATCGAACGCTTCCGGGGCCGGTTCTTCCTTGTTCTGGAGCCGGATCGCCGCCGCGTGACGGGCCTCGACCTGGACGATCGAGCCGGCCGCGCCGAGCACTTCTTTGGACTTGATCATCGGGCCGGCGCCGTTGTAGGCGCTGACGCCGGTGTCCTCGAACGTCTGAGCGAGCTTGAGGAAGCCGGCCGTGTTGCTGTAGGGGAAGTCGAATTTCGGCTCCGCCACGGGCTTGCCGCCCAGTTTCTTGATCGTCGCGGTGAGCGCTTCGACGTGCTGCTGCTCGTCGTCGGCCAGCATCCCGATCAGGCTCTTCAGTTCGCCGCTCGCCTTGGCCCGGGTCTTCGCTTCCTTGTAGAAGGTCGACTCCAGGTACTCCAGGGTGAGGGCGAAGTTGAGGATGTCGACGTCGCTGCCGCCGCTCATCGCCAACGCCTTACGGACGTAGGGACCGACCATGAAGGTGCCGTAGACCGCACCGGCCGCCAGCGCGCCCTTGAGGATGACGTCGCTGCGCGAGAGGTCGCCGCTGTCCTGGACTACCTCGACGCCGGCGAGCTCTGGATTTGCGAGTTCTTCGTGACTCATTGCTTTCTCCTTTTCGCTTTCTCGCCGGTTAGCTGACGATGAAGGGTTCGACGGACTTGAGGACTTCCTTGGCCGTCGCCGGTTTCGCGAACGCCCCGTCCGGGGTGATCGACGTGCCCAGCAGCGTGTTCAGGGCGGCGGCGTGCCGGCCCTCGACGCTGTGGATGGCCAGGGCTGAGGCGAGGACTTCGGGGCTGGTGATGTTGCCCGCCTGGCCGAGGTAGGCGGCGGCGCCGAGGTTCTCGACCGTGCCCGCCAGTTCCAGCACCGACTTGGCGCTTTCCAAGGGGAATTCGGTTTTCGGTTCCGGCGCCGGCTTGCCGCCGAGCCCCTTCACCGCGGCGGTGAGGGCGGAGACGTGTTCGGCCTCCTCTTCGCCGAACTTCTTGATCGTCGCCAGGTCGGCGCCCTTGAAGAGGCCGCTCTTGACCACGTCGGCGTAGAAGGCGGTCTCCAGGTACTCGAGCGTGAGGGCGTAGTTGAGGATGCCGATGTCGCCCTTGCCGAACTGCGCGGTTTCGCTGCTGCCGCCGCTCATCGCGGTCGAGGTCGTGGTGGTGGTGCCACTGTCGCTGCCACAGGCGGCGAGGAAGGCGGCCGCCGCGGCCGAGCCGCCGGTCAGCGCCATGAACTTGCGGCGCGAGACCGGGTCCTTGACCGCACGAGCCACCGCGCTCTGCGCCGGGGCCCCTGCTTTCTCGCGTTCGTTGCTTTCAGGCATGATTCGTCTCCTCGCTGGGTTTCTGCTTCTACCGCTCCCCTACGCGAGCCCCGGCCCGGCCGGATCACAATCCGCACCAGCGACACCCGGACAACTCCTTTGATCCAAATTCAGCAGGCGCGCGTATGGGTGGGCATGGGATCCACCCCACCCAAAAAGGGACACGCCACCCGTCCCCGAGTCGGTGCCGCCCTCCTCCCCCTCGCTGCCAGCGCCGTCCTTCTCCTTGGCTGCGGCAGCGACAGCGGCACCGACCAGACTTCAGCCGCCCCGAGCGGCGCCAGCGGCGCGAAGGCCGTAAAAGCGGTGACGATCAGGGACTACATCTACAAGCCGGCCACGATCGCCGTTCCCAAGGGAACCACGGTCACCTTCACCAACCAGGACTCGACCGCCCATACGGCGACCTCGAAAGAGTCCGGCGTCTTCGAAAGCGGACCGATCGAGACCGGCAAGTCGGCGCGGGTCACTCTCGACACGAGCGGCACCTTCACCTACTACTGCCTCTTCCACCCCTTTATGAAGGGCACCATCGTCGTCGAATGACCGACGCGGTCTGACCGGCGCATAGCTGCGTCCTCGGTCGCTCGCGTGCAAAGCACGCCACGCTCCCTGCGTCCTTGCTCTGCTTGGTCAGGCCGCGTCGGCGGCGCGGATGCGGTCGAGGGCGCCGGCGATGCGGGAGACGCCCTCGGCGGCCTGGTCGGCCGGGACCGGGGCGAAGGAGAGGCGGAGGCTGTTCTCGCCGCCTTCGATCATGAAGTCGGGGCCGGCGACGAAGGTGGCGCCGTCGGCTTTGGAGGCGGCCAGCAGCGCGGTCGCATCGGTGCCCGCGGCGAGGTCGAGCCAGAGGAAGTAGCCGCCCTCGGGGACGACGAACTCAGCCTCGGGGATCTGCTCACCGAGCGCCGTGACGAGGGCGTCGCAGCGGGCCTTGAGCTCGCCCTTGACGAAGGCGATGTTGCGGTCGAGCGCGCCGGAGCGGCAGAGCTCGAGCACGATCGACTCGGCCAGCATGTTCGGCGAGATGTAGGTCTCGTTGGCGCGCTTGGCGAGCTTCGCGATCTCCTCGGCGGGACCGGCCAGGTAGCCGACGCGGACGCCGGGGCTGACCGTCTTCGAGAAGGAGGAGGCGTGGATGACCTTGCCGCCGCCGTCGAGCGAGAGCATCGTCTCCAGCGGCTCGCCCGCGAAGGGCAGCTCGCGGTAGGGGTCGTCCTCGAAGATCCAGAAGCCGTGCTCGGCGGCGAGCTCGACCAGCCGCGCCCGCTTCGCGACCGAGAGGGTGCAGCCGGCCGGGTTGTGAGCGTTGGGGATGACGTGGGCGAGCTTGATCGGCCCCGCGGCGAGCGCCGCCTCGAAGGCGGCGAGGTCGAGACCGTCGGCCTCCAGCGGCACCGGCACCAGCTCGACCCCGAGCCGCTGCAGGAGCAGCAGCGTGCGGTCGTAGGTCGGCTGCTCGACGACGACCCGGTCGCCGGGCGAGAGCAGGTGCTCGAACAGCATCGCCCCACCCTCCAGGGAGCCGTTGGCGACCATCACCTGCGAGGCGTCGAGCCCGTCGTGGCGCTCGGCGATCCACTCGCAGAGCCCCGGATGCCCGATCCCAGTCCCATAGGAGAGCGCCTTTTCCCAGTCGCTCTCCAGCGCCCGCGCGGCCGCCTCCCGCACCGCCTCGTGGGGCAGGATGTCAGCGCTCGGGGCGCCTCGCGCAAACGAAATCGTGTCGGCAGCCATCGCCCTCGACCCTAGCAACGCTCCCCGTCCCGCGATCCTCCGAACTGCATCACGTTCGTAAGCTTCAAGGCTACGAACTTGATGCAGTTCCCAGAGCGGCGCAAACCTATACTCGGACAGATGGGGCGGGCGTCTGGGAGATTCCATTGGCCGTTCACCGCTCTCGCGGCGCTGGGGTTGCTGGGGCTGGTCACCGTGGCCGCCGCTCGCACCACCGGCCCCAACCAGACCCAGCTGATCCTGCGGCTCTCCGACCTGCCGCCGGGATACCTCAACGCGAGACTCCAAGAGGAGCAGAACGACGAGACCTACTGCGCGCGCCTCACGGATCCCGAGGACACGCCGCCGAAGCTGGCCCGGTTCGTCCGCCGCTATCGCCCCAGAGGCTGCATCGGCGCCTACTACAGCCTCTACACGGTGCCTGGCCAGGAATTTGCCCCACCCGTGGTCGGAACCGGGGTGCTGGCGCTGGACAGCGGGCGGGCCGCCGGCGCCGGCTGGGCCGTGGTGCCGATTCTGCTGGGACGGCTACTGCACGACAAGGTGCCGCGCGAGCTGGCTGCGCCGGTGAAGATCGGCCAGGCGACCCGCCTCTTCCACAGCAAGGCGCTGAATCGCAAAAGCGACGGCACCACTTCCTTCCTGGTCTGGCGCTCCGGCAACACGATCGCGAACGTGATGGTCGGCGCCGGCTCGTTCGCGGAAGGCGATCGCATCGCGGCCGAGCTCGCATCGCGCCAGCAGGCCCATATCCAGCACCCGACCCCCTACACCGGCGCCGAACGCTTCGACGGCGACGTCCCACTCGACGACCCCAGCCTCGAAGTGCCCGTCTACTGGCTGGGACTGGATTTCAAGCCGGGCCACGGCCTGCCCTCGAACCGCTTCTTCGACGGCTACGCGCTGAAGCCATACGCGCCCACGGGCGAATCGTCGATCGGGTTCGAAGAAGCGCCGGGCTCGGTCCTCGAGCTGCGTTATTTCAACTTCCACGTCGACTCTTGGTCGGCACAGACCTGGCCGCT
This sequence comes from Solirubrobacterales bacterium, assembly GCA_035996525.1. Lineage (GTDB taxonomy): Bacteria > Actinomycetota > Thermoleophilia > Solirubrobacterales > 70-9 > VAYN01. The sequence continues at coordinate 8,883 of DASYJK010000139.1, forward strand.
CTACCTCGAAGCCCCGGTCTCCCGCGTGCTCACCGCCTGGCATTGCACGGAAACGCGAACACTGGCGCTGCCCAGCGGCGGCACCGCGACGATCTACGGCGGCTACCGGCGCAATTACAGGCGCTGCCCCGACAAAGGCCCCACCGCCTTCACGGCCTGGGCCGAAGTCGACGGCATGCACATCGTCGTCAACGCCCCCTGGAGCCCGACCGACATCTTCCACACCCCGTACGACTCCTTCGCCGGCATGGAAGCGATCGTCCGCGGCCTGCAACTGCGGCCGAAGCCGGTCTATTAGAGAAGGAGCGGGAGCGGCTAGAGCGCGCGCAGCGTCTCGACGGCGATCGCGGCCGCCTCGGTCGGGCTCTGGCCGACCCGCACGCCCTTGGCTTCGAGCGCGTCCTTCTTCGCCTGCGCCGTGCCCGAGGAGCCGGAGATGATCGCGCCGGCGTGGCCCATCTGCTTGCCGGGAGGGGCGGTGAAGCCGGCGATGTAGGCGACGACGGGCTTGGAGACCTCGGAGGAGATGAACTCGGCGGCGCGCTCCTCGGCGTCGCCGCCGATCTCCCCGACCATCACGATCAGCTCGGTCTCCGGGTCGGCCTCGTACATGGTGAGGATGTCGATGAAGTCGGAGCCGACGATCGGGTCGCCGCCGATGCCGACGATCGAGGAGTTGCCCTCGCCCGCCTGCTTCAGCTCGTTGCCGATCTGGTAGGTCAGCGTCCCCGACTTGGAGACGACCCCGATCGGGCCCGGGTCGAAGAACTGGGCGGGGATGATGCCGACGTTGGCCTTGCCGGG
>DASYJK010000140.1:0-10362 GCA_035996525.1 Solirubrobacterales bacterium
GGCTCTAACGCAGAGGACCGTAGCAGGATCGGCGGTAACCGCGCCGCAAATGGGGGTCCCGGGTCGTCCGGGGTCGGATCTAGCGTGACGGCGTGCGCTTCCTCGACGCCATCGACCGCGACGAGATCGCCGGGCTGCTGCGGCGCGACGAGTACTTTTGGCTCGACCTGACCGACCCCAGTGCGGACGAGATAGCGGCGCTGGGCGAGGCCTTCTCCTTTCACCCGCTGGCGCTCGAGGACCTCTCCAAACGCGGGCAGCGGCCGAAGCTCGACGACTTCGGCGAGTTCATGTTCCTCGTCTACTACGGGGTGGGGGAGGGCAGCGACTCCGAGATCGAGCTGGAAGAGGTGCACGCCTTTCTCAGCGGCGGCTACATAGTCACCTCCCACAAGCGACGCTGCCCGGTGCTGGAGGAAGCCCGGGAGCGGCTCGACGCGCAGTCGCCGCGCTCGGAGCAGTTCGTCATCTACCGGGTGCTGGACGGTCTCACCGACTCCTTCTTCCCGGTCCTCGAGCGGCTCGACGAGCGCATGGAAGCCCTCGACGGCGAAATTTTCGACCGGCCCCAGCCCCGGCAGCTGGAGGAGATAACCGCCCTGCGCCGGCAGCTGGTGCGGCTGCGCCGCGTGGTCACGCCGCAGCGCGACCTGCTGGCCCGTGGGGTCGACGACATTCTCGAAATCCCCGGCCTGGAAGCGGACTCGCGCAACTACTTCCGCGACGTCTACGACCACGCGATCCGGATCTCCGACCAGATCGACTCCTACCGCGATCTCCTCGCCGGCACCCGTGACGCCTACCTCTCGGTCGTCTCCAACCGACTCAACCAGATCACCAAGCAGCTGACCGTGGTCGCGACGATCTTCCTGCCGCTCTCCTTCATCGTCGGTTTCTTCGGCCAGAACTTCAAGTGGATGGTGACCAACATCGACAGCGCCGGCGCCTTCTTCGCGCTCGGGATCGGCAGCTTGGTGCTCTCCGTGGTCGGGCTGCTGGTCTGGTTCCGGCGTGGCTCCTACATCTGAGCCGGGCCGGCGCTCGAAATCGGCGTGGATTGGTTTCAGGGGCGGAGCGGTCGTGTCGATAACCCGTCCCAGATGATGTTCACGCGTAGCCACCGCCGCTTCGTGCGGCGCTCGTCGCTGGTCGCGGTGCCGTTTGTGGCCGCGGCGCTGATGCCTGTTCCAGCGGTCGCAATGTCGGCAGCCGTTCCGGACTCCACTCTGTCCGCGCGACTGAGTGAGCTCGCCAGCCCGTCCGTCCGTGGCGACTCGCCGCAAGAGCAGGCGGCCCGGCTCAGTCTCGCCGCCAGCGGCCCCGGCAGCCTCCTGCGCGAAGGCAGCCGGGTGCTCGTCGAAGTTCAGCTCGATGGCGACGGGCCGCTGCCGCTCGAATCCCTGCGCCAGGCCGGGGCCGAGATCGTCCAGCCGAGCGGTCGCTACCGGGCGGTGACGGTAGCGGTGCGGCCTCAGGATCTGAGACAGCTCGGCGCCGTGCCGGGGGTCGGCGCGGTGACCGAGGTGCTGACCCCGATCGTCCGCGGCCCCGACTGCGGTGGCGCCGTCCGCTCCGAGGGCGACTCGCAGCTGAACGCCGCCGCCGCTCGCGCCGACTTCGGGGTCGATGGCAGCGGCGTCGACGTCGGCATCCTCTCCGACTCCTTCGACCGCGACCCGACCGCCGCGACCCGCGCCGCCGGCGACGTCCTCAGCGGCGACCTGCCGGGGCCGGGCAGCCCCTGCGGCTCCGGCGAAGCGGTCGCGATCCTCGACGATTCCGAAGCCGAAGGCGAGGACGAGGGCCGGGGGATGGCGCAGATCGTCCACGACCTGGCACCCGGCGCCAAGCTCAGCTTTGCCACCGCCTTCATCAGCGAACTCGGTTTTGCCGCCGCGATCCGTTCGCTGGCTGCGGCGGGGGCCGGGGTGATCGTCGACGACGTCGCCTACTTCGAAGAGCCGTTCTTTCAGGACGGTCCGGTCGCCGCCGCGGTCGACCGGGTCGCCGCCGCCGGCGTCTCTTATTTCTCGGCCGCCGGCAACGACAACCTGATCGACAAATCCGGCCGCGACATCGCCTCCTGGGAAGCGCCGGCGTTCCGCGATTCCTCGACCTGCCCGGCGGCGCTTCTGGCCCTGTCGGGGTTCGGCTCCGGTCACTGCATGGACTTCGACCCAGGCGCCGGGGTCGACGACACCTTTGGCATCACCGTCGCCAAAGGCGCGACCCTGACCGTCGATCTGCAGTGGGCGCAGCCCTGGTACGGGGTGACGACCGACCTCGACAGCTACCTGCTCGACGCCGGCGGCAAAGTGCTGAAAGCCGAAGGCGCGCCGGTTGCCAGTGTCGGCGACAACATCACCAGTCACCGCCCGGTCGAGATCCTGCAGTGGGAAAACGAAACCGGTGCGGCCGCCAAAGTCCAGCTCGCGGTCAACGACTGCTCCGGCATACCCTGCAACCCGGACGCCGACGGCGGGTCGCCTCGGCTCAAGTTCGCTCTGCTCGAGAACGGGACCGGCGTGACCGCGACCGAGTACCCGGAATCAGCCGGAGGGGACACGGTCGGCCCCACCGTCTTCGGTCACGCGGGCTCGGCCGCCGCGATCGCCGTCGGCGCCGTGCCCTTCGGCAACAGTGGCAGCGCCGAGCCGTACTCCTCGCGCGGCCCGGTTACCCACTACTTCGGCCCGGTCGAAAGCGAAGCTCCGGCACCGGCAATCGTGCCGCAGGCGATCGCCAAGCCCGATCTCGCCGCGACCGATTGCGGCGTCACCACCTTTTTCGGCGCCTTCCAGAGCGGCGAAGGAGTTTGGCGCTTCTGCGGTACCTCCGCCGCGGCTCCGCACGCGGCCGGGGCGGCGGCGCTGCTGCGCCAGGCAAATCCCGGGGCGAGTCCGAGTCAGCTGCGAGCCGCCCTGACGGCGACGGCGCGACCGGTCGGCGCCTTCGGTCCCAGTGCCGTCGGCGCCGGCCTGATCGACGCCGGAGCGGCGCTGTCGATCCTGGCCCTGCCGCCGACGATCGCGATCACCAAGGTGCCGGCACCACTCAGCCGCGAGCCCCGGCCCTCGATCGAGTTCAGCGCCAACCGGCCCGTCGCCTTCTCCTGCCGGGTCGACGGTGCCGCCGCCCAGCCCTGCGCCTCGCCGTTCGTGGTGCCGACGGCGCTCGCCGACGGCAGCCACACGATCGCCGTCAGCGGCGTCGACCTCACCGGCCGCGAAGGGCGCGCCGGCGTCTCCTTCGTGATCGACAGCCGGGCCCCGCATACCTCGATTCTGCGCCATCCGCCGAAGCTGATCGTGACCCGTCGGCGCTCGGTCCGCGCCGTCTTTCGCTTCCGCTCCGACGAGGCGGGGTCGACCTTCATCTGCAAGGTGGACGCCGGCCCGCTCCGTCCATGTGCGAGCCGCCTGTCCCGGCGCTTCACCCTGGGCAGGCACACGGTCCGGGTGCGGGCCGAGGACGTCGCCGGCAACGTCGATCCCAGCCCGGCGGTCTTCCGTTTCCGGGTCAAGCGGGCCGGCTGAGGCTCGGCGGGCCTCAGGGCGCGGTGCGCCCGGACTGGCGCCGCATCACCCAATGGCCCCCCGCCACCAGCGCCAACAGGCCGGCCGCGGTCCCGATCACCAGCGGGTCGGTCAGCGAGAGGCTCTCGAGCCGGGTGCCGAAGTAGACCGCGATCACAGTGATCGGGAGGTAGCCGACGGCGGTCGTCCAGAGGTAGCGCCAGAGCGGCACCCGGGCGGCGCCGGCGGCGTAACAGACGATGCTGAAGGGGAAGATCGGGATCAGGCGCATCCCGATCAGGAGAGCCGGCCCGCCGCGCTCGATCGTGCCCTCGATGCGCTCGAAGCGCTCTTCCCCGACCCAGCGGTCGAGCAGCGGCCGGGCCACCGAGCGGCCGATCGCGTAACAGAGCAGGGCCGAGACCATCCAGCCGAACATCACCAGCGCCAAGCCCGGGAAGAAGCCGTAGGCGAAGCCGGTCGCCGCGTCGACGATCTCCGCCGGGTAGAAGACGACGGAGTGGATCAGGGTCAGGCCGAGGATCAGCAGCGGTCCCCAGGCCCCGAGGCTGTCGATCTCGTTGCGGACCGCGGCCTGGTCGCCGTGGATCGCGGCGCTGAAGGCGTCGCGAAGGGCGGGTACCGCCAGTACCAGACCGGCCAAGAGGATGACCCCGGCGACGGTGAGACCGATCTCCAGCAGCGGCAGGCGCGGCTTGCGTTCCTCCTTCACCGCCGCAGTATCCACTTCCTGGCGGGGCGGCCGCCGGGCTGTTGGAGAGGGGCCTAGTCGGCGCGCAGCCGCCCGGCCAGGCCGGAGTGGCGGTTGCCGCTGTCGTCGCGACTCACCGCCGCCGCCAGCGCCGCCGGGTCGCCGACCAGCACGCAGCTGTTGCGGGCGCGGGTGATTGCCGTGTAGAGCAGCGGCCGGGTCAGCATCCGCGAGTGCGAGCGGTGGCAGACGCCGACCACCACCGGCACCTCGCAGCCCTGCGCCTTGTGGACCGAGATCGCGTAGGCCAGCTTCAGCGTCGCCGTCTCGCCGTAGGGAATCGTCAGCGTGCCGCCCTCGTCGGTGTCGACGACGATCGCCTCTTCGTCGGGATCGTCGGCGCGAAGGAAGACGATCGAGCCGTTCATCAGTCCCAGCTCGTGCGAATTGCGGGTCTGGATCAGGCGGTCGCCGATTCGGAAACGATCGTTCAGCGCCCGCTTGCCATCGCCGTTGAGGCGGGCCTGGAGGCGCTCGTTGAGGGCGTCGATCCCGACCGCGCCCTTGTACATCGGCGCCAGCACCTGGACCTCGCGGATCGGGTCAACCTCGAAGCGCGCCGGGGCGCGGTCGGCGACGACCTCGACCACGGTCTCCAGCGCCCGCTCCGGGCTGGGCCGATCGATGAAGAAGAAGTCGTGGTCCTGCTCCGCCGTCGGCTCGAGATGGGGCGGCCGTCCCTGGTTGATCTCGTGGGCGGCGGTGGTGATCATCGAGCGCGCGGCCTGACGGAAGATCTGGCTCAGCCGCACCACCGGTGCCGCGCCGGAGGCGATCAGATCCTCGAACGGCTTGCCGGCGCCGATCGGCGGCAGCTGGTCGGCGTCGCCGACGAGGACGATGTGGGTCGTCTCGGCGACGCCGCCGAGCAGAACCTCGGCCAAGCGCAGGTTAAGCATCGAGGACTCGTCGACGATCAGCAGGTCGACCGGCAGCGGATGGCCGGGCTTGAAAGCGGGCTCGCGGCCCGGCATCCACTCCAGCATGCGGTGGATCGTCTGCGCCTCGTGCCCGGTTGCTTCCTCGAGCCGGCGGGCGGCGCGGCCGGTCGGGGCGCAGAGGGCGATGGTCGCGTTGGCCGCTTCCGCCTCGGCGACGATCTCCCTGGTGCAGACGGTCTTGCCGACGCCGGGCCCGCCGGTGAGGACCGAGACCCGGGCGGCGAACGCGCCCCGCACCGCCGCCCACTGCTCATCGGTCAGTTGCTCGCGCGGGGAGTCGCCGGGGTCGTGGTCGAGGTGGGGAGGGGCGGTAGTGCGGGCGCGCAGCGTCGCCGCCACCGCCACCTCGCTGGCATGGGTCAGCTCGCGGTAGACACGCCCCTCGTCGACCAGCAGCCCGCGCGCCTCGGCCAGCACTTCGGGGTCGGGGGCAAGGCCGATCAGCCGTGCCGTGCGCCGGGTCAGGTCCTCCAGCGGCAGGTAGCTGTTGCCCTGCTGCTCGGCCTCGGCGAGGGCGAAGACGGCGGCGGCCTGGGCGCGGCGGCTGGACTCGAGCGGGACGTCGGCGGCGAGGGCGATCTTGTCGGCGCGGGCGAAGCCGACGCCCTCGACCTCGGTCAGCCGGTAGGGGTCCTCGTGCAGGACCGTCATCGAGCGCTCGCCGTAGCGGGCGTGGATCGGGGTCGCCAGGTGGGCCAGCCCGTGCGGGGCGAGCTGGACGTGGAGATCGCGGATCGCGCGGCTGGCGTGCCAGGAGTTAGTGGCCGCCGCGGCCTGATCTTCGCTGACCCCGCGCAGGGCGCGGAAGACACGCTGGGGGTCGGCGGCGATCTTCGCCAGCACCGCCTCGCCGTGCTCATCGACCAGTCGTTCGGCCCGGGCGGGGCCGATGTGGCGCAGCGAGGTCAGGTAGGCGACCTGGCCCTCGCGGTCGGCGGGGTCGAGCGGCAGCGCCCCCTGGGCACGAAGCTGGCGGCCGTAGCGGTTGTGGGTCTGCCAGTCGCCGCTGACTTCGGCCCGGTCTCCCTCGCCGAGGTGGGCGACCGGGCCGACCAGCGCGAACCCTTCGCCGGAGTCGGCATCCTGGACCTCGAGCACCGCGTAACCGTCGTCCTCGGCCCGGAAGATGACGCCGATCACCTCGACCGTGCCCGTGTAGGCGGCGGCGTCGGCATCGAAGAGGGTGGCTGCGCCGTTCACACCCCAAAGCTAGCCGCCACCGAGGCGGTGTCGACAATGCCCGAGCCCGCAAATAGCATCGAGTCGTGAGTCGTAACGGCCTCTGCGACAGCTGCCGCCACCAGCGGCTCGTGCCCAACACTCGCGGCTCGGTCTTCTCCCTCTGCGAGCGCTCCCGTAGCGACCCCGCCTACCGGCGCTACCCGCCGGTCCCGGTGCTCAGCTGCCCGGGATTCGAGGCACGGCCGGATCCGGAGCCCGGGCCGCCCCGATAGCGACACCGATCAGGCCGAGGCCGAAGATAAACGCGGCGATGCCGACGACGGTGCCGAGGATGGGCACGAAGGCGACGAGGCGGAGGGCGCCGAGCCCGGCGAGGAGGGAGAGCATGCGGCGGCGCGGCGGCTCGACCATCCGCCGCCCGAGCGCGTAGGCGGAGGCGAGGTAGGCGACGGTCCCGAGCGGCACCAGCGCCAGCCCGACTCCGATCGCGAGAGGTATGCCGACGATGGTGAACGCGGCGATCAGAGCGATCAGCGGCAGCACCACCGCGATCGCGATGCCGATCGCGATCGTCGGCCCGAGCCGCTCGCGCGAGCGGGCGCTGAGCGCGTCGGCGGCGCGCGGCGCGATCAGCAGCAGCAGGGCGCCGAAGACCAGCAGCGAGAGGGTGACGGCGAGCCAGATCAGGAAGCCGGTGATGCCGGAGAAGGCGCTGCCGACGTCGGGCCAGTCCTGCTTGGTGACGTCGCCATGGACGCGAGCGTCGAGCGCGACCCGCGGGTGCTTGTCGCCGTAGTCGACGTCCCCGGTTACTTCGGCGCTGGGCAGCAGGTGGGCGGTGCCGCCGGCGGTGAAGAGGTCGCCGTCGATCCGGCCGGAGACGAGGACGTCGCCGCTGAGGACGACCACGTCGCCGGCGACTTCGCCGCCGATCCGGGTGTCGCCGTTGACGACGTAGACGCCGTCGACGACCTGGCCGCGGGCGACGGTGACGTCGCCGGAGACGACGACGATCGCCGATTCGCTTTCGGCGTGAGTGCTGGCGGCGCTCGCCACCGCGGGGGTGGCGAGCGCCATCGTGACCAGAAGCGCCGCTGTGGACGGAAAGCGTCGAAGCACCCGCGCAGCCTACGGGACCTCCCTAGCTCGCCAGCATCGGGTCCGGCTCGCCCAGCTTGGTCAAGTCGGGAGCCTCGTAGACCGCGCCGGGGGTGCCGCCGAGGACGACCAGACGGATCCCGTCCGGGCCCGGCCAGATCTTCCGTTTCGTTTCCGGGCTGACGCGGGCGACGTGGTTGTCGTCGAGTGGGAAGCGCTCGCCCTCGATCTCGATCTCGCCGCCGCCGCGCATGACCAGGAAGACCTCCTCCTGGTTGTCGTGCGTGTGGTCGTGCTCGGGGTAGTTCTCGTAATCCGGGGGCATGTCAATGACCTGCATGCCGAATGACTCGACCCCGAGCTCGGCCCGGGCGCGCTTGAAGGCGCCTCTGAAAACCGCCTCCATCTCGTCGACGTTCTTGACCGCGTAGCTGCTCATGTTTCTCCCTTCGTTGATCCCCACCGTGGGGCTGCGGCGGCATCCTAAGCGATTTGCACGAACGTTCGTGCTTTTTTGTAGGCTGAAGGAGATGACGACCGCCACCAAGGGCGCGCAGACGCGCGCCGCGATCCTCGACCGCGCCGTCGACCTCGCTTCGATCGAGGGCCTGGAGGGATTGACGATCGGCCGCCTCGCCGCCGAGCTGCGGATGAGCAAGAGCGGCCTCTTCGCCCACTTCGGCTCCAAGCAGGAGCTGCAGCTGGCGACCATCGCCGCCGCCGCCGAGCGCTTTCGCATAGCGGTAATCGAGCCGGCGATGTCGGCCCCGGACGGCGCCCCCCGCCTGCGGGCGATGGGGGAGCGCTACCTCGACCACCTCGACCTCTACACCGGCGGTTGCTTCTGGGGCGCCACCTCGGCCGAGTACGACGACCGCCCGGGTCCCGTCCGCGACGCGATCGCCGGCGCGATGGAAGCCTGGCTGAAGGAGCTGGAGCGGCAGGCGGCGATCGCCGGCGTCGAGGAGCCGGAGCGCTTCGCCTTCGAGCTCTACGCGGTCGTCATGGGCGCCAACGCCCGCTACCGGCTCAGCGGCGACCGCAAGGTCTTCGACTACGCCCGCGGTGCGCTCGAAAGACTGGAAGCCGAGCTGCCCGGGTAGCTACGGTTCCGAATTATCGACTTTCGAGAAGAGGAGTGAGCGTGGACGTTGGCATCGGACTTCCCAACGCAGTTCCAGGCACGAGCGGGACGCAGCTGGTCGAGTGGGCGCGGCGGGCAGATGGGCGCGGCTTCTCGAGCCTGGGAACGATCGACCGCATCGTCTATGACAACTACGAGGTGCTGACCGCCCTCGCCGCCGCGGCGGCGGTGACCGAGCGGATCGGCCTCTGCACCTCGGTCCTGCTCGGGCCGCTGCGCGAGAACCCGGTCGAGCTGGCGAAGCAGGCGCTCAGTGTCCACGCCCTTTCCGGCGGCCGCCTCACCCTCGGCATCGGCCTCGGCGGCCGCGACGACGACTACGCGGTCAGCGGCCTCGAGACCAAGGGTCGCGGCAAGCGCCTCGACGAGATGCTGGCGCGGATGCGGGAGATCTGGGACGGCGACGAGGTGGGTCCGAAGCTCGAGGGCGCTCCCCACGTGGTTATCGGCGGCGCCGCCGACGCCACTTTCGCCCGCACCGCCCGCTTCGGCGAGGGCTGGATCGCCGGCGGCTCCTCGCCCGAGGAATACGCCGAGATGGCCGGGAAGGTGAAGGCGGCCTGGTCGGAGGCCGGCCGCGAGGGCGAGCCGCGCCTGATGGGCCTCGCCTACTTCGCGCTTGGCGACGACGCCGAGCGCGACGCCGACGCCTACCTCACCGACTACTACGCCTGGCTCGGCGAGGAGACCGCCGGCTACATCGCCGGCAGCGCCGCCAAGGACGCCGAGACCGTTCAGCAGTACGTCTCCGCCTTCGCCGACGCCGGCTGCGGCGAGCTGATCTTCTGCCCCTCGTCTAACGATCCCGACCAGGTCGATCTGCTGGCGGACGCCCTCGGCAGCTGAGGACGAGGGAGCCGCGGCGCCGTGGCCGACGACCTGCCGATCCTGCTTTTCGCGAAGCCGCCGGACTGCGAGGCCTGGTTCGAGGAGAACCATGCCGAGGCCGACGGCTTCTGGCTGAAGATCGCCAAGAAAGGCTCGGGGGAGATCAGCGTCAGCTACGCCGAGTGCCTCGAGCTGGCGCTCTGCTTCGGCTGGATCGACAGCCAGAAGCGCGGTCTCGACGAGAAGTTCTTCCTGCAGCGGTTCACGCCGCGGCGCCCGCGCGGTCGCTGGTCGCGGATCAACCGCGAGAAGGTGGAAGCGCTGACCGAGGCGAAGGCGATGCGAGCGACCGGGATGGCCGAGGTCGAGGCGGCGAAAGCCGACGGGCGCTGGGAGGCGGCGTACGAGGGCGCCCGTACGGCCAAGGTCCCGGCCGACCTGCAGCGTGAGCTCGACGCCAACGAGGCCGCCCGCGAGTTCTTCGCCACGCTCGACAGCGGCAACCGCTACGCGATCCTCTACCGCCTCGACGAGGCGAAGAAACCGGAGACGCGCGAGCGCCGCCTGCGCAAATTCGTCGCCATGCTCGAGCGCGGTGAGAAGATCCACCGGTAGCGCCTCCCTACACTCGCGGGATGGATCGCGCCCTGCTCGCCAGCACCCTCGTCGACGCCGGCGAGCCCGCCTACCGCGCCGGTCAGGTCTGGGAGTGGGTGGCCCACGGTGCCTCCTCCTACGAGGAGATGACCAACCTGCCGGGGATCCTGCGTGACCGCCTCACCGCCGCGGTGCCGCTCTCGACCCTCTCCCTCCAGGCCGAGGCGAAGTCCGACGACGGCACCGTCAAGTCGCTCTTCCACACCGCCGACGGCCGCCCGATCG
>DASYJK010000141.1:0-19650 GCA_035996525.1 Solirubrobacterales bacterium
GCCTCCTACATCGCCGCCTGCATGAAGGACGGGGTCGAGCCCGGGGCCGGCCGCGACCTCAGCCGGCTCGGTGCCGTCGGCTCGACCGGCTCCCCCCTCTCCCCCGAGGGCTTCGACTGGATCTACGAGCACGTCGGCGCCGACACCTGGCTGTTCTCGACCAGCGGCGGCACCGACCTCTGCACCGCCTTCGTCGGCGGCGTCGCCCTGCTGCCGGTCTACCGCGGCGAGCTGCAGGCGCGGGCGCTGGGCGCCGCGGTCGAGGCCTGGGACGAGGACGGCCACGCCGTCATCGACGAGGTCGGCGAGCTGGTCGTGACCGAGCCGATGCCCTCGATGCCGGTCCGCTTCTGGGGCGACGAGGACGGCAGCCGCTACGCCGAGGCCTACTTCGAGCGCTACCCCGGCGTCTGGCGCCACGGCGACTGGCTCGAAATCACCGCGCGCGGCACCGCCGTCATCTACGGCCGCTCTGACTCGACGATCAACCGCTCCGGCATCCGCATGGGCACCAGCGAGATCTACCGCGCCGTGCTCTCGATCGACACGATCGTCGACGCCCTCGTCGTCGACATCCCCAAAGCCGGGACCGAGGGCTGGATGCCGCTCTTCGTCGTGCTCCGCGAGGGCGCCGAGCTCGACGAGCAACTGCCGGTGGAGATCGCCCGCCGCGTGCGCGAGCGCTGCTCGCCGCGCCACGTCCCCGACCAGGTCTTCCAGATCGCCGAGGTACCGCGCACGCTCAGCGGCAAGGTGCTGGAGGTGCCGGTGAAGCGGATCCTGATGGGGACCCCCGCGGAGAAGGCGGCCAGCCGCGACTCGCTCGCCAACCCGGCGGCGCTCGACTACTTCACCGAGATGGCCGGCCGGCTCGCGACCTGAGCCCGCCGCCCGGACCCACCGCCGCCTTCGGCGATCCGCCGCACCGCCAGCACCGCGAAGCCCCAGCCGGAGGCGACGAGGATGCCGCCGAGCACGTCGCTGGGGAAGTGCCAAGCGAGGATCATCACCGAGCAGCCGACCGCGGCGACGAAGCAGGCGCTGGCCGCGGCGACGGCGGGGCGCCACTCATGCGGGACGACGAAGAGGAAGGCGATCGCGATCGAGGTGGCGGCGGTGGCGTGGCCGCTGGGGAAGGCGACCGGCCCGAGCTGGTCATGGCCGAGCACCGACTGGAAACGCGGGTGGGCGAGCGCCACCTTCAGCACCTGCGTGGTCAGGTTGGCGCCGGCGACGACGGTGACCGCCGCGGCCGCGTCGAGTGGCTTGCCGCGCCAGAGCGCGATCGCGCAGGCGACCGCCAGCATCACCAGCAGCGGCAGCGGATCGCCGAGGTGGGCAATCGTTTCGGCGAGCGAGCCGAAACTGCCGTCGCGGGCGATGAACTTGGTCAGCAGGGTCGCGTCGGCGCGCTGCGCCGCGTCGATCCCGTAGGCGACCAGGGCCAGACCGACGAGGGCGCCGGCGCAGGCGATCCACGCCGCCAGCGGGGCTTTGACGCTACGGGTCACGCCCAAAACGGTAGCGAGACAGGGTTAAGGGGAGCTCAGGCCCGGCGTGGTCGCGGCGGGCAAGGACTCAGGCCGGGGTGACCGGGTTGCGGCGCTCGGCGAAGGAGCGGTCCTTGCCGGTCGTGTGGGCGAAGCGGCGGATCAGGTCCTCACGCAGGTCCTCCGGCGCGACGATCGCGTCGACCACCAGCTCCGAGGCGAGGTGGAGGATGTCGATGTCGGCGGCGTACTCCTCGCGCTTGGCGGCGACGAAGGCCTGGCGCTCGGCCTCGTCCTCGATCGCCTGGATCTGGTTGAGGAAGACGGCATTGACGGCGGCCTGCGGCCCCATTACCGCGATCGAGGCGTTGGGCAGGGCGATGCAGCAGTCGGGCTCGAAGGCGGGCCCGGCCATCGCGTAGAGCCCGGCCCCGTAGGCCTTGCGGACGATCACCGAGATCTTCGGCACCGTCGCTTCGGAGACGGCGCTGATCATCTTCGCCCCGTGGCGGATGATCCCCTGGCGCTCGACCGCGGTCCCGATCATGAACCCGGGCACGTCGGCGAGGAAGAGCAGCGGCACGTTGAAGGCGTTGCAGGTCTGGATGAAGCGGGCCGCCTTGTCGGCGGAGTCGACGAAGAGGACGCCGCCCTTCTGGCGCGGCTGGTTGGCGACGACGCCGACCACGCGCCCGTCGAGCCGCCCGTATCCCACGATCAGCTCTTTCGCCCAGCGCTTGTGGACCTCGAGGAAGGAGTCGGCATCGAGCAGGGCATCGAGCACCTCGCGCATGTCGAACGGCTGGTTCTCGTCGGCGGGGACGATCTCGGCGATCCGCGCATCCGAGGCGGGCGCGGCTGGCAGCGCGGCGGGCGGCTCCTCACGCCAGCTCTCCGGCATGAACGAGAGGTAGCGTTGGGCGAGTTCGATCGCCTCCTCGTCGCTCTTGACCAGGAAGTGGCCGCAGCCGGAGACGCCGGTGTGCATCTTCGCCCCGCCCATCTCCTCCAGGGTCACCTTCTCGCCGATCACCATCTCCGCCATCCGCGGTGAGCCCAGGTACATCGAAGCGTTGCCCTCGCGCATGACGACGATGTCGCAGAAGGCGGGGATGTAGGCGCCGCCGGCGGCGCTGGGGCCGAACAGCAGGCAGATCTGCGGCACCTGACCGGAGAGGCGGACCTCGTTGTGGAAGATGCGGCCGGCGCCGCGGCGGCCAGGGAACATCTGCACCTGGTCGGTGATCCGCGCCCCGGCCGAGTCGACCAGGTAGACCAGCGGCACCTGCAGGCTCAGCGCCCGCTCCTGGACGCGGAGGATCTTCTCCACCGTCTTCGGTCCCCAGGAGCCGGCCTTGACGGTCGGGTCGTTGGCCATCAGGGCGACGCGGCGGCCGGCGATCGTGGCCAGCCCGGTGACGACGCCGTCGGCCCCCAGTCCCTCCTGGTCCCAGTTGGCGAGCGCCGCCTCCTCGGCGAAGGAGCCGGCGTCGACCAGTCGCGCGACCCGCTCGCGCACCGGCAGCTTGCCCTGCTCGGCGGTCTTCTCGTGGTGGCGCTGGGGGCCACCGGAGAGAGCGGCGTCCAGGGCCTTTGCGAAGTCGGTCACGCGGGGAGCCTATTCGGACTGGCTGGCTTGCCAGTCGACCGGGCCGGCGCGGAGCACATGCGCGCCCAGCGGCCGGCCGAGAACCTCCTGCGCCGCCCGCGAGGCCGCGATCAGCCGCGGCAGGTCGATTCCGGTCTCGACCCCCATCTCATGCAGCATCGAGACCACGTCCTCGCTGCCGACGTTCCCGGTCGACCCCGGTGGCACCGGGCAACCGCCGAGCTCGCCGAAGCTCGACTCGAAAGATTCAACGCCCTGTTCCAGCGCCGCCACCAGGTTGGCCAGCCCCTGGCCGCGGGTGTTGTGGAAGTGCGCGGTCAGCTCGACCCCGGTCAGGCGCTCGCGGGCGGCGGCGAAGAACTCATGCACCTGCCGCGGGTTGGCCATCCCGGTGGTGTCGCCGAAGCCGACCTCGTCGCAGCCGGCGGCGGTCAGCCGTTCGGCGATCTCGAAGACCCGCTCGGGCGCCACATGCCCCTCGTAGGGGCAACCGAAGGAGGTGGCGATCACGCCCTCGCGGCGCAGCCCGGCCGCCCCCGCCGTCGCCAGCGTCGCCTCCAGCCCGGTCAGGGACTCCGCGACCGAGCGGTTGACGTTGTGGCGGTTGTGGGTCTCCGAGGCGGAGAGGAAGACGCTGACCTCGTCGAAGCGGTCGCGCATCCCCAGCGCCCGCTCCAGCCCGCGCTCGTTCGGGATCAAGACCGAGAAGGAGACCCCGGGGCGGCGCTGGACCGCCAGCAGCACCTCGGCCACGTCGGCCAGTTGCGGGATCACGTCCGGCCGCACGAAGGAAGTGATCTCCAGCCGCCCCACCCCGGTCGCCGAGAGCAGGTCGATCAGCCGCACCTTCTCCGCCGTGTCGATCGTCTCCGGCTCGTTCTGGAACCCGTCGCGCGGCCCGACCTCGCGGATCCGCACCGTTTTCGGCAACTCGGCCATCGCCCAAGCTTATGGGCCGGCAACGCGCCCGCCGCCGCCTCCCAAGCGTCGCGCCACTTCGCCGAGCACCGAGCGCACCTGTTCGGGCTCGTAGCGAACCTGCTCGTGGGTGAAGCGCAGCGAGGTGAACCCGGCGGCGGCGTGCGCCTGGTCGCGCCGGTGGTCCCGGGACTGCTGCGCCGGGGTGCGGTGGTGCCGCAGGCTGTCGGTCTCGACGACCAGGCGCAGATCGCGCCAGAGGAAGTCGACCTCGAAGCCGTTGACCCAGACTTTCGTCTCCGGCACCGGCAGGCCAACATCTCGCGCCAGCGGCAGAAAGAGCCGCTCGAGCCGCGAGCGCGTGAGCCGGAAAGTCCGCCGGTCGAGCCAGGCGCGCAGCCGGGCGACGCCGGGCTCCCCGCCGTGGTGAGCGAGCTCGGCTCGGAGCATGGGCGGGGTGATGAGATCCAGCCGATCCGCCTCGTCGACCATGCGCTCCACGGTCATCCGGTCGTGACGGCAGGCGAGATCGATCACGGTCTGCGCCGGACTGGTGACAGGAATGCCATCGCAGGTACCGATCGCTCGCTGCCCAAGCCCCCGGCGACGATGCACGCGGATGCCGAGCCGTCGTCGATCCCATCCCGGCCGGACCGATACCTCGACCTCCCCGCGGTCCTCCGATCCGATCCCGAGCAGAGTCGCCGCGCTGTCGTGACTGAGGACGGCTCCCGGGCCGCAGACCAGGACCGCCGCCATCCATCTCCCCCGCTGACCGAGACCGGCGCGACCCACGGCATAGATCCCGCGAAAGACCGGGTGCAACCGCCCGGTCGAGATCCGGTGGCGGATTGCGTGCCGGCCGTACCCCAACGCCTGTAGTTGTCGCCGCGACACCACCCCGTGCTGAGCGTCCACGAGATCCCAAACCCGCACTGCCGCAGCCGCCGCGCTCGCCGGTTGCTGAGTTGAGCCGCCCATAACCGGCCCAAGTCAGCAACCGGTCGCGATCCTCCCCCTGGGGCGCCAAAGTCATCGACCGCGCTCGGGTGCACCCACGGTCGTCGCCGGGAGCGGACCGAATGGCGGGGGCTTAGACTGGCGCGCTGGTGGCTGACCGCGAACCGATTCCGATCATTGGCGGCACCGGCGCTCTCGGCGCCGGTCTGGCGACGCGCTGGGCCCAGGCCGGGGTCCCGGTCGTGCTCGGCTCCCGCTCCGCGGAGCGGGCGGAGGAGGCCGCGGCCAAGGTCCGCGCGGCCGTGCCCGGCGCCGACGTCACCGGACTGGAGAACGGCGAGGCCGCCAAACAGGGCCAGATCGTCTTCCTCACCGTCCCCTTCCGCGCCCAGTCGGAGAACCTCAACAACCTGCGCGAGGCGCTCAGCCCCGGCCAGATCCTGGTCGATTGCACCGTCCCCCTCGCCGCCGCGGTCAGCGGCAAAGCGACCCGCTCGCTCGGCGTCTGGCAGGGCTCCGCCGCCCAGCAGGCGCAGGAGATGGTGCCGGAGGGCGTCACCGTCGTCGCCGCCCTGCATACGGTCGGCGCCCCCACCCTCGCCGACACCGGCGCCGAGCTCGGCGAGGACGTGCTCGTCTGCGGCGACAAGAAGGCCGACAAGGCCCGGGTCGCCCGCCTGATCGAGCTGATCCCCGGCCTGCGCGCGGTCAACGCCGGCGCCCTCGAGATGGCCCGCATCGTCGAGCAACTGACGCCGATGCTGATCTCGGTCAACAGCCGCTACAAGGCGCACGCCGGAATCCGGCTCACGGGTTTGCCGGACGCCGACCACTGGGCATAAGCGGGGAGATGCGCGTCGCGCTCCTAGCCGGCGGTACCGGAGGCGCCAAGCTCGCGGCGGGGATGCAGGAGGAGGTCGGATCGGACCTGAGCGTGATCGTCAACACCGGCGACGACATCGAGGCGCTCGGCGTCCACGTCTCTCCCGACCCCGACCTCGTCACCTACTGGCTCAGCGGCGAAATCGACGAGGAGCGCGGCTGGGGCATCCGCGAGGACAGCTTCACTGTCTTCGAGCGCCTGCAGAAGCTGGGCGCGCCGAGCTGGTTCGGGCTCTCCGACCGCGATCTCGCCGCCTGTCTCTACCGGCGCCAGTTCATCGAGGAGGGCGGCCGACCGACCGACGCCCAGGCGCAGATCGCCCGCGGCCTCGGGGTCGAGGCCAAGGTGCTGCCGATGAGCGACTCGCCGGTCCGGACCAAGGTGCTGACCGCGGCTGGGCGGCGCGACCTGCAGGAGTATCTGATCGTCGACCGCGGCGAGCCCGACGTGGTCGGGGTCGAGCTGGAGGGGATCGAGAGCGCCGAGCCGAGCCGCGAGGTGCTGGCGGCGCTGCACGCCGCCGAGGCGATCGTGATCGGCCCCTCCAACCCGGTGATCAGCATCGGCCCGATCCTCGCCGTACCCGGCCTGCGCGACGCGATCGCCGCGTCCCCGGCCCCGGTCGTCGCGGTCAGCCCCTACGTCGCCGGGCAGGTGGTCAAGGGCCCGACCGACCGCTTCATGAAAGCGCTCAGCCGGCCGACCACGGCGGCCGGCGTCGCCTCGCTCTACGCCGGGCTGATCGACGGCATGGTGGTCGACGAGGGCGACCCCGATCCGCCGCCGGTCGAGGTCGCGACCGAGGTCGCGGCGACGCTGATGGAGGGCGCCGGCGGCCGCGCCCGGGTCGCCCGCATCGTCCTCGACTACGCCGCCGGCCTCGCCGCGTGAAGGCCACCGCGGTCCTCCCGGTCAAGCGCTTCAACGCCGCCAAGCAGCGGCTCGCCACCGGACTCGACGGCGAGCAGCGTCGGACTCTGATGGCGGCGATGGTCGCCGACGTGCTCGAAGCGATCGGCGAGGCCCGGACGATCGAGCGCACGATCCTCGTCACCGGCGACCCCGCCGCGCAGGAGCTGGCGGCCGCCGCCGGGGCCGAGGTGGTGCCGGACCCAGAGGACGGCGGCCACATCGGCGCGGCGCTGGCGGGGATCGCCCGGGCCGAAGCCGACGGCGCCGGCTGCGTCGTCCTCCTCGCCGGCGACTGTCCGCTGCTCGACCCGCGCGAGCTCGACCGGCTCCTGACCGGGCTGCCCGAGCGCTACGTCGGGATCGTCCCCGACCGCCACGGCAGCGGCACCAACGCGCTCGCCCTCAGCCCCCCGGGGGCGATCGTCCCCGCCTTCGGCGAGGGTAGCCGCGCCCGCCATGTCGCCCTCGCCCGCGAGGCCGGGGTGCCGTTCGGGGTAGAGGAGCTGGGATCGCTAGGCCTCGACCTCGACACTCCGGCCGACGTGATCGCCCTCACCCGCGAGCTCGAGGCGCGCCCCGGCCGCGCCCGCCGCACCGCCAAGGCGCTGGGGATATGAGGCGACCGATGCGCGGTTCGTTACCCACGAGATACGTGGAAAGCGAACCGCGCAATGAATGAGGGGCTCCGGATCACTGCCGTAACCGGCCTGCCGGAGTTCGAGGAGGGGATGAAGGTCGGCGAGGAGATCGCCGCCAGGGCCGAGCTCGGCGACGGCGACGTCGTCGTGATCTCGCAGAAGATCGTCTCCAAGGCCGAGGGCCGGGTGCGCCGGCTCTCCTCGGTCCTGCCCGGCGCCGAGGCGCGAAAGCTCGCGGCGATGCTGGGCAGAGAACCGGCGCTGGTCGAGCTGATCCTGGAGGAGAGCGAGGAGGTGCTGCGGGCCGAGCGCGGCGTCCTCATCGTCGAGACCCGCCACGGCTTCGTCTGCGCCAATGCCGGCATCGACAGCTCCAACCTGCCGGACCCCGACACCGTCTGCCTGCTGCCGGAGGACCCCGATGCGTCTGCGCGCCAGATCCGGGAGGAAATCGCCGCGGTCACAGGGGACCCGGGGATGGGAGTCGGCGGACAAAAGCGGGGAGTGTCCGCCGACTCCCATCCCCGGGTCCCCGCGATCGGGGTTGTTATTTCGGACAGCTTCGGGCGGGCCTGGCGACTCGGTCAGGCGGAGGTAGCGATCGGGTGCGCCGGGCTGGTGCCGCTGGACGACTGGCGCGGGCGCCGTGACGCCGGCGGCCGCGAGCTGGAGGCGACTCTGATCGCGATTGCCGACGAGGCGGCCTCGGCCGCCGACCTGGTCCGCGACAAGGCAAGTGGCGTGCCGGCGGCGGTCGTGCGCGGCCTCGGGCGTCACGTCGCTGCCGAGGATGGACCAGGCGCCGCGGCCCTGCGCCGGCCCCGCGACGAGGACATGTTCCGCTAGCTCTCGCCGCTCTCCAGATAAGGAGCCGGACGGGCCGACCGAGCCCTACCTCCCGTGGTCGACCCGCCGGCTTTTGGTGGTGCTAGTCCCGCTTCAGGGCGTCCTTGACCTTGTCGGTCACCTTCTCGACGCCGTCCTTGACGGCGCCACCCGCCTGGTCGACCTTTCCCTCTCGCTTCAAGTCCTTGTCGCCCGTGAGGTCGCCCGCAGCCTCCTTGACCCGGCCCTTGGCGTCATCGGCGTTCTTCACGTCGTCGCTCATTCTCGATCCTTCCGGTGGCTTATCTCTGTCGAGAATCAGCTACCCGGATCGGCGCCGATCAAGCGTTGGCGTAGGTCTCGACGATCTCGTAGAGGGTCGTGCGCTGGGCCGGCTCGCGGCCGGCGGCGCGGGCCGCCTCGGCCAGCTGCTCGGGCTCCAGCCGCACCCCGTGCTGGGAGCCAGCCATGCGCGAGATGTTCTCCTCCATCAGGGTGCCGCCGAGGTCGTTGACGCCCCAGCGCAGCGACTCGGTCGCCCCCTCCAGGCCCATCTTCACCCAGCTCGCCTGCAGGTTGGGGATCGTCCGTCCCAGGGCCAGCCGGAAGGCGGCGGTGTGCTTGAGGTTGTCGGCCATCGAGATCTCCTCGATCCCGTGGGTGCGGCCGAGCATGGTGTTGAAGGGGATGAAGCTGAGCGGGACGAACTCGGTGATGCCGCCGGTCCGTTCCTGCAGGCCGCGGACGACGCGCATGTGGCGGGCCAGCTCACGCGGCTCCTCGATGTGGCCGAACATCACCGTCGAGGTCGAACGCAGGCCGGCGCGGTGGGAGGCTTCGATGATCTCCACCCAGCGATCGGCCGGGAGCTTGTTGGGCGAGATCCGCTGGCGCACGCCGTCGTCGAGCACCTCGGCCGCGGTGCCCGGCGTCGAGCCGAGGCCGCACTCGAGCAGGTACTCGAAGACCTCGCCCGGCCGCTTGCCCGACTTCTCGCACATGTAGTCGATCTCCATCGGCGAGTAGGCGTGCAGGTGCAGCTGCGGGGCGACGTCCTTGGCCAGCCGCAGCCACTTGCCGTACTCCTCCAGGGTCAGGTCGGGATGGATGCCACCCTGCATGCAGAGCTCGGTGGCGCCGAACTCGACCGCTTCTTCGATCCGCGTCGCGAAGTCCTCCTCGGAGACTTCGTAGGCGTCGGGCGAGCGCCGACCCTGCCCAAACCCGCAGAAGGCGCAGCCGACGACGCAGATGTTGGTGAAGTTGATGTTGCGATTGACGACGAAGGTAGCCCGGTCCCCGTGCAGCTCGGCCCGCAGCTCATCGGCGGCGACCCGCATCTCCTCCACCACCTGCGGCCGGTTCTCGACGAACAGCGCCGTCAACTCGTCCTCGGAGAGCTCGACCCCCTCCCGCCCCTTGGCGATCGCGGCCTCGGCCAGCCCCGGCGCCGGCGACTCCTCCGACCGCCGCCCCGACCCCCTGCGCGGAATGAAGCTCCAGTACTTGAGCTTGATCACGTCCAAGACCCCCTGCTCCATCCACTCCGAATCCATGTACTGCGGGTAGACGCAGAGTCGCTCGGTCAGCGCAAACCCCTTCGGCGCCAACTCCTTCCGCACCTGATGCGGGCTCGGAAACGCATGCTCCGGCGAGATGTGGTCCCCGTTCGCCGACAGCCCCCCCAGATCAGTCGCCCCGGCTTCGACCAACTCCGGCCACCAATCGGCAAGGTTCGGCGGGATCTGCACCCCCACGTCCGGCATCAACCGCTTGCTCTCCTGGATCAACCGCTTGATCTCGCCGATCCCGACCGGGCTGGCCCACGCCGGCATCGGCAGCCCGCCATCTGCAGCCCCGGCCCCGTTCGAGGGGGATGGGGATGGCCCCGGACGAGCCTCCCCATCTGTTGCGAGGGAGGGGTCATCCCCATCCCCCTCCCACCGCGCCCGCGCAGCCTGATCCGCGATGTCCGCCACTTCCGCCCCGTAGTACTTGGGATGCGGCACGAAGTTCTGCAGGATCACCTCCTGCAAATGGCCGTAGCGCTCGTGCATCTGGGCTAGCGCTTCCAGCGCCTCGACCCGCTCCTCCTCGGTCTCGCCGATCCCGACCAGGATCCCGCTCGTAAACGGAATCTTCAGTTCGCCGGCAGCCTCGATCGTCGCCAGCCTTGGTGCCGGATGCTTGGTCGGCGACCCGGCGTGGACGGTCTCCATCAGCCGCTCCGCGGTCGACTCCAGCATCAGCCCCTGCGACGCGGTCACCTCCCGCAGTCGCGCCAGATCCGCCTTGCTCAGCACCCCGAGATTCGTGTGCGGCAGCATTCCCCGCTCCAGCGCCCGCTCACAGGCCCAGACGACGTAGGAGGTGAAGTCCTCGTGCCCCCACTCGGCCAGCCGCGCTGCGACCTCCGGGTTGACCTCGGGCCGCTCGCCGGTCAGGACCAGCAGCTCCTTGGTGTTGCGCTTGACCGCCTCGTCCAGCAGCGCCTCGACCTTCTCCGGCGCGTGGATGTGCGCTTTATGGGTCGCGAAGGCGCAGTACTTGCAGTAGCACTGGCAGGTACGCGAGAGGGAGAGCGTGTAGTTGCGGGAGAAGGTGACCCTTCGCACCCCGCTCAAGCTACTGCAACCGCCGAGCCGGCCAGGCCCGACGGTTGCACCAGATCAGCTCAGTCGGCGGATTTGGAACTGCCCGGCGTGGCGGCTTTCGCCGTCGGCGGCCGGGTGCGCTCCGGTGCTTCGGTCGGCGGCAGACCGCCCGGCTCGAGCACGAACTTGAAGACCGCGGCGGCAAGCAGAGCGCCGACGATCGGACCGGCCAGGTAGGGCCAGACTCCGGCGAAGCCGCCGAAGTCGTTGCCGACCAGGGCGGGGCCGAACCAACGGGCTGGGTTGTAGGCACCGCCGGTCAGCGGACCGCCGACCATGACGATGAAGCCCAGGGTGGTGCCGATCGCCAACGGCGCCCAGTCCTTGAGGCTCTTTTTCGAGTAAACCGCGGCGAGAATGACGAGGACGAGGCAGAAGGTGCCGATCCCCTCGACGATCGAACCCGGAAAGGCGCCACTGAGGAGGCCGCTGACTTCAGCGGCTCCGTAATGCGTTGCCCGGCCCTCGTCGAGCAGCAGGCCCTTGGTCAGCAGCGCGCCGAGAACAGCCCCGGAGAGCTGGGCGAGCATGTAGATCGCGCCGTCGAGCGGCTTGATCCGTTTGATCACCATCGCCGCCAGCGTTACCGCCGGGTTGAAGTGACCACCGCTGACGACGCCGAACATGACGATCAGTCCGAACAGCAGGAAGGCGTGGACGAGCCCGATTACCGCGAAGTCCGAGCCGAACTGGGCCTGGCTTCCGGTCGAAACGAACAGCACGACGACGCTGGTGATGAAAAAGACCAGCAAAAGCGTGCCGATCAACTCTGCAAGATATGCGGCCAGACCTCGTTCCTGCACTCTTTTCTCCTCCTCGATCCCGTGATCAGGTAAGCGGCGGCAGTCTACTCATATTTGCTCAATGGATTAGGTTCCTGGCCAGATGAGACGTGCTGTCGCGCTGCTGGCGGCCGCCCTCCTGGTTGCCGGTGTCGCCGGCTGCGGTGGGGGTGGCGCGGAACCGGGCGTGCCGAAAGGCGCGAGCCTGGTGCTCGACTTCACGCCGAACGCGGTCCATTCCGGCATCTACGCGGCGCGGGAACAGGGCTTCTACAGCGACGCCGGCGTCAAGCTCGAGGTCGATCAGCCCGGCGAATCGACCGACGCGCCGAAGCTGCTGGCGGCGGGCCGCACCGACTTCGCGATCCTCGACATCCACGATCTCGGGATCGCCCGCGAGCAGGGGCTCGACCTGGTCGGGGTGATGCCGATCGTGCAGCGGCCGCTGGCCGCGGTGATCGCCGGCAAGAGCAGCGGTGTGAAGCGGCCGGTTGAACTCGAAGGGCGCACGGTCGGCGTCACCGGCCTGCCCTCCGACGAAGCGGTGGTCGACTCCGAGGTCAGCGCCGACGGTGGCGACCCGGCCAAGGTCGACGAGGTGACGATCGGCTTCAACGCGATCTCCTCGCTCGCCGCCGGCAAGGTCGACGCGGCGACCGGCTTCTGGAATGCCGAGGGCGTCGCTCTGCGGCGCCAGGGCGTTCCGGTCCGCATCTTCAAAGTCGACCGCTACGGCGCCCCTCCCTACCCCGAGCTGATTCTCACCACCTCCCGTCACACGCTCGACACCGACCCCGACTTGGTCCACTCGGTGGTCGACGCGACCCGCAAGGGCTACGCCTTCGTCGAGCACAGCCCTGAACAGGGGTTGGATGACCTGCTGGCCGCCGATCCCGCGCTCGACCGATCCGAACAGCAGGCCCAGCTAGATGCCCTCCTCCCCGACCTCGGCCCCGCCCCGTTCCGACGCGACGTCCTCGACCGATGGGCGGACTGGGACCTTCAGCACGGCCTGCTCGAACGACCGCTCGACGTCGACGCCGCCTTCGACCTGAATCGCTGATCGAGGCCGCCCCAACGACGGTCGGCAATAATCAAATACTTCTGTATTGGCTAAATGATCTAAGTTCCTTTACAGGATGAAACGGACTCTCGCGTTATTGCTGTTCGCCCTCCTCCTCGCCGGCATCACTGGCTGTGGGGGGAGCGACGACCGAGCGGGCCGCAAGACGCGACTCTGCTGCTCGACTCCGCGCCCAACGCGGTCCAGGCCGGTTTCTACGCCGCCCAGGCAGAGGGCCTCTACGAAAAGGCCGGGGTCGACCTGATCTGGTCGAAGCGATCGTCGGCGCAACCAAGCGAGGCTACGAGTTCACCTCACACCAGACGACCAGAACCCTGAATGACCTCCTCACGGCGGATCCGTCTCTCGACAAGCTTGACCAGAAAGAGCGGCTGAGTGAGGTGGAGCCATATATGCAAGTGGAACAGTTCAAGCCGAGCAATCTCCGTGAATGGGCAACCTGGGACCTCAAAAACGGGATTTTGAAGCGACCGCTCGACGTCGAAAAGGCTTTCGCCTTCCAGAACTAGCTGGGATCGAGCAACCGCGCGGCTAGCCCCGGCATTTCGCGCGCCAACCGCGAGCGCGGCACGACCAGGTCGACGCCCGCCGCCTCCGCCAGCTCCCGCGTCTCGGCGTTCACATGCGAGTAGAAGCCGAGCACCGGCACCCCGAGCCCGACCAGCGCCTCCGCGTTCTCGGTGTCGAGGTCGGCGACGATCAGCTCGACGCCGTCGAGGTCGGCCTCCTGCAGCGAGGGTGAGAGCGTCACCTCGTGGCCGGCCGCGCGCAGCGTCGCCTCGATCTTGCTGCCCAGCATCAGGTCGGCGACCGCGAGCACCCGCGCCATCAGCGAGTGCCCACTAGATCGAGCGGCGCTGGCGGAACTCCTCGCGAACGCTCTCCGGCCGGCCCCACATCTGCACGACCTCGGAGCGACCCTCGCGCACCTCGGCGACCGCCAGCTCACCGCTGACGCCTTCGCGGTCGAGCTTGGCCAGCACCCCCTTGACCGTCTCGGCCGCGGCCGCGTGGCCGAAGCTGTGGGCAACCAGCAGCCGCCAGTGCCACTCGGCGTGGCTGTAGACCTGCGCGTTGACCTGGCTCAGCGCCACGGCGCTGTCGATGTACTGGGTCTCGTCCTCAATTCGCAGGTCGAGCTCGAGATCGGTCCAGTCCGGCGGCAGCGCCTCGAGGACGCGCTGGAAGTCATCGGCGAGGGGCACGGCCGGAAGCCTAGCGCCGCGACAGCGGGGCGCCGCCGAAGTGGCGGCGCAGAGGCTTGTGACGGTGGCGGAAGAGGGCAGCAACCACCGGCCGCAGGAGGGCGCCGGGCAGGGGCAGCCGCGGCTCCCAGGCGAGGCGGTCGACGATCGTCGCCTCGCCCGCACCGACGGGCTCGATCGTGCGCTCGTGCTCCCAGAGCCGCTGCGAGAGCATCGTCGAGCGCTCGAGAAATCCGCGCCCCGGCTCGATCCGCGCCAGGCCGATCTCGTCGTAGTCGAACGGGATCAAGCCGAAGAGCAGCAGCCAGCTGCGCCCCAGTCGCCCCGGCTCGAGCCCGTGCAGGTCGAGGCTGTCGAGCCCGCGCGGCACCGTCATCCGCAGCAACGGCGCCAGCTCGGCGTTGATTCCCTCGGCGCTCATCGCCCGCTCCCAGACCGCGGCCGGCTCCGCCCGCAGGGTCGAGCCGATGGCGAACTCCGCCCGCCGCCGCATCAGGCGAAGAAGACCTGGTAGAGCAGGAAAACGTTGAGGGCGATGATCAGGCTGGCGAGGAATCCGGCCAGCGCCGTCAGCCAGCCGGGGTTGACAAGGTCGCCCATCACCTCGCGCTTGCCGGCGATCAGCAGCAGCGGCACCAGGGCGAAGGGGATCCCGAAGGAGAGGACGACCTGGCTGCCGACCAAAGCGTCGGTCGGGTCGACGCCGAGCGCCAGCACCAGCAGGGCCGGCGCCAGGGTGACGGCGCGGCGGACGAAGATCGGGATGCGGCGGCGGATGAAGCCCTGCATCACGACCTGGCCGGCCATCGTCCCGACCGAGGAGGAGGCGAAGCCGGAGGCCAGCAGGGCGATGCCGAAGACGGTGGCGGCACGGTTGGAGACCAGTTCCTGCAGGCCTTCGTAAGCACCGTCGATCGAGTCGACGCCGGTCAGGCCACTGGTGTGGAAGAGCGCGGCGGCGACGATCATCATCGAGAGGTTGACCAGGCCCGCCAATGAGAGGGCGATCACCACGTCGACTTTCTCGAAGCCGAGGATCCTCTTTTTCTCGACGCTGTCGCGGCCGACGATGCGCCGCTGGGTCAAGGCGGAGTGCAGGTAGATCACGTGCGGCATCACCGTCGCGCCGATGATCCCGGTGGCGAGCAGGAGGCTGTCGGTGCCGGCGAAGCCGGGGACGAAGAGGTGCTTGCCGATTTCGCTCGCTTCCGGGCTGGCGTCGAAGAGCTCGTAGACGAAGGAGGCGACGACGACGCCGACCAGGACCGAGATCCCGGCCTCCAGGCGGCGGTAGCCCTGCTGCTGCAGGGCGAGGATCGCGAAGGCGCCGATGCCGGCGATGATCCCGGCCGGGAAGAGGGGGATGCCGAACAGCAGGTTGAGCCCGAGCGCGGCCCCGACCACCTCGGCGATGTCGGTTGCCATCGCCACCAGCTCGGCCTGCAGCCAGAGCCCGACGGAGGTGCGCCGCGAGAAGCGCTCGCGGCAGAGCTCGGCCAGGTTCTTGCCGGTGGCGATGCCGAGCTTGGCGGATTGCGTCTGCACCAGCATCGCGATCAGGTTGGCCGCGAGCACGACCCAGAGCAGCAGGTAGCCGAACTTGGCGCCGCCGGCGATGTTGGTGGCGAAGTTGCCGGGGTCGATGTAGGCGACGGCGGCGATGAAGGCCGGCCCGAGGAAGGGCCAGATGCGGCCAAATCCGCGGCTGTGGCCGTCGAGCGAGCGGCGTGCCGCCTCGGCGACCCGGGCCTCGCCCGGGAGCACGCTCTCGACCGTCGCCTCGCGGGGCTCGGGCGGCGCCGCCGGCGGCGAGATCGGCTTCACCGCGGGCTCCTTTCGCCGACCGGCGGCAACAGGTCAGGGCCCGGGATCGGGGTCCCGTGGGGGTCGTGGCTCGGTTCGCCGAGCTTGGCGGCGATCAGCAGCTCGAGATCCTCGGAGATGTAGTGCTCGAGCACCTCCGCCTCCTGGTGGACGCGGTCGGCCGGCATCCCCAGCGCCTC
Source organism: Solirubrobacterales bacterium (assembly GCA_035996525.1). Lineage (GTDB taxonomy): Bacteria > Actinomycetota > Thermoleophilia > Solirubrobacterales > 70-9 > VAYN01. The sequence continues at coordinate 15,964 of DASYJK010000141.1, forward strand.
CGAGAGGTAGGCCTCGATCAGGCGGTGGTGGCGGATCACCTCGAGCGCGACCTTCTCTCCCCCCGGAGTCAGGCTGACCCCCTTGTAGGGCATGTAATCGACCAGGCCGAGTCCGGCCAGGCGTTTCAACATCGAGGTGGCGGTGGCGGGCGTGACCTCGAGGCGGTGGGCGACCTCGCCGTTGAGGACGAGGCCGTCGCGCTCGCGGGCGATCGCGTAAATGGCCTTGCAGTAGTCCTCGATCGCCTCTGATTTCACTTCTGGTTTAGACACGTCTAAAAGTGAGTTTAGACAGATCTAAATGTGAGGGGCGTGTGGGGCGATGGGGATGACCCCTCTCTCACAAAAGCGGGAGGTTCGTTCGGGGTCATCCCCATCGCCCAACCCGGCCGCTTCCTAGAATCAAAGACATGAGCGAGCAAGTGGTGGTCGAGCTGGATGCGCAGTACCGGCAGCTGCGGGAGGAATGCGGGTTGCTGGATCGCTCGGACCGAGGCAAGCTTTTGATCAGCGGGCCGGATGGGGCGGAGTACTTGCAGGGGCAGCTGACTAACGACGTCGAGGCGCTGGAGCCGGGGGACGGGCTTTATGCGGCGCTGCTGGATCGCAAGGGGCATATGCAGGCCGATATGCGGGTGCTGCGGGCGGGCGCTGAGGAGATCCTGGTCGATACGGAGCCGGAGGCGATCGCGGCGGCGCGGCGGCATCTGGAGATGTACTCGGTCGGGCGCGAGGTCACGGTCACCGACGTCAGCGCCGAGCGGGCGATCCTCTCGCTGATCGGGCCGCGCGGCGCTGAAGTCGCCGGTGCCGCGCCGCTGCCCGAGAACGCCTGCGAAGCGGGCTCCCTGGCCGGGATCGAGTTCCTGGCCGCGGGCACGCGTTGGGGGATCGACCTGATCGCCGCGGCCGCGGACGCCGGGCGCCTGCGCGAGGCTCTGCTCGCCGCCGGCGCCGTCGAGGTCTCCCCCGCGGCGGTCGAGATCCTCCGCATCGAGTCCGGCGTCCCCCGCTTCGGGGCCGAGATGGGGACGGCGACGATGCCGGCCGAGGCGGGCATCGTCGAGGACGCGGTCAGCTTCACCAAGGGTTGCTACATCGGCCAGGAGACGGTTGCCCGTCTCCACTACAAGGGCCGCCCCAACCGCCACCTGCGCGGCCTGCGGCTGAGCGCCCCGGCCGTGCCCGGCGCGGTGCTGCTGCTGGGCGAGAAGGAGGTCGGCCAGGTCGGCGGCGCCACCGTCTCCCCCAGCCTCGGACCGATCGGGCTGGCGATCCTGCGCCGCGAGGCCGAGCCGGGAACCGAGCTCGCCGTAGGTGAAGATGGCGTTACGGCTCGCGTGGTCGACTTGCCCTTCGGTTAGATTCCGCCGCGATGGGTCGTGGGAGATCTAGAACGGCGGTGGCCGGCGTGATCGGCGTCTTCGCGCTGGCGCTGGCCGGCTGCGGCGCCGAAACCCATCCCAACGACCAGCGGCCGCAGGTGGCGCTGCGGGTCAGTGTCACGATCACCCCGAAGGCGATCACGGTGCAGCCGGCTGCGATCGGGGTCGGCCCCGCCCGCACCCAGCAGATCCCGCAGAACGAGGCTCACGCGCAGCCGCCGATCAAGAACAGCAACGTCCCGGTCACGGCCTCGATCGTGATCGCCAACCAGACCCGCTTCGACTCGAAGCTGCGGCTGCGCGGCCCGCGCGACGTCAGCTCGGTGCCGATCCCGGCCGGCAGCCCCGCCACCCTGCAGACCGACCTCCCCACCGGCACCTACGTCGTCACCGCCGCCAACGTCCCCAGCGCCCGGCTCGGCAGACTCGTCGTCGGTCCGTATCGCGCCTCCTCGCAGAACGACGTCCTGCTTCCCTAGCGGTCGCGAGTAAGCCGCTGCAAGCGGCATTTCAGCGTCAGGATTGCGTCTGGGCGGCCTGTCACTGTCGATGGCAATGACCGCCGTCCTCGCCATCGCCGTCCTCCTGCTCGCCGCCGGGCTCGTCTACGCGCTCGTCTCGCGGCGCCCAGAACCCGCCGCCGAGCAGCCCGACTTCGCTCTGGCCGTGCGCGAAGCGGCCGGTCAGGCGGTCGCCGACTCGCTGCCCGGCCTGCTGCAGGCCAACGACGAGGCGCGCAAGCTCGACGCCAAGACCGCGGAGGCCTCGCTCGACCGGCGCCAGGCGGAGATTGACAAGCGCCAGGCGGAGATCAAGGCGCTGACCGACCGGATCGCCAAGGGCCAGGAGAAGATCGAGGCCGAGGTGCGCCGGCGCGGCGAGACCGACCTGCAGACCCGCACCCTGATCGAGCAGATGGGCCAGACCGTCGGCAACCTCAACGCCGAGACCGCCGGCCTGAAGAAGGCGCTGCGCCAGCCGCAGACCCGCGGCCAGTGGGGCGAGCTGCAGCTGCGCCGCTGCGTCGAGATCGCCGGCATGACCGAGCACGTCGACTTCGAGCTGCAGGAGACGCTGCGGACCGAAGACGGCCACCTGCGGCCGGACGCGCTCTTCCTCCTGCCCGAAGGGCGCAGCTTCGTCGCCGACTCGAAAGTGCCGCTCGACGCCTTCCTCGACGCCCAGGAGTCGGAGGTCGAAAGCGAGCGCCAGGTCCACCTCCAGCGCCACTCGCGCCAGGCCCGCGAGCACGTCCGCGCGCTCAGCTCGAAGGACTACCAGGGGCAGTTCAAGGCCGGCGAGATGCCGGACCTGGTGATCTGCTTCATCCCCAACGAGCCCGCCCTGCACGCCGCCCTCGCCGCCGACCCGGGACTGTTCGAATACGCCCTCGAGCACAAGGTGCTGCTGGTCAGCCCGACCTCGCTGATCGGGCTGCTGCGGACGATGGAGCTGGGCTGGCGCCAGGAGCGGATGGTCGCCGAGGCGGCCGAGATCGCCGACGCCGCCAGCACCCTGCACGGTCGCTTCGGCAAGTTCATCACCGACTTCGACAGCGTCGGTCGCCGGCTCGAGGCGGCGACCAAGTCCTACAACTCCGCGGTCGGCTCGATGGAGGGCCGGCTGCTGCCGCAGCTGCGCAAGGTCGAGGACCTCGGCGTCGCCCCCGGCAAGGCGATCGAGCCACCGGAACCGGTCGAGCTGTCAGTCCGCGAGATCACCGCGCCGGAGCTGCGCGAGGCCTCCGACGCCGCGTAGCGCCAGGACTCTTAGCTCTTAACTAGGATTCGTCGCCCGTCCCGACGACCCCTGTGGAGGACCTCTTTTGGCCGTTGACACCAGCTCACTCTCGAACCTTTCCGTAGAGCCCGGAACGCTGCCGGAGACGATGGCGGCCTGGGTGATCCGCGAGGAGCGCCAGGGCGAGCCCAAAGACGCCTTCCAGCTCGAGCAGATCGAGGTGCCGGAGCCCGGCGCCTTCGAGGTGATCGTTCGCGTGATGGCTGCCGGCGTCAACTTCAACAACGTCTGGGCGGCGCTGGGCAAGCCGGTCTCGGTCTTCCCCTACGGCGACCATCCCGAGTACGGCCACCACATCGGCGGCTCCGATGCCTCCGGGATCGTCTGGAAGGTCGGCGAGGGCGTCACCCGCTGGAAGCCGGGCGACGAGGTCGTCGTCCACTGCAACCAGGCCTCCTACGAGGACGTCGAGGTCCACGGCCTCGACCCGCTCGCCGCCCCCAGCCAGAAGATCTGGGGCTACGAGACGACCTGGGGCTCGTTCGCCGAGTTCACCAAAGTG
>DASYJK010000142.1:0-24981 GCA_035996525.1 Solirubrobacterales bacterium
ATCGCCTACATCTTCTATCCCGGCAACATGGAGAAGGGCAAGGCCAAGGCCTGCCGGGCGCTCGGCGCCCAGGTCTGTCAGCTCGACGGCAACTACGACGAGGCCAACCGCGCCTGCCGCGAGCTCTCGCTGGCCAGTGGCATCGAGTTCGCCAACATCACCCTGCGCCCGTTCTACGCCGAGGGCGCGAAGACGATGGCCTTCGAGGTCGTCGAGCAGCTCGACTGGGTCTCACCCGACCACTTCGTGATCCCGGCCGCCGGCGGGACGCTCTCCTCGCGCGTGCACAAGGGGCTGAACGAGCTGGAGATAGTCGGACTGGCGGAGACCGGCGCGACCAAGATCAACGTCGCCCAGGCGAGCGGCTGTGGGCCGATCGCGACGGCGATCCTCAGCGGCGGCGAGATCGAGCCGCAGACGCCGCACACGGCCGCCCACTCGATCGCGATCGGCGCCCCCGGCGACGGCGCTCTGGTGGTCGACGCGGTGCGGGCCCGGGGCGGCTCGGCGGCGACCGTGACCGACGAGGAAATCTTCGGCGGCATCGATCTGCTCGGCGCCACCGAGGGCCTGCTCACCGAGCCGGCCGGTGGCACCACCGTCGCGGTCACGGCGAAGCTGGCCGCGGAAGGAAAGATCGGCGCCGACGAGACTGTCGTCGCGGTGATCAGCGGCAACGGCCTGAAGACGCTCGCCGACCATCCGGAGAAGCAGTGGCCGGAAATGGTCGCCTGCGACCTCGAGACGATGGGCGCGCAGCTCGCCGAGTTCCGCGCCGCCGCCGCGACCGCGCTGCATTAGGCCGGTCGCTTAGCCTGTGGCGGTGAGCGAACCGCCCCAGGTCGACGGCGTCAGCCACCGCACGGTACGCGCGCGGGGGCTCGACTTCCACCTCGCCGAAGCCGGCTCCGGCGAGGACGTCGTCCTCTGTCTGCATGGCTGGCCGCAGCACTGGTACGAGTGGCGGCGGCTGATGCCGGCGCTGGCCGACCGGCACCGGGTGCTGGCGCTCGACCTGCGCGGGTTCGGCTGGTCCGACGCGCCCCGTGACGGCTACGAGAAGGAGAACATGGCGACCGACGTGCTGGCCGTCCTCGACGAGCTTGGGATCGAGCGGGTGAAGCTGGTCGGCCACGACTGGGGCGCCTGGATCGGCTTCCTGCTCTGCCTGCGGGAACCGCGGCGCTTCGAGCGCTTCTTCGCCCTCAACATTCTGCCGCCCTGGACGACGGCGCGGGCGATGGCGCCCCACCTCTGGCGCTTCTGGTACCAGTGGCTGATCCTCTCGCCGGTGGTCGGCTACCGCCTGCACCGCGGCGGCGCCTTCATTCCCAAAGTCCTGGTCGGCGGCTCGGTCCGGCGCGAGGCGTGGGACCAGGAGGCGCTGGACTCCTTCACCGCCCGCTTCACCGAGCCGGACCGGGCGCGGGCGGCGGTGCAGATGTACCGGGTCTTCAACCTGCGGGAGACCCTGCCGATCGTCCGCGGCCGTTACGCCCACCAGCGCCTGACGGTGCCGACGCGGATGCTGTTCGGGACCGGCGACAAAGCGCTGCGACCCGACGTTCTGGCCGGCTACCAGCGCCACGCCGAGGACATGGAGGTCGAGTTCGTCGAGGGCTGTGGCCATTTCCCCGCTGACGAGATGCCCGAGCTGGTCGCCGAGCGGGCGCGGACGTTCTTGGCGCCAGCGACTTGAGGGGAGTGCGGCAGTCCTTTGTGGCTCCATGCGTCACTAAGGACTGCCGCACTGCCTAGGAGCGGATTCGCGCCTCCTCGAGGTCGAGGTCGCGCTCGATCTGGCGCATCGTCGCGTTACGCAGGCGTTCGGCCCCGCGCAGGTCGAGCAGGATCTCGCGCTCGACCCCGATCAGCTCACGGCGCAGGCCGCCGTAATCGGCCAGTCGCTGCTCGCGGGAGATCGTCTCCTGGTCCTCGCCGCCGAGGATCGCCTGGCACATGCGGAAGCGCGAGCGGTAGAGGTCACGCAGCCGTTTCAGCTGCGAGTCGGCGGCGCGCTCCTCGTTCTCGATCTCGTCGATCCGGTCGAGCGCGGCCTGGGCCGCCTCCATCCGCGCCACCGCCTCTTCGTCGCTCCAACGCCGCGGCTCCTCCAGTCGCAGCTTGCGGATCACGAACGGCAGTGAGAGCCCCTGGCCGACCAGGGTGACAAGGATCAAGGCGAAGGTGAGGAAGATGATCTGAGGGCGGCCGGGGACGTCGAGCGAGACCGCCAGCGCCGCCGCCAGCGAGACGGCGCCGCGCATCCCACTCCAGCCGACCGCGAAGCGTTCGCCCAGGGTCTCGCCGGCGTCGGAGCGCATCGCGAAGACGAAGGCGAGCCGGACGGCGATCGAGGCGGCGGCGATCGAGGCGACCGGGCCGAGCAGCTCGCTGACGCCGGAGGAGCTCGCTTCGAGCGCTTCGACGATCCCCGGTAGCTGCACCCCGAGCAGGACGAAGAGGGTCATCTCGAGGGTGAAGATGAGGACGTTCCAGAAGGCGACGGAGCTGAGGCGGGTGTCGGCATCGACCGCGCGCGGGGACTGGTAGCCGCCGTAGAGGCCGGCGACGACGGCGGCGAGGATGCCGGAGACGCCGAGTTCCTCGGCCCCGATGTAGGCGCCGTAGGCGGTCAGCAGGGTGAGGACGACGACCAGGCTGGTGTCGGCCTGGTGGCGGATCACGAGGATGGCGAGGAAGCCGACGGCGAGGCCGACGGCGATGCCGCCGAGCGAGACGGCGACGAATTCGAGCGCCGCGTCGCCGAGCGAGAAGGCGCCGCCGGTGGCGACCCCGAGGGCGATCGAGTAGAGGACGAGGGCGGTGCCGTCGTTGATCATCGACTCGCCTTCGACCAGCAGCCGCACTCGCTCGGGGCCGCCGATGCGGCGGAAGATCGCGATCGCGGCGACGGCATCGGTGGGGGCGAGGACGGCGCCGAGCACCGCCGCCTCGGCCCAGCCCAGACCCGGCACGGTCGCGTGGGCGACGACGGCGATCACCGCGGCGGTGAGGAAGACGAGGCCGACCGCGAGCAGGGCCAGCGGCCGCATCACCGTGCGCAGCTCGCGCGGCGAGGTGCGCCAGCCGGCGGAGAAGACCAGCGGCGGCAGGAAGACGAGGAAGATCGCGTCGGGATCGAGCTCGACGGTCGGCAGGCCGGGGACGAAGGCGATCGCCAGGCCGCCGACGACGAGCACGATCGGCGCCGGCACCTTGCCGAACTCGGCAAGCCGGACCAGCAGCGTCGCCGCCAGCATCAGGACCAGGATCGACTCGATGTGGTTCATGTGGGCATAACATCCTGCCGAGTGGACGACACGCTCATCCCCCCGCTGGACGCAGAAGACCACATTCGTGGCGAGTTGGACAGGCCGCTGGAACTGGTCATGTTCGGCGACTTCCAGTGCCCCTTCTGCCTCGGCGCCCAGTCGGTCCTCCGCCGCGTCCACGATCGCCTCGGCGATCGCCTCGTCTTCGCCTTCCGCCACCTGCCGATTCCCGAGCGCCACCCGCTGGCGCCCGAAGCCGCCGAGGCCAGCGAGGCCGCCGCCGCGCAGGGCAGCTTCTGGGAGTACCACGACGCCCTCTTCGCGGCCCAGCCGAAGCTCTCGCGCGAGACGATGCTCGCGGTCGGCCGCGACCTCGGCCTCGATGCCGAGCGGATGGCGACGGAGATCGACTCCGGCACGCACCGCCCCCGCGTCGAGCGCGACATCGCCTCAGCCGAGCAGAGCGGCGCCACCGGCACCCCGAGCTTCTTCGTCAACGGCAAGCGCCACTTCGGCGCCTACGACGCCTCCTCACTGGTCGAGGAGCTGGAGGCCGGTACCGCAACTGGTTGAATGCTCCCCGGTTGTTAGGGCAACCAGTCAAGCGAGCAGGGAGACGAAGTCGGATGAAGCGGTCACTCGTGTCGAAGTCCCTTTTGGTGTCGGTGGCGTGTGCGGCTGCGCTGGTGCTTCCATCCGCCGCGCTGGCCAGCTCGATCTCGGGCACCGTGACCGCCCCCGGGGGTGGGGGAATTCAGGGGGTTGAAGTCTGCCCGACCCCTCAGCCCTACACCTTCGAAACCATTTGCGTCGAAACCGGGCCGAGTGGGCAGTACAAATACGACGGCCTCCCCGGCGGCAACTACATCGTCCGTTTCTCAGCCGAGCGCGAGAACCTTAAGTACGTCAGCGAGTTCTACAACGACAAACCCTACAGCTACGAAGCGGACCTGTTCGATTTAGGCCCGGCCGAAGACAAGCCGCTCGATGTCGAACTGGCGGAAGGCGGTTCGATCGGCGGCACCGTGACCGACGAAGGTGGGCAGCCGATCGCCGACATCCGTGCCTGCGCGATCGATCCGGAAGGCATCCCGACCCGCTGCGCCAATACCGGGACGAACGGGGAATATCAGCTCAACGGCCTGCCCACCGGCGAATACGACGTCGAATATGAAGGCGGCAACCGGGTCAACTACCTGTCCGAGTTCTACGAAGATGCGGAAACCTCGGCGGAGGCCACCGATGTCACCGTCACCGCTCCGGCGCTGACCCCGGATATCAACGCGAAACTTGCACCCGGCGCTCAGATCCTCGGCCACGTCAGCGCGGTCGACACCGGAACGCCGCTGGCCGATGAAATGGTCTGCGTGGAAGAGCAGCCCCCTGGGGAATATGAGGCCTGCGACTGGACCGACTCCGCAGGGAACTACGCGATCCGCAGTATTCCGTCGGGCACTTACGTCGTTGCTTTCGGCGTCGAATTCCTGCCCTTTGGCAGGACCGCCGGGCAGTGGTGGCAGGGGGCATCGACTCGTGCCGGCGCCGCTCCGATCACGATCGCGCCGCCGGAAACGCGCGCCGGGATCGACGGTCAGCTGCCGCCTAAGTACCAGCCGCCGCGACCAGAACCCCTCCAGGTGACGTTGCTGCCGGCGCCACCGGCCCCGAAGCCGCTGCGCTGCAAGAAGGGCTTCCGCAAGAAGTTCGTCAAAGGCAAGCAGCGCTGCGTCAAGATCCATAAGAAGCATCTCCGGCACTCGCACAAGCATGGCCCACACGCGGTGGCGACCGGTCGTTGAGGGCGCTCGTCCAGCGGGTCAGCCAGGCGGCGGTCGACGTCGAGGGTGAGCGGGTCGCCCAGATTGGGCCGGGGATGCTGGTCCTGCTCGGAGTCGGAGTCGGCGATGGGAAGGAGGAGACCGACCGGCTCGCCGAGAAGGTGCGGGCGCTGCGGATCTTCGACGATGCCGAGGGGCGGATGAACGAGCCGCTCGGCGAGCGGGAGATCCTCTGCGTCAGCCAGTTCACTCTCTACGGTGACGCCCGCAAGGGCAACCGACCCAGCTACGTCGGGGCGGCGCGGCCGGAGGTGGCGAAGCCGCTGTACGACCGCTTCTGCGCGCGACTCGACGCCAAGAAGGGGGTCTTCGGCGCCTGTATGGGTGTGGCCCTGGTCAACGACGGGCCGGTGACGCTGATGGTCGAGGTCGAGTCCCCGAGCGCGTAATAGGTTCTCGCGTCATGGGATCCGGTTCGGTCGGGGAGATCAAGGTTGAAGGCCGACGCCTAGCCTGGCGCACGGTCGGGAGCGGCGCTCCGCTGCTGCTGGTCAACGGCTACGCGGCAACCGCTGCGGACTGGGATCCGGCCTTCCTCGACGGGTTGGCGGAGTCGTTCGAGGTCATCTGTCCCGACAACCGTGGGGTCGGGGGCTCGGAGTTGGGTGACGGGGAGTTAACGATCGACGGCATGGCCGCCGACCTCGAGGCGCTGCTTGACGCTCTCGGGATCGAGCGCGCTGCGGTGGTCGGCTGGTCGATGGGCGGCTTCGTCGCGCAACAGCTCGCCGAGCGTGCGCCCACGCAGGTCAGCGCCCTGGCGCTGCTCGCCACCGATTCCGGTGGGCCGGAGGCGGTGCCGGCGACGCCCGGGGACTGGGCCCGACTGGTCGACCACTCCGGGACCCCGCGCGAGCAGGCGACGCGTCTGATCTCGCTGCTCTTCCCCGCCGATCTCGCCGAGGAGATCGATCGCCAGTTCGGCGAGGCGGTCGCCGCGGCGCGGGCCGGTCTCTCGCCAACGGTGCTGGCGGCCCAGGAGGCGGCGATGGAGGCGTGGCATCGCGAGCCGCGCGGGGAGTCGGAGGGTGTCAAGGGCCTGCCGGTCCTCGTCGCCCACGGGAGTCTCGACGCGGTGATTCCGCCCGCCAATGCCGGGATGCTTGCCGCCCGCTTCCCCGGCGCGGTAGTGGAGGTCTTCGACGGCTGCGGCCACGCCCTCATGGCCCAGCAGCCGCAGCGGCTGGCGGAGCTGATCATCGCTCACGTCGGGAGTTGAGCCGGTGTCCAAGCTTCCGAGCGGGTTCAGCTACGAGGTCCAGGGCAAGACCGTCGTCATCTCTCGCTACGGCAAGCGCGCGTCCGTGCTCCGCGGCAGCGCCGCGAACCGCTTTCTCGGTGAGGTCGAAAGCGGTGATCCGCAGGAGTTGATGGCCCGCGCCACCGGCAACTACAAGCACGGCAACGAGCGCGCCGGCAAGGCACATCCGCGCAGTCGTCGCGACGACTGCCGCTGAGGTTCCCGGCCGGCTGCGGCGGGGTGGAGGACGATGCCGGAGGAGGGACTCGAACCCCCGACACGCGGATTATGATTCGCGCCAGTCGAGCAGCGATGCGGTTTCTCGGTTGCCATTCGTTCTGCCGGATGCTCTTCGTTCTGCCGGAACTCCTCGGTTCGGTCCACCGCGTCGGAAGCGTAAGGCGCGGAAGAGTCGATGACCCCGAGGGTCAGAGCGAGTTGCTTCTTCAGTATTTGAAGCATGGCCTCCTCCTCTCGCGGTGACCGGATGACGGTCGGTGGGCTCATAAACCCGAAGGTCGCAGGTTCAAATCCTGCCCCCGCTATGCCGACATCCCGCGACCGCCCCTCTGGGCGGTCGCTTTTTTCGTGGTCGGCGACCGGCTCCGGGCGACGGTCGGCCAGCTCAAGCCGGTGGGTTGCTCTGAAGGCCGGACATCGCTTACCGCCTGGTCGTCGATCGGATCCAAGCGCAAGACGTCACCGCCGAAGCGAAGTCGTGCGAGGTGGCGGCGCGCTTCACCCACGACGTCACCTTCCTCCGCGCGCACGTCGTCCCCGTCGAATACGAGTCCGACCCAGACTCCTACGTCGAGCTGGTCTGCGGCGAGATGCTCAGCGCCTGCGCACCCTTCTGTCGTTGGATCGACGTGTTCTGCGAGCTCGGCGCCTTCGATGCCGATCAGTCTCGCGCGGTGCTCGAGGCGGGCAAGGCGGCCGGGCTCGGGATGCGGGTCCACGGCAACCAGCTCGGCGCTGGGGACGGCGTCCAGCTCGCGGTGGAGATGGGCGCCGCCTCAGTCGATCACTGCACCTACCTGAGCGACGCCGATGTCGAGGCGCTCGCCTCGAGCTCGACCGTCGCGACCTTCCTGCCCGCCACCGACTTCTCGACCCGCTAACAATATCCATCGGCGCGCCGGGTGATCGACGCCGGCGCCACGGTCGCCCTGGCTACGAATAAGAACCCGGGCTCGAGCAACACCACCGCGATCGGCTTCTGTATCGCGCTCGCCGTCCGCGACATGGGATGACATGGACGAGGCGGTCCAAGCGCCACCCTCGGCGCCGCGACCAGCCTGCGGCGCAACGACGTCGGCCGCCTCGCGGTCGGTGCGCGCGCGGACGCGATCGTCCTCGACACCGCCTCGCCGATCGACTTCGTCTACCGACCGGGGGTACCGCTGGTCCGCGAAACCTACGTCGGCGGATAACGTGCCTGACCTTCACGGAGCGTAAGTCATGAATGCCCAGTGATCACCGAGCCTGGGTTCCGCGGTCTTCCGCAACCGCGTTGCGCGTATCTTGCGTCGAAGCGGCTCCGGCACATGTCGCTCGAGCACCGCGTCGACGAGCGGATCTTCCATGTTGTCCATTCGGTTCTGGGCCTGCGTCAACGCGTTCCACAGGGGAATGTCCCGCTCCTTCCAGAGGTGATGGGTGGTCAGCATGGTTGCGGCCGCGATGTGATCGTTGATCGGCTTGCAGGCGGCGATCACGGTCTGGGTCCCGGCGGCAATTGCCGCAAACGGCCACGAAGGAGCGCGCGCCGACGGGGGCAGTGCGCCGACGTCACAGGCCGAGCAGATAAGGATCGTCGGCGCGGTATAGCGCCCGATCTCGTCGACGTCGAGGGTCTCGTAGTCGCGCAGGACGACTCCCGCCGTCGGCTCGCCGGTGGCGCTCCCGGTGATCGTGCCGTGCGTGGCGAAATGCCACGCGAGCGGTCGGTGCTCCGGCCGGCGGAGACGCATGCGGCGGAGGACGCCGCTGCGAGAGAGTTGGCGCCCTTTGGGGACATAGGCGGACTGATGGATCTCGGCGATTCCGGCCGCCTCCGCCTCGGCCGCGGGGAGCTCGGCCGCGCCGACCAAGGGTGGCGGTGAGACCACCGCAAGGTGTCCGGCCAGAAGGCCGCCGGGAGCACGAGCGCCGACGATGCGCTCATAGAAGGGTCCGCCGGCAAGGTGGGTGATGACGGGTCGGTCGCGTCGGTCCAAGACGCTCACCAACGCTTGACCGAGGGGCAGGCCGGTGAAGGGACCGCCGACCGCCAGTCGGATCGGACCGTCGTCGTCCGGGTCGATATCGAGCTCCGTCAGCCCGCTCAGCTGCGCCAGTTCTCGCAGGTGCGCGAGCGTATCGGCGCCCTCCAGGGATGCGCCGCGATAGCTCCGCCACCATCGGGTGATCGCACCTTCGGGCAGCGACCGGGTGAAGCTCCGCTCGGTCGGGCCGGATTCGGTGATCACCGAATGCTCCTGGCCGAGCAGCAGGGTGAAGAGGGTCCCGTCCACCTTCCCCGCATCGGGCCCGACGAGTATGGGCAACGCTCCGCTCCGCGCGCCCCCAAGGCTTTGCGAGGCTTGGTGAACGCGAACCTGCGCGCGCGCGGACAGGAGCGTCCATGCGACCGCGAGTCGCGCCTCGTCACGTTCCGCGGCCGCGCGAGCCTCGACGAAGGGACTGAAGGCAAGCTTCAGCGCCGCGCGCAGATCGCCGGCATGTCCGTCCTGGACGGAGAGGACTTCGAGGCTCGCCCCAAGCCTCAGGATGGGGTCGGCTTCTTCCATGGTGAGGGCGGTCAAGGTGCCTGGTTCGGGCCGGCCCGGCACCAACTCCTCCAGTAGACCCGCCACCTCATCCGGCTCGAAGGCCGCATCGACAAGGCGGCGCGCGGCGGCGCGGTTCCGAGCGGGCAGATTCGAACAGAGGTAGGTGCGGAGTGAACCCACGTGCCCGACCGCGACAAATTGCCGTAGGCGGTCGGTGCCCTCCTCGGCGGACACCGCCGGTAGGGTGATGCCGCGACTTGCGTGCCGTGCCCGCGACGCCGAATCGAAGCTCGTATCGTCGTCAGGCAGGCCGAGGCCAAGGGCTATCAGGTCGCGCGGGGGAAGGTCGCTGGCCGGGTAGACCGCGTCGGCCGCGCGCTCGCCGAATTCGACGGCGACCGCGGCGGTGGGTGGTGGGACTCGATTGCCGGCGAGCCTCAGGTAGGCCAGCGGCAGATTCACTCCCGGGCCGAGCGACCGACGGCCCAAGGCGCCCAGGCGACTCTCGTCCACGGCCAGCATCCCAAGGACGAAGTCCGTGATTGAGATCGCCTGCGGTCGTGCTTCGCAGAACACGAAGGCCAAGGCGAGACTGCGGAAGGCGACCTCGCTCAATGCAAAGATGTCTCCCGACGCGTCGAGTTTCACCACCCATCTGCCCTCCTCGGCAACTTCCGTCTGAGGCGAATGGAGTGCCGAGCTGATCGGTACGCCAATCCCTCGCAGCAGGGTGTCGACCGCTGGCTCGGACCAGTACGGCAGACACGCGCGGAGCAGGATCGCGCTTGAGATGATGCCGGCGGCGTCACCGTGGCGGCTCGCGGCTTTCGCTCGACCGAGGACTTCGATCAGGCCATGCGACGAAGGCACGACGATCCCGTTGGCGGGCCTCCCAGACGGATCAGGATCGATTTGGAGGGTGCGTTTGAGGGGTGTGATCGTCGCCGACCGAGCTGCGGCCACCGACACGGCGCGGATCGCATTGGCGGTGCGCGTCAGGCGCTCCTTCTTGAGGTCCCAGGTCAGCGAGATGTGGCGGGCCGCGGCTGGGATCGGGCCGCTGCGGTCCAGCGCGGTCAGGGCCGCCTCGAGACTGCCGGCCCCGTGCGGATGCCGGGCCTCGATCGCCTCACGGAGCGCTTCTCTGCTGACTGGTTCCTCGGGCCCCGGGGAGACGATCTTGGCCTCGCGCACATCCGTCGGTTCGAATCCGAGTGCCCGCGCCAATCGAGGCCCCTCCCCGCCGGTGTCGAGCAACTCGGCGGCCGCCTGAATCTGCGGCAGCGACTCCGGCATTCGATCGAACCTTGCGCGCACGGAATCCGCGCTCCGATGAAGATCTGATCCGGTCATCCGGCGCCTGATCGCAGCGCGGCCCGCAGCTCGGCGAGTTGGTCATGGACGTCGGCGAAGCTCTCATCCGAGAGCGCGGCAGCGATCGCCGCCGAGGCCTCATCCCGGTCGAACACCGCGAGGCGCTTGAGGATCTCCGGGGCGGCCGGAGGAAATCGCGCCATGCACCTCACCCCACTGTCCACCGCTTCGCGCTCCTCCTCTTCCAGCTGAAGCCAGGCGAGCGACTGCGAGGTCTTCAGGTGCGACATCGGGTGGTCGGGCCAGCTTGCCCTCAAGCGCTCCGCGAGCTCAAGCGCCTCATTCAACTGGCCGAGCTCCAGATGGAAGTCGACCCAGATTGATCGTGCGGCGACGCCGCTCCGGTCCAGGAACGCGTATTTGTGAGCGAGCTCCAGCGCATGGCCGAGGCGACCCTCGGACAATTCTTTGACCACGAGTGCGTTGGTCACCTCATCGAATTTGTGGCTGATCACCGGGTCACGGTCCTCGAGCTCGATTCCGAGGGCGCCCGCGCGCCCGACCAGCCTTTCGATCTGTGCCTTGTCGACGGCGGCGAGTAGGCACCGCTCGAACAGCTCGCGCAACCGCTGATGGCCGGGGTCCCATGGCACCGAGACCGCGATCTCGATCGCGGAACCGACCTGCCCGGCGGCGACCAGTCGCCAGACGGCAAGGTCGGCAAGGACCTGATCACCGGTGGCGATATAGCCGGCGTGCGCGATGGCTCCGGAGGCGCCCTGGAACTCGCTGTAGCTCGCCGAAAGGGCCCAGTCCACATAGTCCTCGGCCGAGGCGCCGGCGACGATCCGTTCGATGAGCCGTCCCGCGGTCACCTCGTCCTTCACCTCGTCGAGGAGCGTGAAGAGGGTTTCGAGCGAGAGGCTGGGGATGGCATGGCCAGGCTCGAGCCTTCCGATGAGTCCCTCCAGGACCCGCCTTGCCGACTCTGGCTGGCCGCGGATGGCGTCCTGAATCGGCACGCCGCAGGCCCGCAAAGTCTCGTAGATGTCGAGGTGAGGGTTCTCGAGTCGACTGACGAGCATCTCGAGGGCCGCCGACCGGTGACAGAGGGCCATCAGCACCTTCGAGCGCCAGACGACATCGGTGACCTGCTCGCCGGCCGACTGTCGCGCCATCAGCACGGCCGAGGTCTCGTAGTCGTCGAACTGGAGGAGGAGCGGGGCGAGCGCCAGGTCATCGCGGCCGTCGAGTGCGTATCGCTCGATCAGGCGGAGTAGGAGCTCATGGGCTTCTCCCTTGCGTTCCGGGTCCACCATCATGGTCCGACACACCAGCCACCCGAGGATCGCATCGACCTCCACGAGCGGCAGCGCGGAGGCCAGGCGCGCACGGGCCACTGGCGTGATCCCGCGGGCGGTGAAGCGGGCGGCCGCGAGGAGCTCTCGCACGGCGAACATCAAGTTGCCCGGCTCCTCCGGCAGGGACTTCTCGACCTGGTGGGCGGATTCGAGCCGCTCGTTCAGGGGTATGTCGGTGCGGTTGCCGATCAGAGCCATCACCGCTTTGGCGACGTCGTCCCCCCAGCTCACGGTTGCGGCTTGAGTCGATCGACCCGCACCAGCTCACCGCGAGAGTCCGCCTCGAGGCGCCAGCGTTGGCGCCGGGACGCAAATTCACCGATCCAGCTTCCGTCGGGCTGTCGATGGAGAGCGTCCACGTCCATGCACAGCCCGGGCTCCCCCAGCATGGTCAGGCAGGCCCTCATCGCCGCCGCGATCTCGCCGGCGTCGACATTGGTCGCGCGGCGCTCTTGCAGCCACTTGGCCGCCGCGGGAAAGAGTGACCAGGCCGCGTTGCCGATCACACCACCGGCGACGACCGACAGAAGTCCCTGGGCGCTCAAGAGTAAGTCAGCCGAGCGGTCCCCCGTGGAGGATTGTGGGTCGAATGACACCCAGCGTCGAAGATCTTC
Organism: Solirubrobacterales bacterium; assembly: GCA_035996525.1. Lineage (GTDB taxonomy): Bacteria > Actinomycetota > Thermoleophilia > Solirubrobacterales > 70-9 > VAYN01. Next base: position 12,417 of record DASYJK010000142.1, read on the forward strand.
GAGAACTTCGGAATCGACGGTGCCAGGGACCACCAAAAACGAAATCTGCCCGGATTCACCGGATAACCGCAGGGCGCAGAAGCTCATTCGGCACAGATTGGCATAGGTATGGGGACTTCCAGGAAGGACTGAAGAAGAATGGCCATTTTTGATCCCGACCATTCCTAACATTTACATATAATCGTGTAATGAAGGCTATTCTCGACCTGACCCTTGCGGGGAGCAACCTGCCGCCTGGGCCGATCGAGGAGCAGCACGTGCTCGAGATAGCTGGGGAACTCGAGGCGCGCCTGATCGAGCAGGGCCGTACCTGGGCCGATGTCTCCCTTCTCCTGCTCCTCAACGCAAAGCAGGTCGTTGAGGATGACGAGGAGGAGGATCTGCTCGAGGAGGACGAGGTCACGGGCCGCCAGCGACAGTCGGACCAGAACCTGGTCGCCGGCCTTCGTGCCTTCTGCGAGCGGCGCGGTCACGTTCCACCGTTGATCGGGACGACCGTTCACGCCTTCTTCTTCGCCGATCGCGGCGTCGAAGAGGCGGATGTCACCGATGGCCTCCTACTGGGCGCGTATTCGAGCGCGGTGCTGGAGGCGATTCCCGTCGCGGTCGAGATCAGCACGCGCCGCAACGATCGCAAGTACGCCGCACTCAATGCCGTCCAGAAGTGCATCAACACCTATCGCGACGAGTTCGCCGACAGCTACGGTAGGTCGCCACGTCCGATCGAGGTCTTTCGCGAAACGACCGGCATTCTTTTCACCTCGGGGAGCGGCCACATCGGCGCGAAACAGTTCGCCGGTTTCACCGACTGCTACGCGGTCGGTGAGGAGCTGGGGAATGCCGCGATCGGTGCGCAGATCGTCGGCGGCTGCTCGAGCAATCGCCACGAAAAGCAGCTGCAGTGCATCTACTACTAGAAACTCGACCGAGGGGTGGACGTCTACGACTTCACCTACGACCACGCCGCGATCGTCACGTTCCTGCCGTATGCCCCATCGGAATACCTGTTGCAGCATCCATATTCGTTGGCTGACGGGGAGCCGCTTGAACTCCAGTTCAACCCGAAGGATCAGTACGGCGAGGGTCGCTACTTCTACATCGAGCGGATCAATGGCGTGGAGCCGATGGACTTCCTTGTCGACTACTGGGATGTGTCGCGCGAGGAAATGCTCGTGATGATGGAAAAAGGAACGCCGATTCCGGCCGAGATGAAAACCTTCGACTACACGATCGCCTCGGCACTCAGCCCGTTCGAGCGCACCATCTGGCCCAATGTTCCGATCTGGTTCGACGAGGTCGACGGCAAGGCACTGCTTCGCCTCGTTCGCGCCGAGGCGCAAGGCAGCCCTTACTACCTGATGCGGAGAAAGCCTGACGGACTCCGAGAAAACGTGCAGGATCTGGCCGCTCACTTCGATCGCAACATGGCCCAGGAGTCGATCGTGACCTGTTTTCTGTGCGAGAGCCGGAAGTATCTGCTTGAGGCGATCGACAGCAACATCGAGGCGGATACCGCGCTGGCGGCGATGCCCGAGTGAACGTCAAGTTGGGGATTTACCTGAATGGCGAGTACGCCGTCGGCGTCACCAACTCGATCGGATACCACAACTTCACCCAGATCGCGGCGATAACCCCTACGCGTGAGGTGGCGGAGCTGCCGGGACCGCTCAGGGATGCGATCGAGGAGCGCCAGGTCAAGGAGCGGGTGGCCGTGATCCTCTCGGCCATCGCGCCCGAGCAGGAGGCGGTGCTGAGGATGCTCCATGACCTTGATGAGGAGGAGCATCGGGGGACGATCTATCCCGGCGGTCGGTTCAGATCGGTGACGAGCGAGTGGACGGTGCACACGGTGTTGATCGGCGCCGGCGGGGATCGAGCGGCATTCGAGGCCGAGCGCGCCATCAATCGCTTCGATCCCGAGGTGGTCCTGTTCGTCGGAGTCGCCGGCGGGATCAAGGACGTGTCTCTTGGGGACGTCGTGGTGGCGACCGACATCTATGGCTACGAGTCGGGTAAGGCGGCGGACGATTTCATCTCCCGACCCCATGTGGGTCGCTCGGACTTCGCGCTCGAACGGCGGGCCGAACGCGAGCGGCAGTCCAGCGATTGGTTCGAGGGTCCTGAGCCGCCCGCGGTGGTCGTCGCGCCGATCGTCGCGGGGGCGAAGGTCGTCGCCTCGACGCGCTCCTTGACCTACCGGTTCATCCGCGAAAACTACGATCAGGCGGTGGCCGTCGAGATGGAGGGCGCCGGCTTCCTCGAGGCGGCGCACGCCAACCGATCCGTCAGGGCTCTGGTGGTTCGAGGCATCTCCGACCTCCTTGACGACAAGGAGACTTCGGATCGGGAAGGTTGGCAACGGCGTGCCGCGGATCACGCTGCCCGGTTTGCCTTCCACATGCTCAGCAAGATCTAGCCCCGCTCGGCAGCGAAACCTACGTCGACGGCCGACGCGCCGGGCTCGCCGCGCACTGAATCGTTAGCTTCACTGCCCGTGGGGGCGATCGAACTTCGGGGGGTGGTGAAGAGCTTCGGGCCGATTCGCGCCGTCGATGGGCTCGACCTCGACGCGCCGGAAGGGATCTGCCTCGGCCTGACGCAATAGAATTGGACGACGATTGCTGCGGTTTCGTGCCGTGATACCCGTCTTGGCTTCGCTGCATTTTAGGTCGCTCGTCGTCACCCCCACGGCGGCCGCAGGCCGAGGCCCGGCTTCGCCGGCGCCTTGACGGCGGGCGACCACACGATCCCGCCCGGTCGGCAGGTTCGGCGGTTCCCGCCCATGCCGACGTAGAAGAGACCCAGGAGAAGGTTCCGGCACCTTTTCGTTTGTTTGGCCGACCCCCCTCTTAAGCTCGCACGATGATCCTCGAGAACCTTGAGTGGGACGAACGCGAGGAGGCCCAAGTCGAACTAGGGCAACTCGCCGATGTGCTGCGCGGCGAAGGGTTCGACGTCGATCTTCTCCCGCTTGACGGCGCCGCGCACGCAAAGCTCGAAGAGAGCGCGGACGTTGGCCGCGCCGCCCTCGAAGTCCTGAATCTCGTCCTCGCGGCGACCGAGACCGCCTTGGCCGAGACGGCCATCACCGCACTGCTCCGATGGGCGAAAGGACGTAGGCGTTTCCGCGACAAGGATGCCGGGGATGCGACGGCCGTCATCTGGGGGCCGAACTACGAAATCCTGAGCGAAGTTCGTCTTCCCGAGCCTGACGACGACGAGGGAATCGACCGATGACAGATCGACAGGTGCAGATTCTGAGCAGCACGAAAGGTCTGGGTGAGCGGAGCTTTCAGCTTTCGCCGATCCCCTCGGCGGAGTGGTGGGGGATCTGGAATCAGACATTGGGTCGTTGGCTGACAGAGGTCGGCCGCCTGCCGCCAGACGTAGAAGTCTCAGGGTTTCCTCCTGACGAGATCGCAGCCGTTGGCGTCACCGAGGACAACGCCGACGATCTGGATCGCGCGCTTACCGAACTGGTGCTCAACGTCAGTCGCTTTTCTGCCGATCCCCGAAGGACTGATCGCCCTTAGTCCCTCGCCGCCGGCGAGCCCAGCCGAAGACGAGAAGAACTTTCCGCTCTCGGTCTCTCGGATCGCATCGCCACGGCGGGCCCGGCGCGTCGACCGTTGTTTTCGCCGGGCCACGGGAAGGGGGCGCCGTGATCCGAGACTGTTCGCTCTCCGGACCGGCCGGCCCTGAAAATTTCCGTTTGTCGCAGCCGGCGGCTTGAGCCCCATAGGGGGCTGCCGGCTGCGACTTGTCGAAATTAGGGTGGCCGGATCGGGGACGTGTCGCGACACGCCCCGAGCCCGTGGCCCCGGCTCTGGTCGACGCGGTGGGTTCATCGGGGCGAGGGTGCATCAACTGACAATCGATGTTCTCCATCTCCTCTTCGGTCGGCTCGCTGGTCGCCGACCGCACGCAAACCTAGGCTCCCGGTGTGAACTGGCCGGCCGAGGAGACGATGACCTCCGCACAGCGGAAGTTGAAGCGAGGTATCGAGCATGTTCGCACGCTCCTGGGTGAAGTCCGTTCATACGAGGAAGCCGGCGCCTACATCTTTGATTACGAGCAAGAGATCCGCTCCGAGACGGAGGCCGTCTACAGATGTTTCGCCGATCGCAAGGTCGCGCTGCCGATGCACTGGCCCCTCCTCGCCGGCGAGGCGATCCAGAACCTCCGCGCCGCCCTCGACCACCTGGTCTATGAGAAGTCGGGAGGCAAGAGCAGCACTTCTTTCCCGATCTTCACCGACCGCAAGGAGTACGAAGAAAAGGCGCCGGGACGACTGAAGGGAGTCTCGGAGGAGATCGCGAAACAGATCGCCGAGTTCCAACCGTTCCGCTTCATGCCCGAAGACGCGAGCCAGCATCCGCTCGCCCAGCTCAGCTCGCTCTCCAATCGCGACAAACACAAGGTGCTGAGCACGGTCGCGAGCGCCGTGACGCGGGAGGGTGTCGGGATTCCCGCAGGGGTCAAGCTGAAATGGGACGACTACGGCACCCTCAAGGAGTTGGGTGCCGGCCGTCGGCAGATCTCGACCTTCATGGTGCGCGCAAAAGGCGGCGTGGAGGATGTGACCGTGGAGCCGCACTTCTCCTATGAGGTCCGAATAGAGAGGCACCCCATCGGCGTCCTGAAGGGAATCGGCCACGAAGTTTTCCGGGTCATGGGAGAAATCGAGACCGGCGGCAATCTCAGTCCCGTCGCGCCGTTCCCGCTCTGAGCCCTCCGCTCGTCGCGGGCCGGCTCGCTCCCCGACCGGAGCCGGCGTCGACCCGACCGACAGCCGCCGCACCCATTGCTTAGATCGTCCGATGGAGAATCGTGAGATCCAGCGCCTGGCGGCCGCGGCCATCACTCCAGACCTGTTCAAAGATCTCGCCGCTCACGGGGAGGACCTGCTCGTCGAGCGAAAGGGTGCGATTCCCGTGGCCGAGAAGCTGGGTGCCGAGGTCGCGTCGATGGCCAACATGCTCGGCGGCTGGGTTCTCCTCGGCGTCAACGACAAGACGTTGAACTTCGAAGCCCTGGATCTTCCGCCAGGAATTGACATGCAATCCCACGTCGGGAATCTTCTGCGAAACGCAGTGGACCCTGTGCCGCCGTTTCTGGCGGACACCATCGAGGTTGATGGATTGACGCTTGGCTTCGTACGCGTGTTTTCCAGTTCGGTTGTAGTTCTGGTCTCTGGAAATGGCGCGGTCTACACGCGCGATGCGGGCGGCAAAATGCCTGTGTCAGATCACCGGGTTTTGCTCGAGTTGGCGGGTCGGGGCCGAGAAGCAGAGGACGCGGCTGCACTGAGGGCAAGGGAGAACGAGCTCACTAAGGGCGTGCTCGGGTTGGTTCCTCATCAGATGAGGGCCGACCAGATGCTCTCGATTGTCAGGGCCGCACCGTTGACGGTCACGCCGCAGCTCACTGACTGGCCCGTATCTGGAGGTGTCGGCCCCTGCTGGGCTGCAGCCAAGAGTCTTGGCGAACGGCTGGGAATCGACCCGCAGAGCAATGTGACGACGCGCCCATACGGCCGAGCCGCCGCGTGCGGCTCGGCGACGCCTCCGGGCGCCTCTCACTTTTTGGAAGCCGTCACCGTCGCCGACTGCGTCGGGGTGATCGGAGCGGCGATCAGGCAGCCAGTGAACAATGCAGTGGTGCCGCACAACTTGAGGCGCGACTACATTCGACCCGTGGTCGATGCCGTTGCGGATCTGCTCGAAGCCGCCGAGGCCTTCGGCGATTCCATTCTCGAACTGAACCTGATCAGCTCACGGCAGGTCTTCCTCATGCCCGAAGCCGGGCGGTTCGAGGGCCATCCACTGCCCGGTCGGATTCATTGTGGAAGCACTCTCTTCGGCACTCCCGCCGACGACGAGGACAGGCGGCAGGTCGGACTGCGATGGGAACGGGAGATCGCTCGGACCGCCGGACTTCCCATGTGGGACGCGGCCTAGGCGCCGGATTCCCCGGCGCGCCCGGCCGCCTTCGTCTTTTCGATCACCGGCTCCGGGAACTGCTTGAGCGATGCCATGCGGGCGACCTGCTCGAACCAGTCCAGCATCTCCTCGGGCGGGTCTTCACTCGCAGGCCACGAATCGATGATTTCGAGCGTACGGTCTCTGAGCCGGTCCGTCAGACGGCCCGCCTGGAGGCTCAGCGGAAGTAGCTCGGCACCCGCGCGGATCAGCGCGTCTTTTCCGCCATGCTCCATCAGGGCGATTCGCTCGAGGAGGAAGTTGTGGGCCAGTTGGTTCCGCGGGCCCTTCAGGAACGCATCCAGTTCGTCGTAGAGATCCTCGGTGATGTGACCTTTGATGCCGACCTTTCGGTCGTTCAGTTTCATCCCCGCAGAGCCCTGCTGGAAGCCACGCCACATGCGGTCGATCGAGTTTTTCACCTGTCGTTTCATCCCGGCGCCCGAACTCTTGGAAGGGTCGGCGTTGACCACGACATAGAGGCCCGACACCGCCCACTCGAGGCCCTGGACCGACATCATCGTGGCGCCGTACAGGGAGAAGAACCAGAACGCGGTTCCGTCCTCATCGGGGATGGGGTGCATGATCTTCTCCGTCTCCTCGTGGCCTGTGCGTCGCCGACCCGTTTCGTTTATCAACGTATCGGGCGGCCGTGACGCCGTTATCGGACGGCGCGCCACGCTGACAACCCGAAGCTGGCGCCGTAGATCCGGCCATACTCGGGTGGTGCCCGATCTCCTGCTCACGCCCTACCTGCCGCTCTCCGATGACATGTGCATCGGCGGGTGGCGGTTGGTTCCGTTCAACAAGATGAGCGAGGCGGAGATTCTTCCGCAGGCAATCGCGAAACCGGTCGAGGGGCTGGTCGCGGCCTATGGTCGAGAGGACCGCATGGGCGCCGTCGTCTACCGGGACGGAGAGCAGGTCGGCGCAGAGTTCGACATGCGTGACTTCATGCGGTTGCGCGCAGCTCTCCTCGCCGGCTCGGTTGCGGGTAACCCTCCGATGGCGACCACGGCGGACAACGGTTTGGATGCGCACTCACTGACCACGTCGGAGAACGCGCTTCTTGTCGGGCATCCCGTCGGGGACGGGAGCGGTTACGCGCTCCAGATAGGTGTTCTCTCTCGGGTCCTCAGCGGGCGTGGGGCGCTCGACGACGAGCCGCTACCACCCATCGAGCCACCGGTCGAGTTGCCGACCCCTCTCATCAGTTCCTTCGATGCCGAACTCGCGGAGGCCGTCTACGACGCTCTCGGTGCCGGCGACGATCGCGCCCGACGGCTGGAGCGTGCGTTGGGGTGGTACCGCGTCGTCCTCAGCAACGCAGATGCGGTCTCGGTCGACGTCCGCATGGGTGCGGCGAGATCGGCACTCGAGGTGCTGCTGGGCGTGGGGGACCAGACGAGGAAGGTCGTCAGGGCATTCGGTGACCTCGTCAATACGCCTGAGGCCACGCTGCAGACCTACGAGGACATCTTCTGGGCGAAGGGCCCGGTCCAGTTGACCGCGGACGAATGGTGGTTGACGCGCCTTTCGATGCTTCGCAACGCGATCATGCATGGAGACGAGGTGCCGGACGAGCTTTGGACGCACGACGGCCACCATCAGCTGAATCTCGTCCACGACAAGCTGGTCGCTGCATTGCGGGCTTTTGTCGCAGAGAGCGCAGGCGATGAACTCCTGGCCCTCTCGCTCCGCGACCGAGGGAGCGCCCAGAGGCAAGCGGAAATGGTCAAGGCCATCCAGGCGATGAACGCGGAGCAGGAGTAGTCGGGCGACCCTCCGACGACCTTCTGACCGTCGATCTCCGATGACGCAGGACTTCAAAGGGCATTTCGAGGAGCAGATCGGATTCCTCGAAAGCTCCGCGGCGGCATATGACGCCGGCACCGAGTCAGAGGCCAAACGGCTCGCGGTGAACCTGCGCGTCCTTCTCCATGACACCGGACGCTCGACCTCGCTTCTAACCCACCTCGGGGTCAAGGACAAAATGGCGTTCCGCAATACGGCGAGCGAGCCTCACCCGCCGAAGGTGATCCTGATGTTCGACGGCGGTCTCTGTGTCATCCGCTCAAATCTCGGGGAAGGCGGTGGAGGTTCGACGTTCGTGCCTGTCCTCGACACCGATCCTGAGCGAAACTCCCAGCCCGAGCAATGCTTCGAGGACTGGTGGAAGACTCCGATCCTCCACGACCAGGAGGGCAACTCTTTTTCGCGCGCTGACTTCATCGACGCCGTCGCGAACAAGGACGGGGGCGCGCACGTCGACGCGAAACTCGGTGCTGCCTACGCCGCGCTGACCCACGGCAACTCGATGCGCCTGACGCAGGAAAAGGGGACGACCGACGACGGCTGGGAGACCGTCATGGGCGGGGTCATCGGAGGTCCTCCGGACGAATCGAGCGAACGAATCTTGAACAGCATCGCGCTCGCGTCGATCCGGCAGATTGCCTTTGAGGTGATCAAGAGTGTCGAGGTGATGACCTGGGTCGATGAAGTCGCGGCAGTCCCCGATCCGATCTGCCAGTTGCCGATCGCTGGACGCGACTTCGCCATCCTCGAAGCCTTGGTCGGGCGCAACGACCCGTGCCCGTGTGAGGGCGGGCGCAAGATGAAGAAGTGCCTATTGCGCAAGCGGCCGCGGCCTCCTCTCGCCTCCCCGACCTGACCCGCCAGAAGTCCGTCGGCGCTGGGACGGTCGACCCCGGCACGGGTCGGGCGCCCGTCGCCCTTGACGGTCCGGGCGACGGCGAGCAACGCTCAGACGAGGTCGGTCTCACGGCCACCTTCACCGTCACCCGATGGGGGGGGACGAAAGGGGGGACGAGACCGGGGACGACCGATCCCCCGCCCCGGCGCTTGAGAGCTGGGTTTGAGCTCAGAGAGAAAGGCGACGGGGCGGGGGATCGGTCGGGGGCGGACAGAGGTCCTGAGAGGTTGGTGGTGGGCCGAAAGCTGAGATAGGAACAGAGGTGAGGGAGGGGAGAGGAAAAGAAAAACAGAGAAAGATGACCGATGGAGAGAGGACGAACGGCCCGAGGCACCACCGGGCTATGGGGTCTCTCTCGAAATCGACGGAAGTTCGCGCTACCTTGAAGCGCGTGATCGTCACCGTTCAGGGTATCCGGCGCGACGGCGAGGAAGTGGTCGCCACCGTCCCCGATGGCGCCGCGACGGCTGAGTTCCGCTTCAGCGGCGAAGACGCCGCGAGTGTCGCCCTGCAGTGGGAGCGCTCCGAGTTCGACCGCGGCCGCTACGCGGCCTTCCCGCCCGAGTTCCCGACGCCCGCCGGAATTCCGATCGAGCTTCCGGATCGCGTTGCCGCCCCTGCTCCTTGAGCCAGGGCTCGCGGAGTAGGATCGGGCCCCGCAATCCGTCGAGCGATACTTGACGACCGCGCCGGGGTGGGGGAGGGTCGACCCGACCGAGGACCCCGGGCCTCATGTGCCGGGGTCGTTGCGTTTTGGGAACCTCTCGGGGCCGTAGCGCCGGATCCCTTTCGACGGCGCAGCCGATCTGGACCCACGGCGCACTACTCTGGCGCCATCGTGCCCTTCGAAGGAGACACCCGTGACGCGGTCGACCGCTACGCCCGCGCCGATCTCGCCGGAGACCTCCGCCATCACATCGAGTTCTTCTCCTTCCTCGCCGACGACGAGGGCCTCATGCGACGGGTCGGAGAGGAGTACTTCAGCGCCCGCTACATCTACAAGTTGCTCGAGGGCCTCCATCTCGACGATGGATGGGCGCTGCGGGCTCAGGTCCAGCTCCAGGTCCAGCAGTACGCCTCGATCTATGAGGCCTGCATCCACCATCTGCTGTTCACGACCTGCGCGGCACACCCGCAGGTCACGCATCTCCTTCGCATCGACACGCTGAAGGAATGGTCGGTCGCCGAGAGCCTCCACGCGCAGCTCGCCGACGCCGCCGCCGCGGCCCCGGGACCCGCCGTTGCGGCGTTCCAGGCCTCACTCGCCATCGCCCCCGAGAAGGTCCGCTTCGAGCATAAGGCCGACGTCGCGGTGGAGCTCGGAATCATCGACGCCGGGTTGGCGACGGAGTTGAAGGAGTTCTACGCGGCCCGCAACATGATCCATATCCATGCCGAGTTGAAAAAGGGCGCCGACTGGGACTGGGAGATCGGGCTGGCGAGGCGCGCCTACCTGCGACTGGAGAAGTTCCGCGACCAGGTCCTCGCCTGGCAGGGAGCCGGGCGGCGCTCGCCGACCTGAGTGCGACCGGCCCGGCCGGGTTGAGTCTCGGGTCTCGTTCTGCGAGCGTCCCGGTCGGCGCCATCCCGGCGTCGGCCGCCAGCGCCTCCTGCGTCGGGTAGCGCCCTCGGTCATCGCCGATCTCGGCGACCAGCCGCGCCGCCGTCACCACCGACTTGGGATCTTTGAACAGCGGCAGGAAGACCTGCCCGTCGGGATGGGCACGCACCGCCCCGGCGATCTGGGAGGTGAGCTCGCGGATCTGCTCGACGATCGGCCCCTCCGGATTCTTCGACCGGATCTCCTTCGAAGGAGCCGTCGGCCTGCTCGGGGCCGGCGCCTCCCTGGTCTTCCAGCACGTCTCCGGGAGCGTCGTGCCGCTGCTCGGAAACCTGATCCAACCGACCGACGTCGCCCCGACCCTCGCGGAGGTGGCCGCGTTCATCGGCAGGGTGACGACGATCTACGTGCGTTCCCTGGGCTGGCGGCGCTCCGACGCGGGCAGGGTGACGATCATCGTCGGCGGCGAATCCTCCTCCGGTCCGCAGGCCTACGAGCTGGCGCCTCGTCTCGGCGACCAGGGCCTCGTCGAGTTCGTTCCCGAGCCGATCACCCTCGGGGACGGCATCGCGCGTTTCATCGGCGATCGCACCGGGGAGGCCCAAGATCTCTATCGGGAGCTCGCGGCGCGTGACGAACCCGGCGCGTCCCGGCGGCGCGCGGCCCTGAACGTGATCCGCCGATTCATCGACGACAAGGAGATCACCTCGATCGGTGGCGACCTCCAGATCGGATACACGGCCGCGGGTCGATTTCGTCGGGTCGCGTCGGTGACGCCCGGGGGGCAGGGCCCCTCGGCGCCTGCCCGCTACCAGCTGAACTCGATCGACCTCGACAAGTTGGGGCCGATGGTCGGCCATTGCCGGGTGGGTATCAACGCCGTCGCCGTCATCTAGGACTCCCGGCGCCCGCCTTCGCGGCCACTTCGGGCGCACACCCGTCCCGCCGGCGGTTCTGCCTCGGCCACCCTGGCCCCGTCGGCCTGCGCTGCAAGCCCTTCCGCGGGCTCCTTCGGCCCTCGCTGCGTTCGGGTTCCGCTCGGCCTCGTCCGGTGCCCTGGGACCTCCGTCAACCCGGCGACGGAACGGAGGAGCCGATGACTGCGAAGGATCGATCGAAGAGCGCGGGGTCAGGGACCTCGCCCTGCGGATCTACAGCGAGCGGCGGCGATACCTGTTGAACATCGCGAGGCGAAACGCGGCCTCCGAGTCAGACGCCGAGGAAGTCCTGCAGGACACCTTCACGAACTTCATCACCGACTTCGATCCCTACGGTGAGGCGCCGCCGCTCGCCTGGCTGACCACGGCGCTGAAGCGTCGCTGCTGGCGGCTGTGGCAGGCGGCCCACCTCGACCGGCGTGTATTCTCGCTGCCGGTTGTCGCACCACGAAGAGCCGAGCGGTCTCATGAAGCGTCGGCCGCTCGATTCCGAACCGCTCCCGGATCGGATCGCGGACCACGACGACCTGCCGCCCCCTGTGCCTCGGATGGCATAGGGAAGGGCGCTGCCGGCGAAGAGGCGGTGCTCCGTCTTTTCGAACTGCTCCTCCACCGCGCTCAACCTTCAGACCGCACACCGAGACCCCGCAGGCGCAGGCGTCGAGTTCCATCGCCTCGGCGCACAAGAGTTGCTGGATCGTGTTCGAGACGAGTTCGGTCCACCGTCGGTCCACCGAGAGCGGTATCGGCCGAGCGATCTGGCTCTGGGCTGGGCAGACTTGCCCGATCCGACACGAGGATTCTCGGATTTTCCGTCCGTAGGAAGACCCGCCCTTCACAAACCGCTCTAGAAAGCCAAAAATAGTGCCGGAGGAGGGACTCGAACCCCCGACACGCGGATTATGATGGGGGACACGCAGGGTTTGGAGGGGTCCAAAAGGGTCTCTCAGGCACGGGAAGGTGCTCCTAGTTTCCCTGAAAGTCGCGAGTTGGGTGCACGGTTGGGTGCACGCCGCAAGCGCAAGAAGCGGAAGATCTAGCGACTTCGTTCGGTCGCCTTTTGCCTTTCGAGTCTCACCGAGCCGTCGGCCGAATCCGAGGCGTTGAAATTGGCGACTTCGCCGACGCCTTCCCCTGCCGACCTAACCGCGACTTGTGCCGCGAGGGAGGCGGTCAAGGACGGATTTCGTCCGACCCCGCGAGGGGTTGACGGCCTCCCTCTCGGCGCTACCCTCGTCCGCTTTTGGTCGGCAGGGATCTGTTCACCGGTTTGCCTGCTGCGGCCGTGGCTACGAATGCGCCCTTCGCAGCCCCTTCGCTTGTTGGAGCCGGACAGGGGGCCTTCGTGCATCTGACCCCGCACCCACACGAT